>CALJSV010000205.1 GCA_937976095.1 uncultured Clostridia bacterium | reverse complement strand
AATAGTATTACAAAATACCAAAACCGGTTGTGTTTCCAGTTAATAGTCTATATACTAGTATAGTAGTCAAAATTTATAAGAAGGAGGTCGTGTTCATGAAGAGAATAATACTTGTAGCCGCGTTTAGAGCTGGCATGTTTGCTGGTGTTAAGAATAATTTTAAAAATAGTACACGACCTATATCAGTTGTTTTTTAACTGCAGTATTTAATTGTGAGTTAGAGCCATAGGTAGTGTATATTATTGCCTGTGGCTTTTTTATATCCTTATGCTTTTTGTATGAGTTTATTAGAACCATGGGTAATAGAGATTTCCTATGGTTCTTTATTTTTTCTGCAGAATAAGATGAGAGTGAGGGAGGACAGTGAAGAATTTCAAACTACTATGGAGCTTTATGAGGGGTAATAGGCTTCTGTACATCGGCGCAATACTGAGCATCGGGTTAGCTACGGTGTTTTCGTTTACTTCGCCGTTGGTGCTTAGGGTCACAATTGACTCTATTATTGGAGACAAGGTTATGGAAGTGCCGGAATGGCTAAAGGGAGCAGTTGACTACTTAGGTGGTAGGACTGTGCTAATGCAAAACCTGTGGATATGCGGTGCGGTTATCGTACTGCTAGCCACTGGGAATGGATTATTTACTTATTTTAAAGGTAAGTGGTCAGCCGTTGCTTCGGAGTCAATAGCAAAAAATATTAGGGAAAAGCTATATGATCATCTACAGCATGTGCCCTATGATTATCATGTTAAATCAGAGACTGGAGATTTGATACAAAGATGTACTTCAGATGTTGATACTATTAGATCATTTTTGGCTGTACAGTTTGTTGAAATAGGAAGAGCGTTATTTATGCTCTCAATGGCTTTAGGTGTTATGCTATCTTTAAACGTTAGGATGACATTAATAGCAATGCTAGTGGTACCAATAATATTTAGCTTTGCAGTAATTTTCTTTATTAAGGTTAAGAAGGCTTTTAAGGATTCTGATGAGTCAGAGGGCAGAATGTCAACAGTACTACAGGAAAATCTTACTGGGGTAAGGGTTGTAAGAGCTTTTGCCAGACAGCAATATGAAATTGAGAAGTTTGATGTAAGAAATGCTGAGTACAGAGACCTTACGTATAAGTTAATAAAGCTTTTGGCATGGTATTGGTCCTTATCTGATTTGCTTTGCATGATGCAGATATGTACAGTGCTGGTAGCAGGAGCATATATGGCTTCACAAAACTTGATTTCTCTTGGTACATTGGTGGTTTTCACCACCTATGAGGCGATGCTTTTATGGCCTATAAGACAAATGGGCAGAATACTTACAGACATGGGTAAGACTACAGTATCTTTAAAGAGAATTTCTGAAATATTGGATGCTGGCATAGAGCAGGAAAATGAAGATGAGCTTAAGCCTGAGATTAATGGAAGTATTGAGTTCCAAAATGTAAGCTTTGGCTATGACGTGCAAAAACCAAATATCAAGGGTATCTCCTTTAAGGTTGAGCCTGGTCAAACAGTAGCGATACTTGGTCCGACAGGTTCAGGGAAAAGTACCCTTATGCATCTGCTCCCAAGGCTCTATGAGTACCAATCAGGTGAAATCAGTATAGATGGAATAGATATTAAAAAGATCAATAAGAAGTGGCTGAGACAAAACGTAGGAATAGTGCTTCAAGAGCCTTTTCTGTTTTCAAAGAGCGTAAAGGAAAACATTGCATTGGCAAAGCCAGGTGCAGATACAGAGGATGTATATGCTTCAGCGAGAACAGCTTGCATACATGATGTTATTGAGGGCTTTGAAAAGGGCTACGAAACTCTTGTAGGTGAAAGAGGTGTAACTCTATCAGGAGGTCAAAAGCAGAGAGTGGCAATTGCAAGAACTCTTGTAAAGGACTGTCCGATATTGATTTTTGATGACTCCTTGAGTGCTGTTGATACAGAAACTGATACAACAATAAGAAGAGCACTAAACAGTAGACCGAAAAAATCAACCACCTTTATAATTTCTCATAGAGTAACCACCTTATCTGAAGCTGATTTTATAATAGTTATTGATAAGGGTGAGCTTGTTCAGCAAGGGACACATGATGAGCTTATAGGGCAGCCTGGATTGTATCAAAGAATATGGGCTATACAAAACGAGCTTGAAGAAGAGTGCGAAAAGGATATACAACCGGAAATCATGAAGACAGTATCTTAATTTGATAAAAAAATATAGAAGAGAGATGATATAAATGAATACGCTGCAAGAGCAGGAATACAGCAAGAAGGTCGACTTTGGGATATGGCTCAAGCTGTTGAAATATGTTAAGCCTTATAAAAGGCTGATGATTTTATTGGGGTTCGTAATGATCTGTGTCGCTGGTATAGATGTAGCCTTCCCGCTTATGGCAAACTATGCAATAGACAACTTTGTAGTAACAAAATCACTTGATGGGGTTGGGGTTTTTATTGCAAAATATGCAGCAATGATAGCAATTCAGACTGTAAATGTATTTTTGCTTATATCAATAGCGGGAAAGATAGATATGGGCATTTGCTATGACATAAGAAAAGCAGGCTTTAAACGTTTGCAGGAGCTTTCCTTTTCCTACTTTGATAAGACACCTGTTGGATGGCTGATGGCCAGAATGACCTCAGATACTGGCAGACTCGCAGATACAATAGCTTGGGGCTTGGTGGACTTTGTATGGGGTCTTACAATGATGTGCGGCATAGCAGGTGTAATGCTTGTTAGGAATTGGAAGCTTGCACTGCTTACACTATCTGTAATGCCGGCGTTAGCAATTGTAAGTGTATATTTTCAGCAGAAGATATTGAAGGCATATCGAAGAGTAAGAAAAACAAATTCAAAGATCACCGGAGCTTTCAATGAAGGTATTTCGGGAGCTAAAACTACAAAGACACTAGTAAGAGAAGCAAAAAATCTTGAAGAGTTTCAGGAGCTGACTAAGGAAATGCGTTCATCGTCAGTTCAGGCGGCTGTGTTTTCATCCATTTACCTGCCGATAGTACTTGGCTTGGGAAGCATAGGAACAGCAATGGCACTTACCTTTGGAGGCAATTCCGTAATGGCAGGCGCAATAAGCTATGGAACGCTAATGCTTTTTGTGCAGTATAGCATACAGTTCTTCGAACCGGTTAGAGAGCTGGCAAGGATATTTGCAGAATTTCAGTCTGCACAGGCTTCAGCAGAAAGAATACTCACAATGGTTGAAACAGATCCGGAGATTTATGACTCTGTTGATGTAATAGGCAAATATGGTGATGCTTTTAACCCTTTGGTCAAGAACTGGCCGGAGGTAAAAGGAAATATAAGCTTTAAGAATGTATCCTTCTCCTATAAGGATGGAGAAAAGGTGCTGGAAAACTTCAATCTAGATGTTAAGGCAGGAGAAACTATTGCGCTGGTTGGTGAAACCGGCTCTGGAAAGAGTACAATAGTTAACCTAGCATGCAGATTTTATGAGCCTACTAAGGGAGAAGTTCTGATAGACGGTGTAGACTATAGAAAGAGATCACTGCTTTGGCTTCAGTCTAACTTAGGCTATGTGCTACAAGCTCCACACCTTTTTAGTGGTACTATTAAGGATAATATTAAATATGGAAGACTTGGTGCTACGGATGAGGAGATAATGGAGGCCGCTAAGCTTGTTAATGCTCATGAGTTTATCATGAAGCTTGATAAAGTCTATGATACAGAGGTTGGGGAAGGCGGAAACAGATTATCCACCGGAGAAAAGCAGCTGATATCCTTCGCGAGAGCAATCCTTGCAAATCCAAAGATTTTCGTTTTGGATGAAGCAACCTCATCAATAGATACTGAAACAGAACAAATCATACAAACTGCAATACAAAAGGTTCTGGAAAACAGAACAAGCTTCATTATTGCACACAGGCTTTCAACAATACGCTCGGCAGATAGAATACTCGTAATAAGGGACGGAAAGATTACGGAGCAGGGAAATCACTATCAACTAATGAGGTTGAAGGGTTATTATTACAGACTATATACAAACCAGTTTATGGAGGAAAGAGAGATTAGCATTTTGAAGGAAAACGCATAGTATAAGATATAAACATAAATGGCTTGTGTAATAAATATTTATCAATAATTCTTATTAATAATTTAGTTTTTTTTGTTGACAGAGTGGGAAAATGTTTATATAATATAAATAAATCATACTAAAATAGTAGGAATTAAAAAGGCTTTGAATGGAAAGTGTAGACAATTTATACTTCTTAAGAGAGGAATTGCCATTGGCTGAAAGCAGTTCTAGTAGTATATGTCGAAAGTGCGTCCAGGAGCCGCTGATCGAAAACGAAGCAAATTGCTTAAGTAGATTTAGACGGAAGCACCCGTTATAGTGCAGGGATATGCTTGTATCCTATGAGTGTTTTGAAGAGTGGAACCGCAGTAATGCTGCCTCTTTATATGTATTTTACATGTAAAGAGGCTTTTTATTTTTCTGGGAGATAATATCCAAATTCCTATCAACAAAGTAATATAAGTGGAGGTATAATATGGAATCAAATTTTGATGCAACGAAAAACAATTTAAGTGACAAAAGCAAGAAGCTTTCTTTTTTCAGGCAGATAAGGGAGGATATCAGCACTATTCTTGAAAGAGACCCTGCTGCAAGGAATGTATTTGAGGTAATGCTATGCTATCCGGGTCTGCATGCAATCATAAACCATAGAATAGCACATTTTCTTCATAAGCATAGGATTTTTTTAGCTGCGAGGATAATATCTCAAGTAAGCAGGTTTTTTACAGGTATAGAGATTCACCCTGGAGCAGTTATAGGAAGAAGATTTTTTATTGACCATGGTATGGGTGTAGTTGTAGGCGAGACAGTAGAGGTTGGTGACGATGTAACTATATATCAGGGTGTTACACTTGGAGGAACAGGAAAGCATAAGGGGAAAAGACATCCGACAATAGAAAGCAACGTAACAATTGGTTCCGGAGCAAAGGTTTTAGGACCAATACTAATTGGTCATGATTCCAAAATAGGCGCTGGAGCGGTAGTGGTTAAGGAAGTACTTCCATATAGCACAGCTGTGGGTGTTCCAGCTCATCAGACAGGAAGGGCTCATATAAATGAAAGAATAGACCTTGACCACACTGAGCTGCCTGATATATTAGAGGATAAGATAACCGAGCTTGAAAACAGAATAAGAGAAATGGAAAGCAAGTTAAATGCTCGTTAACTTTAGGTAAAGATTCTCGAAAGAGGGTCTTTATTCTTTTTTGTAATATTGATTAATGTTATTAAAAGTAATAACATTAGAGTATATAGACGCAGGGAGTGATAACTATAGAAACAGGTTTTAAGCTTAACCAAAAAGGAGAGCTGATATATCTTACTATTCCTTCCTTTGAAGAGACTGAGCTTGTAAGACATGGCTTTACTACAAGAAAGGGAGGTGTAAGCACAGGGGTTTACAGCAGCTTGAATACATCTCCAAGTAAAACGGACAGCACTGATAATGTTAAGGAGAACCTTAGCATAGTTTGCAGTGCTATAGATATTGATTACAAGAGACTGGTTTTGTCTGATCAGGTGCATGATGACAAGATACTGGTAGTTGATGAGAAGGATATTGGAAAGGGCTTAACAAGGAGCAGTGATATTAAATGCATAGATGCTCTTATAACTAATGTACCTGGTGTACCGCTAATGACCTTCTATGCTGATTGCGTACCGATATTCATACTTGATAAAGCGAAGAGTGTAATTGCGCTTGTGCATGCCGGATGGAAGGGGACTGTTCTAAAAATCGCTGCAAAGACTATAAGTAAGATGGAGGAAAGCTTTGGGACATCTCCAGAGGACTGTCTTGTAGGAATTGGACCATCCATTGAGAAGGAGTGCTTTGAGGTAGGTCAGGAGGTATACGAAAGCTTTAAAAACAGCTATTATAAATATAACGAGTTTACATCAGCAAAGCCAAATGGGAAATACCATATAGATCTTTGGCATGCAAATTTCCAGTCCTTGCTGGAGCAAGGTGTACCCGAAAGTAATATTACTATATGCGGGATGTGTACTAAATGCAATGAGGATTTGTTTTTTTCACATAGAAGGCAAGGTGAAAGTAGAGGCAGCCTTTCGGCAATAATAGAGCTAAAGCCATAATGTGTACAATGAGCTTATTAAGGGAGGAATTTATAAGTGAATTACAAAATACTTGTTATTGAGGATGAGCTTCATATTCAAGAGCTTATTAAATACAACCTGGAGAAAAACTCCTATAAGGTTGCTGTAGTTGACAATGGACTAGACGGTATAAACGAAGCTATAGCTAATTCACCGGATCTCATTTTACTGGATCTCATGCTGCCTGGCCTTGATGGACTCGAGGTTTGTAAAAGACTCAAATCGGATAAACGAACGAAAAAAATTCCAGTATTGATTCTTACAGCAAAGTCTGAGGAGTTTGATAAGGTGCTTGGGCTGGAGCTTGGTGCTGATGATTATATAACTAAGCCCTTTAGTGTTAAGGAGCTTGTTGCGAGAATAAGAGCAAGACTAAGGAGAGTCGATGAGCATGAGGATGAAAGAAAGGCTCAGGAGGAAAGTACAAATATAATAAGGGTAGGAAACATCGAGATAGATAAAGAAAAATATGAAGCAAAAAAATTCGGAGAGAAGCTGGTGCTGACTCTTAAGGAGTTTGAGCTGTTAAAGATACTTGCCGAAAATCAAGGTAAGGTACTAACCAGGGATTTTTTGCTTGATAAGGTGTGGGGCTATGATTATATAGGTGAGACAAGGACCGTAGACGTCCATATCAGACATTTGAGGCAAAAAATTGAGAATGACGAAAATGCTAACCAGTTTATAGAGACAATAAGAGGTGTAGGCTATAGGATAAACGAGAACAATGAAATGTAGAAGCAGGTGATTTGGTGCAAAGGAAGATATTTTTTAATTTTGTTGTTGTTCTGCTGGTTGGCGTCATAATATCCGGCTTTTTATCAGTAAGAATTATTCAGGAGCATTATAATGATATTATTGAGAGAAGGCTTATTTCAAATGCTTTTCTTATTAGAGAGCTTGAGGGTGAGCGGCTTATTAAGTATGCTGGTGCTGACATGGATGATTATCTTCGTAGAGTTAAGGGACTTGTAAATTCCAGAATAACTATTATTGATTCTGAGGGTAAGGTGCTTGGAGATACAGAGAAGGACTGGTCGGCAATGGATAACCACTCCGGCAGGCCTGAAATAGTTGCAGCCTACAATGGGCAGACGGGAATTTCAAAAAGGTATAGTCAAACACTGGGTGTAGACTTGCTTTATATAGCACTTCCTATCTATACAAATGGTGAAATACAAGGGGTACTAAGGTTGTCCAATCCATTATATGAGATAAATCAGCTGGTTTCAAAGCTGTATGTGGGTGCTATAATCTCAATATTTACAGGACTTCTGGTAGCATCGCTATTGGGCTATAGGATGGCAGCCAATATAACAAAGCCTGTGAAGGAAATGACAATTGTAGCTGCTGATATAAGTAAAGGACAGTTTGAAAAGAGGATTATACTGAACTCAAGGGATGAAATGGGGCAGCTTGCAAGCTCAATAAACTATATGGCATCAACCTTAAATGAGACCATAAGCAGCATAAAAGAAAAAAACATAAGAATGGAAGCAATTTTATCAGGGGTGGTAAATGGAATTATAGCAGTTGACAGTGCTAAAAGAATACTGTTTATAAATCCTGTTGCCGCAAGTCTATTAGGGATAGAGGATATAAGTGTCACGGGGAAGCACATACTTCAGGTTATAAGAAATAACCAGCTGGATGACCAGCTAAAAAGTATAATTAACGAAAATGATTATATAGATACAGAATTACTGATTAGCTTTCCTGAAGAGAAAATTTTAAAGATATATGCCAATCCTATAAGATATATGGAAAAGGAAGATGATATTGGAATAATTATTATAATACAGGATATTTCAGAGCTTAGAAAACTCGAGAAGATGCGAAGCGAATTTGTTGCAAATGTGTCACATGAGCTAAAGACTCCCCTTACCTCAATTAAGGGCTTTGTAGAAACCTTGAAGAATGGAGCGCTTGAGGATGAAGAAACCTCCATAAGATTTCTTAATATAATTGAAGATGAAGCAGACAGACTAAATAGACTCATATCAGATATATTATCTCTTTCTGAGCTTGAAAACAGAAGAACAAGATATATGATAGACAGTATAGATGTAAAGAGTGTTATATCAGAGGTCGTATCTATGCTTTCAAACCAAGCTGAAAAGAAGAGTATTGATCTAAGCTTTACTGCTGCGGATAATTTAAGGATGATTTACGGAGAGCGTGATAATCTGAAGCAAATGCTTATAAATCTTATTGACAACGCTGTCAAATATACCCCTGAAGGTGGAAGGGTAGAGGTTCATACTATTAATCAGGATAATCGTATTGTAATAGTCATTAAGGACAATGGAATTGGAATACCTAAAGAGCATATACCAAGACTGTTTGAAAGATTTTACAGAGTGGATAAGGCAAGATCCAGGAAGGTAGGAGGAACAGGACTGGGACTTGCCATAGTCAAGCATATTGTTAAGCTTTTCGATGGTGAAATCGAAGTTGAGAGCACAGTTGGAAAGGGTACCAAGTTTACAATAATTTTGCCGATTGAATAATTTAGAAGGCTATTGGTCATATTTTGTACCAATAGCCTTCTTTACTATGGATTACTTGACAGACAGAGCTTACGGTAACTACTTTAGCAATTAACTCTTACCAAACGGCCTCTATTATAGACACCAAGCAATACAGCTGTATTTACAAAGCTCTCTATCCACACAATACTTTGACATAAAATTAACCATTAGTTAACTATGAATACTTATTCGCTTAACAACGCTTTAATATAATTAAGATAAGGATAGTATTTATGGAGGTTAACGAAGTGATAAGATATCTAAATAGTAAAAAGCATAATAAGCTGGGGGCGGTATTTGGGAAAACGAAAAACAGAGCTTTGAGGCATGAAATTGTGTTTATTTTCAGCACGATTTCAATAATTCCTATTCTTGTACTTGCGCTGTTTATGTATTCGCTGCTTTTCCCGCAGATAAGGCTGCAAAAGCAAAGTCTTATGGAGAACATAAATCAAATGGCAGTAGTAAGTATAGAAAGTAAAATAGAAGGTTCTGTAAATCAGCTTAAGAGTCTCTCAAGTATGTCATCAAATAATGTAATTCTTGAGGAGTATAACAGTAATGGTGAGATTAAGGATATTGTAAGATACAATACAGCGCTTATGACCTTTGAAAATGTAGTGAAAGAATCTAAAGATTTGTATGAATCTATTATTATGACTGACAAAAGCGGAAAGGTTATTATGGATACCTTAAGCATAAAGCATAGAAGATTAGATAGCAGTATATCTAAAACAGATTATTATAATGAAGTTATAGAAGGAAAGGAAATTGCAATAGGTGCTGCATATAAATCAAAGGATGAAAGAACGGTACTGCCAGTGGCGTATTCGATAAAAAGCTCAGATAGGATACTAGGAATAATTGTACTGTATTTTGATATACAGCAGTTTACAAGTATTATTGATCTTATAAATACAGGGGAAAAAGGCGGGGCTTTTTTAGTTGATAAGAACAGCAATATCCTTTATTCTAAGCAAGGTGAGTTGATAATGTCTAATATAAATTCTATTGTGCAGAGACCTGATACTTCTAACATTGCCAAAGGCAATAGCAATATAGTAGATATTAATGGAATACCTGCTTATATATATGAATCCAATATAGAAAAAGCACAGTGGACAGTTATGACGTTCATGCACACTACAGAGTACAATAAGGAGATAGTAAGCTTCAATAAGTTAATAATTATAGCAATTTTAATCCTTGTAGTACTTATATTCATAATAGCCTTAATCTACTCAAACTCTATCTCTGTGCCAATTCGAAATATTATTGATTATATGCAAAAGGTTGAAAGTGGAGACTTATCAATAGAAGCAAGTTTTAAAACACGGTGTGAGCTTAGCAGTTTGAGAGACAACTTCAATAATATGGTAGGACGACTTAGAAGCATTATTTCAAATACATATACTACTTCAGAAATCTTGGAGAATGTATCGCATCAGTTGAAGGCTGAATCAAGAAGTAGTGATGAGCTTAACAATGAAGTTTTATCAACAATAGACACTGTTTTAGAATGCTCAATCCAACAGCAGAGTATTATAAGAACAGGAGAAATGGTTATTAAGGACTTCACAAAAGAGTTTTCAGATATGAGGAAGTACACAGAAAGAGTAAATCATGAGTCTAATGAAATCAATTCCTATATTGATAATGGATTAGGAGAATTAGAAGCATTAATCGGACAAGCAAGTAAAAGCAACAGCTTAATGAATGAAATCAACACTGATGTAAACTGCCTATCAGAAGAGTTGAAACAGATAAATGGGATTACAGATACAATAAAATCAATTACTAAACAGATAAACCTACTATCTCTAAATGCTACAATTGAGGCAGCAAGAGCTGGTGACAGTGGAAAAGGCTTTATGGTCGTTGCCGAAGAAATCAAAAAGCTAGCTGTAATGACATCAAGTAAGACAGAAGAAATTGATCTAAACATAAATAGTATATTTTCTAAGATGCAGGTTGTATTATCAGATATAAGTGAAATCAAATTTTTGATTGATAACCAAAATACATGCATTGGTGTTACTGAGAAAGCATTTCATAATGTTATTGATAAGGTTGATGAAATAAACAGGCTCCTTAAGTATATTACAGATGATATACAAAGATTAAATATGAAAAGAGACAGTGTTGATGATACTATGAAGTGCATTGCTGAACTATCGGAGCAAAACTTGAGCATAGCTAAAGATACAAAAGAAGTCGTAGCTGAGCATCTTAATATTGTAGAAAGTCTTTCAAAGAATGCAAATTCAATAAAAGATATATCAAACAACCTAAGAGAATATATTGCTTGCTTTAAAATAAAAGAGTGCAACATCAATAATTGGACAAGTACTTAACTTGGAATTAACAATTGCTTCGCATATGCTTAACAATCACTTTATAGTGAGTTAACAGAGACCATGTATAGTTATATATGTAAGGTATAAAACAAAAAAATGAAGTGAGAAATTGGTAGTGTCAAACTTGACGCTACCGAGAAATAAGGGAGGAATATAAAAAATGAATTTAAAAAAGGTTCTGGTATTAATACTGGCATTTACAATGATGATTGGTGCAGTTGCTTGCGGGAAGAATGAGACAGCGGCTGGAGACGCTAACGCAGCAACCGGAGAAAACAAAGCTGTAGAATTAACGGGAACAATATCGATTGATGGATCAAGTACAGTTTTTCCAATAGCTGAAGCGATTGCAGAAGAGTTTATGAAGGAAAATAAAAGCGTTAAGATAACAGTTGGCTTCTCTGGTACAGGCGGTGGCTTTGAAAAGTTTTTCGCAGGAGAAACAATAATGAGCAATGCGTCAAGACATATTAAGGATAAGGAAATAGCAAAGGCGAAAGAAGCAGGAGTGGAATATATAGAGCTAAGTGTAGCTTATGACGGACTATCGGTACTTGTAAATCCGGCAAATACATGGGTGGATTATCTGACAGTTGATGAGCTGAAAAAAATCTGGGCGCCAGACAGTACAGTAAAGACTTGGAAGGATGTTAGAGCTGAATGGCCAGCAGAGGAAATAAAGCTTTACGCACCAGGAACTGACTCAGGTACCTTCGATTACTTTACAGAAGCTATAAATGGAAAGTCTGGAGCAATTAGACCTGACTTTACAGCTAGTGAAGATGACAACGTGCTTGTACAGGGTATAGCAGGTGACAAAAATTCCTTAGGCTTCTTTGGATTTGCATATTACATGGAAAACAAAGATAAGCTCAAGATAGTGAAAATAGATGGTGGAAAAGGTCCTGTTGAACCTACCTTTGAAACAATAGAAAATGGAACATATTCGCCACTGTCAAGACCGATGTTTGTGTATGTCAACAAGAAGGCTTTAGCAGAAAGACCTGAGGTTAAGGCATATGTAGAGTACATGCTGACAGTTGGAAAGGAGCTTGTACCTGAGGTTGGTTATGTAAAGCTTCCTGAGGCACAATATAAGGAAGAACTAAACAAGCTGAAATAACTTCATATTGCAGATGCTGGCGAAGGCTCTAAAAAGCTTTCGTCATCTCTGCATGTTAAGTCTTTAGTGTAGATTATGGGGGTGTAAACTTGCAAAGCTTACAGACAAAACAGAAAGCCGATATAAGCAGGAGAAATTTGAATTATAACAAGCTTGTTGACAATGTGATCAAGCGTATTCTGCTGCTATTTGCTGCAATTTCTGTCATAACGACAATAGCAATAGTATTTTCACTGTTAGGTGAAACAGTTTCATTTTTTAAAGAAGTATCTATAGTAGAGTTTTTTACTGATACAAGGTGGACACCTCTACTGGAACCAAAGCATTTTGGAATTCTCCCTCTAATATGCGGTACATTACTTATAACGGCTGGTGCAAGCCTTATATCAATTCCCATTGGGCTTGCCAGTGCAGTTTTTCTGAGTGAGTATGCAGGAAACAGGACGAGAAAGATCCTAAAGCCTGTTTTAGAGATTTTAGCAGGTATCCCTACTATAGTTTATGGGTACTTTGCACTTGTTACAATAACACCAATACTTCAAAGGCTGATTCCACAGACTAATATTTTTAATGCAGCCAGTGCAAGTATAGCAGTTGGAATAATGACAATTCCAATGGTAGCATCACTTAGCGAGGATGCTATGAAGGCAGTGCCTAATGCCTTGAGACATGGTGCTTTTGCTATAGGCTCAACAAAGTTTGAGGTAGTAACAAAAATTGTTATTCCATCAGCACTGTCAAGTATACTTGCTTCCTTTATATTAGCAATATCAAGAGCTATAGGTGAGACTATGATAGTAGCGCTTGCTGCTGGTTCTACTCCAAAGCTTACGCTTAATCCATTGGAAAGCATACAAACAATTACAGGCTATATAGTTCAGGTCAGCATGGGTGATACGCCAAGGGGAAGCATAGAGTCAAGAACTATATTTGCTGCAGGTATGGTGCTTTTTATGATGACACTGCTTATGAACATCATATCAATGCTGATTGTTAAAAAGTTCAGGAGGGTATATGACTGATGAGTATAAATACTACTAATATGAAATCACGTAAGCTAAAGAGCCAGATATTCTATGCAATAATACTTATATGTACATTGACTACTATAGCTGTTTTAGCTGCACTGCTTATAAGCGTTTTTAGTAAAAGCATAGGTTGGCTGAACTGGAATTTTCTTAGCAGCTTACCCTCGAGGTTTCCTGCAAAGTCAGGTATAAAGGCTGGTATACTCGGCACCTTATGGGTGATAGGTCTTACGGCAATTATATCCTTTCCTCTGGGAATAGGAGCAGCTATTTATTTGGAGGAGTACTCCAAAAAAGGGTGGCTTAAAGAGCTGATACAAATAAATATCTCAAACCTGGCGGGAGTTCCTTCGATTATTTATGGTATGTTGGGACTGGCTGTGTTTGTTAGGCAGTGGGGATTTGGCAGAAGCATACTTTCGGGCGCTCTAACAATGACAATACTAATACTTCCTGTACTTATCGTAGCAGCACAGGAGGCTATAAGAAGTGTCCCTTCTTCAATGCGTCATGGCTCTTATGCCCTTGGTGCTACGCAATGGCAGACGATTACTGGAGTTGTACTTCCATATGCATCCTCGGGCATACTTACAGGTACTATTCTTGCTATAGCAAGAGCTATTGGAGAGACAGCCCCTATGATTATGGTTGGTGCAGCTGCTTTTATTTCGTTTGTGCCCGGGGGGATAATGGATTCCTTTACTACAATTCCATTGCAGATTTACAGCTGGACCGGAAAGCCTCAGGCTGAATTCCAAAATGTTGCTGCAGCGGGAATAGTTGTTTTGCTTGCAGTACTACTCTTAATAAACTCCATAGCCATAATTCTTAGAAACAAATATCAGGACAGAGTAAAGTCATAATTGTCAAAAGACCGAGAGGAGAAGAGATATGAGTCTGAAAATGAAAATTAACCACTTGAACCTTCATTACGGCGATTTTCATGCCCTGAAGGATGTCAATATTGATATAACTGAAAATGCAGTTACTGCGCTAATCGGACCTTCAGGCTGTGGAAAGTCAACCTTTATAAGAACCCTGAACAGAATGAACGACCTTATTGATAATGTTACTATTACTGGAGAAATCTCTCTGGAGGGCATTGATATAAAGAAGTGCGATGTAATAGAGCTAAGAAAGAGAGTGGGCATGGTTTTTCAGAAGCCGAACCCATTCCCTATGTCAATTTATGAAAATGTTATATATGGACCCAAAATTCACGGTGCCAAGGATAAAAAGGTCTTAGATGCTATAGTTGAAAAAAGTCTGAGAGGTGCTGCACTTTGGGAGGAAGTTAAGGACAGACTACATAAGCCTGCCTTGGGCCTTTCCGGTGGACAGCAGCAAAGGCTCTGTATTGCAAGGGTGCTGGCAGTTGAGCCGGAAGTACTTCTTATGGATGAGCCCACTTCGGCGCTTGATCCTGCATCTACCTTAAAAATAGAGGATCTTATGGAGCAGCTTAAGAAGGAGTATACAGTTGTAATAGTTACACATAACATGCAGCAGGCAGGAAGGATTTCTGATTTTACTTCATTCTTTTTAAACGGAGAAATAATAGAGAGCGATAAGACAGAAAACATTTTCTACAAGCCGAGAGACAAGCGCACAGAGGATTATATAACAGGAAGATTTGGTTAATATAAAAATAGATCGGAGGGAAATTATGACCAGGAATCATTTTGATAAGGAGCTTCAGGAGCTTCAGTTAATGCTATTGAAGATGAGCAGTATAGTAGAGGAAGCACTGCTGAACTCAATATACGCTCTAAAGCATCAGGATACTGAGCTGGCAAAAAAGGTTATAGAAAACGATGATATACCAGACAGGATGGAAGTGGAAATAGAAGAGAAGTGCTTTAAGCTGATAGCGCTTCAGCAGCCTTTGGCAAAGGATTTGAGAATTATTGCTACGGCACTTAGGATAATAACAGATCTTGAGCGTATAGCAGATCATGCAGCCGATATTTCGAAAATAACTATTAAGCTTGCAGATGAGGTATATATTAAGGAGCTGATTGATATTCCCAGAATGGGCGAGCTTGCAAGCAGCATGGTAAAGGATAGTATAGATGCATATGTTCGTCAGGATGTAGAAAAGGCAAAGGAAATCTCAAAGAGAGATGATGAGGTTGATGCCTTGCATGCACAGATATTCAGAGAGCTGCTGCTTATAATGATGGAGGATCCAAAGAAAATATCTCAGGCAACACATTTTCTGTTTGTAAGTAAGTATCTTGAAAGAGTTGCAGATCATGTAACAAATATTTGTGAAAGAATTATATACTCTGTAACCA
>CALJSV010000204.1 GCA_937976095.1 uncultured Clostridia bacterium | reverse complement strand
CTAAGCTCCTCCGGCTGTCTTGAGAGTATGTATCCACCCTGTGCTCCCTTTATACTGTTAACCAGCCCTGCTTTTTTTAATGTAGAAAAAACCTGCTCCAGATAGCTCTCAGATATGTTTTGCTTTTCTGCAATTATTTTTAGGGGGACATGCTCACCAAGTGAGCTGATGGCTAGCTCCAGCATGGCCCTTAGTCCATACCTTCCCTTAGTTGAAATCTTCAATCTATCACCTCCGTCAGTTTAATACCCAACTAATCCTATATGTTTTATATGATATTATATTACTATAATTATAAAAAAGTGTCAATAATTATTATTAACACTTTTTGTAAAACATTTTACTTTCCTTTTTTAGTTTCAAATGGCCAGCTCATTATGCCTCCCAGGTCATATACATCCTTATAACCAAGCTTCACCAGTATGGCAGCAGCAGTTTTGCTTCTGTTTCCACTTCTGCAGTAAACCAGAATGGGAACATTTTTGTCAGACAGTTGGAGCTCAACCTGCTTAGGTATCGTATCAAGTGGTATTAAAACACTATTGGGTATATGCTTTTCCTCATATTCCGCCTGGGTACGTACATCCAAAAGCACCGTCTCTGCTCTTGTCTCCATAAGCTTCTTAGCCTCTTCCGGTGTTATTTTTTTTACCATAGCTTCCTCATCTCCATTATCATCATTATTATTATTGACATAATTTGATCTACCATTGCTTTCGCCATTTTTAAAAGTCAAATTGGTGCTGCAGCCCAGCAACGTCAAGGATACTGCGGCTATAACAGCTATTATTATAAAATATTTTTTCATATTTCCTCCTTACCCGTACCCCCATACGGTATACCCTTATTATAGCATCGGAATATACTATCTGTAAATATTAATATAAAAAATAAAACTATATGCCATTTTTTAACGTATATATTATTGAAATGATACTTAAGGGAGGGGCAAAAATGTTTTTGATAGGCTTAATAATTGGTTTGATTAGCTTTATAGTAGGGATAATACCTCTGGTTGGATGGTTGGCAGTTCCTTTTAATCTTATTGCTGTATGTATAGGCTTGTATGGGGTATTTCGCAGAAGCGATATCCTAAAAGCGGACTATAATTTGGCTCTCGCAAGCCTTATACTGGGTGGCGTGCCTTTACTTCTTAAATACCTTATTTGGTCATAGTTTAGCATAACAGCCTATAGTTGAGCTTCTTCAACTATAGGCTGAATTCTTGTAATCCTACATTTTAATTTTTGATATGGATTCGGTTAGATTATCCACGCTGCGCTTTGCTTTTTCTACCTCTGTTAGTATACTTCCGGCCTCTTCCAGTATCATGCTTCCCTTCTCAGCTATTTCACTTACACCCTCAGCGCCTTCACTGGCAGCCGTTGTAACCTCATTTATGGATTTTGTTAAGTTATTTATTGATGTCAAAAGCTCGCCGGTGGTAGCGCTAAAGCTGCTCACTAAAACCTTTACATATGAAGCGTCATTATCATATTGTTCACCAGTTCCAACAAACCTCTTATAGTCGTCTATAACCTGCTTGTCAACAAAATCAAGCATTTTTGTGGTTTGATTCTTAAGGTTTGAAACAGCAATCACCATTGTTTCTGTAACCTTCCTGATTTCTGCAACTGCATTTTGTGAATGCTCAGCAAGCTTTCTTATCTCATCCGCTACCACAGAGAAGCCTCTTCCTGCCTCTCCTGCTCTCGCTGCTTCTATAGCTGCATTTAAAGCTAGAAGGTTAGTCTGCTCTGTTATTTCCATTATAGTACTTGAAAGTACATTTATCTGCTCTATAGCCTTTGATTGCTCTAAAGCTTTCTCCAGCTTTTCCTTAACCTCAGAGTACATAGCTCCTGTACTTCTTTGTGAAACCACTGCACTTTGCTTTAAATCAATTGCTCTTTCACTGATTTCGTTTGCCTTTCCTTCTCCGCTAACAGCCTTATCAGCCATAGTCTCGCAGGCACGTTCTATCTCAACTGACACCGCATTCATTTCCTCGGTTGAAGCAGCTGTTTCCTGCATACCTGCAGACAGCTCTTCAGTGGCAGCAGAGACATCCTGAAGTGTACTTGTAAGGCTTGCTATATATCCATTTATATTATCTACTATCATTTTTACATTTTCCGATTCAGCATTTACACTCTTTATTATTTCTCTAACTGAGTTTTGCATAGTGCTTGTTGCCCTTATTATATCTCCAATCTCATCCTTTGCCTTCAGCTGCTGCTTTGTAAAGTCTATACTGAAATCTCCCTTTGCTACAGCGCTTAAATGCTTTAGCACCAGCTTTACCTTTTTGCTAATATCAACTGCTATCAAAGATGCAATGGATACAATAAGTATAGTTGTTAGCATCGCTATTATGGTGTTTAACTTCATTGTATCTTCTTTTACCTGCCTAAAATTATTATTTGCAGCAGCTGTATCTTCGGCTAGGGCTTCATTGTATCTCTTCATTAGCTCCTCTATTTGCCCTATTGCAAACTCGATAACACTTACCTCCATCTTTATCTTAGCTGCTTTTCTTTCATCATTGCTTTCTAATATAGGTAAAATGCTTCCTTCATAGCTGTTAATAATAATCTCAAGCTGCTTTTTAGCCACAGCCATAAGTGCTCTTTCCTGATCACTGTCAGCCAGGGCAGAAACCTTTTCAAGCTGTTCAGCCTTTTCCTTTTTGATTGACTCCCAAGCTCTCTTAGCCATTACCAAGTCCTCTTTTATTATTGCATCTGCAATAACTACATACAGATCATCACCTATTGAGACAGCATCCTCTCCTAGGATTGAGTCTCTCGCTCTTTTATATGATATATCATGATACTTGCTCAGCTCAGCCATTCCGACGCTGGATAATACACTTAACAAAGAAATTGCAACAAGTGTAAGAACTATTAAAATAATGAGCTTTCCTTTAATTGTTATATTACTCATAATCCCAAACATATTTCATCCCCCTTTAGGCAAAGGCCTGATTTACACTGAGTATAATCTATATATATTCGACAAAAAACCACATTATCCTTTATATGCATGAGCTTGCATTCAACCAAAAATCATTTAAGGGAGCACTCTGCTCCCTTAAATCTCATCTTCTACTTTTATTAGTACTTTCCAAACTCTTTATCGCTTAGGTCTATCTTTACTTTACCTCTCTTATCTGACTTTGCTTCGTGCTTTGCTCCAGCTTTATCATTTCTTGATTCGGCCATCTTTTCCAGAGCCCTAAGTATTTCTGGGCTGAAATCTCCATAATCCCTACCAGCTGTGCTTGCTCGTCTAAGCTTAAATTTCAATACCTGCTCTCTCAGCATTTCTGCTTGTCCTGATAGCTCCTCGCTTGCTGCTGCACTTTCTTCGGAGGTAGCAGAGTTGTTCTGTGTAACCTGAGAAACCTCCATTATTCCTTGGTTAATCTGACTTATACCTGCAGCCTGTTCATTTGAGGATACTGCTATATGCCCAACCAGCTCTGCAGCCTTAGTAACTCGATCTACAATCTTATTTAGAGCTGCTGCAGTTTCATTAGCTATCTTAGTTCCGTCTGTTACCTTCTTTATTGATCCCTCTATCATTGAGGTGGTTTCCTTTGCTGCACTCGCTGACCTTGCTGCAAGATTTCTAACCTCCTCAGCTACAACAGCAAAGCCTTTACCATGCTGACCGGCTCTTGCTGCTTCTACAGCTGCGTTAAGCGCTAATAAATTAGTTTGGAAGGCTATTTCATCAATTACCTTTATTATCTTTGATATACTGCTTGATGAATCATTTATCTCAGCCATAGATTTTAACATCTCTGCCATCTGTATGTTGCCCTGCACCGCATCATTCTTTGCAGTTACCGCAAGCTCATTAGCTTCATTTGCATTCACTGCATTCTGCTTTGTCTGAGATGATATCTCCTCCATGGAAGCAGTAAGCTCTTCTATAGTACTAGCTTGCTCGGAAGCTCCTTGGGAAAGTGCTATGCTTGTATCGGATATTTGGCCAGCACCAGAAGCAACCTGTTCTGCTGCTGTGTTTATATTTGACATTGCCTCATTGATGTTTTCCGCCATGGCATCGAAAGCCCTGGCGAGGATTCCCACCTCATCCTTTGTGTTTATTTTAATATCAACATTGAGATCCCCCTCAGCGATTTTACCTGCTGCTACAACAATTTCCTTGATGGGTTTGCTTATAATTCTGGATATGAATATTCCTAAGCCTAATGCTAAAAACATTCCCCCAGCCACAAGAGCTATCATTGTAGTTGTTGCTTTATTAGCTGTTGCAGTGTTAGACGTAGCCTTTTCTCCGGCATACTTAACATTCAGCTCACCTAGCTGGTCAATCAAGTCGCCCTGCAAATCAGCTGATTGTCTCATATCCCCCTTTAGAAGTTCAAAAGCTTCATAATCCAAGTTCTGTCTGCAAAGCTCAAGCAGCTTTGTAAGATGAGAGTCAAACTCCTTTCTTGTTTCCAAAAAAGCACCAAAAACATTCTTCTCTTCGTCAGTCTCCATACCCTTTGAAAACTCATCTGCTAATACACTGATATCCGCAATTAACTGCTTAATTGTATCATATCTTTGATTAATTAATTCAATGTCATTTTCAAGAATCATATCTCTTGTATTTACACGTATCCGCTGAAACATCTTTGCCATTTGTGCTATCTCTGCTATTGGTACAGTGTTTTTCTCATATAGCTCTGTATCTGCTTGATCTATGGTTTTAATATTTATTATTCCAATGACACCCACCGCTCCTGCTATGATTGCAACTATAATGAATGCACTAATTAACTTTGTAGCAATTCTTAGGTTATAATACCACTTCATATATATGCCCCCTTAGTTATATTTGTAGTGTTAAGTTTGATACTCCGTTATATTACTGCTGACAGATTTCCTATTTCATCTTCATTTAAAAGCTTATTACAGTCCAGTATCAGCTTTACTTCATTACCAACCTTGCCTATGCACTTAATATATCTGTTGTTAAATCCGCTTCCTACGTCTGGTGGACTTACCAGGTTTTCTTCCGGTATATTTGTTACCTCTGAAACATTATCAACTATAAGACCTACTGAAATATCTTCTATTTCTACTACTATAATACAGGTTCTGTCATTATACACTTTAAAATCCTTTTTGAAGCGTAATCTTACATCCATAACGGGAATAATTTTACCTCTAAGATTTATTATTCCCATTATATAGTTCGGAAGCTCTGGTATTTCAGCAACTGGCTGTATTCCGATTATTTCTGTCACATACCTGATTTCAATTCCATAAGACTCTTTCCCAATAGTAAAAGTCAGAAATTTGCCTTTTTGAGTATCCTCTTCATCGAAAACTTCTATTTGTTCATTGTCTCCCACATAAATCACTCCTCTCATAGTTAAATATATATCAGTTTGTACGTCTAATTAGTTATCGCTCACTAACATAATTAATTATAGAGGCAATGTATCATTTTGTCAATATTTGAACATTGTGTATTAATTAACAAAAAAACAAACCGAAGATTACCTTCGGTTTGTCAGTATTTGCTTAATGCTATTCTCATAAAACTCTGTTAAAGCTTATTTCCCTGCCGCCTTTTTCACCATTTCCTGGTGTTTCTTGTCTACCTTGCCAGTTCCATGGGTCTTACTTCCCAGGAAGTGGACGTCAAAAACACCATCCATGTTGTTTTTCTTTATTTTATCAAGATTTGTTCCTTTTTTGTATCCCCCGCTTCTATTTGCAACGGTAGTATTTGCAGGCTTGCTGTCTACACCTGCATGGGGCATTGCTGCAATGGAAGCTGCTATTCTTACTCCATTGACCTCTATAATAGATGGTCTTCTGCTCCAGCTCCATTTTCCTCCCCATATTTCCTTCATTATTTTTGTATCGTCAGCAGTTAAGGTTTCACAGTCCGCATGGTTATGTCCGTATGTACGCACTACCTTGTATTTCTTACCTGTCCAAACATCTGTTACCGTGGCAATGCTGTTTAGCTTAAATATGTCCACTACCTCCGACCATTCCATTAGCTCTACTGAGTTGCCCAGCTCTGCTGAGCTGCCCAGCTCTGCTGAGCTGCCCAGCTCCGCTGAGCTGCTATCTACTTGACTTTCATTACTCTCAGTCTCAGTTCCATAGCCCGCTGCCACCAGAGCTTCAAGGGTCTTTGGTCCTACCTTTCCATCTGCCTTAATATCGTTGTCCTTTTGAAAATCCTTTACTGCAGCTTCAGTGACGCTTCCAAAGTAACCAGTTGGCTCTTCATCAAAATAACCAAGCTCCTTTAGAAATACCTGAAGCTTTTTAATCCCATCGCTGCGATCTCCCTTTTTTAGTACAGTGTCAGCATACCCCAATGTTATGGTTGACAGCAAAAGTACAACTGCAAGCAATATGACTAGTATTTTTCTTTTTTTCATTCTTTCTCCTCTCTTTTCTAGAAAGCGTCCTCAAGCACAGACACTTACTATTTTATAGCTTACGAGGTTAGTTGACGGGTTCGGGCTGAGAGTTTACCCTAAGTGATTTATTAAGTATGAAGTACTTAATAAATCGCCATACACCCCAAAATTAGGTCCCCCGCTCTGGCAAGGATTCAGCTATCTTCTGCCTGTCCTTATTTTAACTAAAATAAATTGGCAAATCAATGGATATATATCCCAAATGCTGATTTTAGTCTTGATATTCTCATTTACATGCATTAATACCAAAATTATGATAAAATTAATGTAATAGAATGATTTTTTAGGGGGGAAGCAAAATGTATAATGATACTGTACTTGATCATTTGTCTAACCCACGCAATATAGGAACACTTGTTAACGCTGATGGCGAAGGTCATATTGGAAACCCGGTAGATGGGGATAAAATTACTGTATACGTAAAGGTATCTGTTGATATTATTGAAGATATTAAATACAAGGTGTTTGGCTGCGGTGCTGCAATAGCTGCAGGAAGCATGCTTACGGAGCTGGCCATGGGCAAGTCTATAGCCGAAGCAATGAATATAACAAATGAAGATGTTGCAAATGCTTTGGGTGGATTACCAGAAAGCAAGCTGCTGTGCTCAAATATTGCGGCAACTGCTCTTCATAATGCGATTCAAGACTATAAGAATAAAAAACAATCTAGCTAGAGAGGTGCATCAAGGTGATTATTAGCAAAGACAAGATTCAAAGATATATGAGACATATTATTATGCAGGAGATTGGTGGCCCTGGCCAAAAGAAGCTTATTGAGTCAGCTGTCCTCGTATGCGGCCAAAGAAGCTGTGACTCTACTGCGTTACTCTACTACCTTGTGGCTTCAGGCATAAGCAATGTAGACTGCTGCTTCTCTGACAGCACTGAATTTGATCTTTTAGCCTCAAATTTGAAGGATTTGAACCCTGACCTTAATATACATTTATATACTTCCTACTCTCAAATAAGCGTGAATAATCACGATGTAGTGCTTATGCATTATGCTAGTCTGGAAGCTTTGAGTGCAGGCTTATGCAGCCTTCCCTCCTCAGTCTCAGCTCAAATAATAATTGCCGCAAGCAGCAATTATTGTGGAGCAATAAAAGGTATGGATTGTATAGCTTCTACTGAAGCTGCTGTTGAAGACTTAAAGCCGATGTTTGAGCTTACTGCTTCAGGAGAGGTTTTTTCATATATAGCAAAGTGTATTACAGGCGTTCTGTCAGTCATAGAAGCTATTAAGGCCATCCTGGGTATTGGCGAAAAACATAGTGATACCCTCTTCTTTAATGCCGTTACTGCCGAATTCTATTATGGCAGCTTCAAAGCTTCTGATGCTTTGCATTTAGTTTTAAAGAACTCAGATAAAAAAAGCTTGAAAGAGCATAGCGTCTTTATCGTTGGCAGCGGAGGACTTGGCTCTCCTAACGCGTTTGCTCTGGCTAACTCAGGCATAGGAAGAATAGGCTTAATAGATTACGATGTAGTTGAAGCAAGTAACCTTAACAGGCAGATCTTACACTCTGTAAGTCGAATCGGAATTCCTAAGGTTGAGTCGGCAAAGCATTTTCTTACCGGACTAAATAAGGATATTCGTATCGATATATACAACGATAGATTTACAGCGGACAATGCAATAGAGCTTATAAAGGAATATGATATCATAGTTGATGGACTCGACAATCTTCCTACCAGATACCTTTTAAATGATGCCTGCTATTTTATGAAAAAGCCATTTGTGGAAGCTGGCGTACTGGGCTTTATAGGGCTTACCACAAAGATCATTCCCGATAAGGGCCCCTGCTATCGATGCACCTTCCCTGAAACCGACAGTAAAGGCCCTGTACCTTCCTGCTCAGAAACAGGAGTACTAGGTCCACTGCCTGGCCTTATGGGCTTTCTTCAGGCTGCAGAGGTAATAAAACACTTTTTGGGGCTTCAAGAATCATTGGAAAATAAGCTGCTTCTTGTAGACAGTGCTGAGCTTGAATTTAACTTAGTAGATATTGAGAAGGATCCAACCTGTGTATTATGTGGTACGAACCCCAAAATTGATAAGCTGAAGGATTATGAGTTCTTTTGCAGCAAAAAAGAAAGCAGTTAATTGCTTTCTTTCTTACATTATTGCTGTGAATCATAAATGCCTTTACTGAAATACCTATCTCCACGATCCGGAAAAACTGTTACGATATTTCCACTGTTTATAAACTCTGAAAGCTTAATAACACCTGCCATGGCTGCTCCCGATGACGAACCTACTATCAATCCTTCTTTTTTCGCAAGTAAATCCACCATTGCAAATGCATCCTTATCACTTACCTTTATGACTCGGTCTACAAGCTTCATATCCATTGTATCAGGTATAAAGTTATTTCCTATTCCCTCCATCATATAGCATCCTTCTTCACCGCCACCCATAGTAGATCCTACAGGATCGACAAGCACAGACTTCATTTGGGGGTTGTGTTCCTTAATGTACCGCGAAATCCCTGTAAAAGTGCCACCACTTCCAGCACCTGCAACAAAGTAATCAATTCTACCATCCACTGCATCATATATTTCCGGTCCGGTGGTTTTATAATGTGCCAAAGGGTTAGCATTATTTTCAAACTGCTTTAGTGAAATAGATTTGTCAAGCTTTGATAAAAGCTCTTCAGCAGTCTTGGCTGCCCCTTTCATCCCTTCAGCCTTTGGTGTTATTACCAGCTCAGCACCTAGAGCCTTCATAAGTATTTGTTTTTCCACAGAAAACTTCTCAGGCACTACAAATATTACCCTATAGCCCTTGTTTAGTGCTGCAATTGCTATGCCTAAGCCGGTGTTTCCTGCTGTTGCCTCAATTATCGTAGAACCTTCCGAGAGCAGTCCTTCATCCTCCGCCTTTTTTATCATATATATCCCTATCCTATCCTTAACACTTCCCGCGGGATTAAAGTACTCAAGCTTGGCAAACACGTTAATTCCCTTTTTTATACCTAGATTATTTAGTTTGAGGAGGGGTGTATTTCCAATCAACTCACGAATATCATTATAATATTTCATAACAACCACCTTATAACCGCGCTTTGTCCAGAGCGCTCTGTATATCTGAAATTAAGTCATCCTTGTTCTCAATGCCCACAGACAGCCTTACTAGCCTATCAACTATCCCCATCTTCTGCCTAAGCTCAAAAGGTATAGCACCATGGGTCATAGTAGCAGGGTGTGTTAGTAGAGACTCAACTCCTCCAAGGCTCTCACCCACAGTGATATATTTGAGTTCCCTTAAGAACCTGCAAATATCATAGCCTTCTTCTAATACAAAGGATATCATAGCTCCCGGCCCCTTTGCCTGCCTTTTGTGCAGCTCATTTCCAGGGTGATCCGGAAGACCTGGGTAGTAAAGCTTTGCGACAGCTGCACTTTTACCCAAATATTCTGCTAAGCTTTGAGCATTTTCAATATGCCTATCCAATCTTACGGAGAGGGTTTTTATACCACGTATCAGAAGCCATGAATCGAAGGGGCCTAATATACCACCAGTTGCATTTTGTATAAAATGAATCTTCTTAGAAAGCTCTTCTGAATTTACTACCACCAAGCCTGCAACCAGGTCACTATGTCCTCCAAGATACTTAGTGGCGCTATGCACTACTATATCGACGCCCAGCCCCAAAGGTTTTTGAAGGTAGGGAGTCATGAAGGTGTTGTCTACAATGGTGATTAGATTGTGTTCCTTGGCTATTTGTGAAACCTTTTCAATATCCGTTATATCCATAAGAGGGTTTGTCGGCGTTTCGATAATTATAGCTCTAACGTCTTTGCTAATGCTTTTTAAAAGCTCCTGTTCATCATTGGTATCAACGATTTCATACTTAATGTCAAAGGAGGTGAAAACCTTGTCCAGTACTCTGAAGGTACCTCCATACATATTGCTTGAAATTAGTACCTTATCTCCACTTTTAAAAAGTGTTAAAACCGCAGTCATAGCAGCCATCCCAGATGAGAAGGCAAAGCCTGCATATCCACCCTCCAGCTCTGCTATAAGCTTCTCCAAGGCATCTCTTGTAGGGTTGCCTGTTCTTGAATACTCATAACCCTTATGCTCTCCTATGGTAGCCTGCTTATAGGTTGAAGTTTGATAAATCGGCACACTTACTGCTCCTGTATGCTCATCTCCATCTATTCCACCGTGTATCAAAAGCGTTTCTATTTTCATCTATTATTCCTCCCTTTTAATCCCTTTTGCAAGAAAAATGTCTGCTTCAGTATATTCACCCTTACTGGAGTAACCCTTGCAGCTCAGGCCTGTGTTATATACTTCAATATCACTGAAGCCTGCCTCCTCAAACCACTCAATCAACTGCTGCTTAGAAAACCCCAGCCAAACATCATGCATTTCCTCAATAGCCCAATAGCCATTGTGTTCCAAAACATCGGTTATAACTAAGGTTCCTCCATTTTTTAGAACTCTATACATTTCTTTAATAGCCTGCTTTGCCTTTTCTACATGATGAAGAGCCATATTTGTAAAAACGGCGTCCATCGAATTATCAAAAAGTGGTATGTCATCCATCAGTCCTTTTATAGGATATATGTTATTATACCCATTATTTAAGGCGGAGCTATTAAGCTCCTTTAGCATGTTTCTTGAACAGTCAAGTGAAAAGACAAGCTTAGCCTTACTAGCGAGTGCTAGGGATATAAAGCCCGTTCCACAGCCAAGATCAGCACAAATCATATCTTTTATATCTACCTTAGAAAGCGAAATCTGCTTAAGTTCATCCTTGAAGTATTCACTTCGTATTACATTCCATTTGTCAGCAATAGAGTCAAAATAGCTAACTGAACTCATATAAATCCTCCTTATAATAAAAAACACCCCAGCCTCAATACAGAGGCAGAGGTTTGCTCCGCGGTTCCACTCTGTTTATTGTATAGCTTAGAAGCAATACAATAACTCTAACCATTGGTACATTCATACCATAATGCTATAACGGGCATATCCGCCGGAACCTACTTGCATGGTTAATAATTTCATCATGCTTTCAATCCGGAGCTCCGAGATGCACTTCAACTGCATTCGCATAAAGTCCCTTTCAGCCGCAAGGACTTCTCTCTAAATGCTTTTATCAGCCTACTCTTCTCTTCAACGCACATTCTTGACTATTCCCATAGATTTACTAGGTTATTAATATTTTACCCCGAATTTATTAAATTGTCAATCAAATTAGTAAACTTTTCTATTGTATTCTTCATAAAAACTTCATATTAAAAGAGTACTATTATATTAAAGTTTTAAAGGTTGGTGAGTTTATGAAATGTTGTTCAGCTAATAATACTACTAATAATAAAAAAAAGGCAATGCTGATGCCACTTATGCTCTTATGCTGTATAATTCCTTTGGCTTTAGTTTTTGGTTTACCTCTTCTAGGAATTAAAAACAGCTTTTTAAGTGGTTTATCTCCGTATTTAATGTTGATAATATGTCCACTTAGCCACATTTTTTTGATGCTGGTGGTTAAGAATAATAAATAATTTCCCCCCTTTTTAAAAAACCTTACCATTTTTGGTAAGGTTTTTTAAATATAGCATACTTATTATTCTCCCCAGCCTCTCAGGTATTCTTCCTGCTCCTCAGTCAGAGTATCTATACTTACTCCCAAAGCCTTAAGCTTCATATTGGCTACCTTCTTGTCTATCTCATCCGGCACATCATATACCTTATTTGACAGCTTTCCTGCATTGTCATTTATGTACTTTGCTGACAATGCCTGAATCGCAAA
>CALJSV010000203.1 GCA_937976095.1 uncultured Clostridia bacterium | reverse complement strand
CATCAACCACATCGAACATAATTTGATGTGCATGCAGAAAGCGCACGACCGACTCGCCAGTCACACCCAGACCAACAACCAGCACGCGCTTGTTTTTGAAGTTTTCTATATCTCCCCTATATATCCCCAGTGTATAGTAATTAAAAACAGGGTTTAGAACAAAAAGTCCATCATTCTTTCTATCAAGATCCCAAGCCTTTCCGTTTCCTAAGTGGTCAATCAAGGACCTGTATTTGTTTTGAGTAAAAATACTTACGTTTGGTATATCCGAATTTACCATATTGGACAAGGCAAAGTCTATTATTCGATATCTGCCTGCAATCGGAATTGCAGCAATCGGTCTACTGTATGTCAACTCCTTAATGTTATCTTCTCTTTCACTAAGGTTAATAATTCCCATGAAATCCTTCACATTAGATCCCTCCCAAATGCTAATATATTGTAGCTCTTATATTAAAACTGTATTTTCTTCTACTGTTTCGCTTTCGCCTATCAGGGTAATAGAACTTGTTTCTCTATCACCTACTCGCGCACCTGATTTGATTACAGAGTCACTTCCAATAATCGCTCTTTCTATTATTACGTTATCCTCTATCGTAACCTTCGGCATTACTACGGTGTCAATAACTCTGGTGCCCTTACCAACATATACCCCCGGGAAAAGCACCGAATTGTGAACCTCTCCATATATAATGCAGCCTTCGCCTACCAGAGATCCCTTTACATCAGCCCCCACTCCTGTATAATGCGGAGGTCTTATGGGATTAACTGAGTATATCCTCCATGAGGAGTCATATAGGTTTAGTTCGTTTTCGTCCTTTAGTAGATCCATATTTGCTTCCCAGAGGCTCTCTATAGTTCCTACATCCTTCCAATAGCCTTTAAAGGAGTATGCATATAGGCTAACACCATTGTTTAGCATGGCTGGTATGATATTTTTACCAAAGTCGTTGCTAGAGCCTTGCTCATGTTCATCATCAATTAAGTATTGCTTTAGAGTTTTCCAGTTGAATATGTATATACCCATTGAAGCAAGATTGCTCTTAGCTTTTTCAGGCTTCTCTTCGAACTCATAGATCCTGCCATCCTGCTCTGTGTTCATAATTCCAAACCTGTTGGTTTCCTCCCAAGGCACATCTATAACTGCTATTGTTGCCTCTGCACCCTTTTCCTTGTGATAATCCAGCATTTTGGAGTAATCCATCTTATAGATGTGATCGCCTGATAATATAAGAACATAATCCGGGTCATAATAGTCCACAAAATTTATATTCTGGTAAATGGCATTAGCTGTCCCCTTATACCACTCTCCGCCTTCTTCGTTTACATATGGCGGCAGTAGTGTTACCCCACCTTTTTTTCTGTCAAGGTCCCAAGAACTTCCTATGCCAATATATGAGTTCAAAATCAGAGGTTGATATTGAGTTAGTACCCCCAAAGTATCGATCCCTGAATTTGAGCAATTGCTTAACGGAAAGTCAATTATCCTGTATTTCCCCCCAAAAGGCACTGCAGGCTTTGCTATTTTTTTGGTAAGCAGTGTAAGCCTGCTTCCCTGTCCTCCTGCCAAAATCATTGCTATCCATTCTTTTTTTTGCATTAATGATCCCCTCCTTATTGTAAATATCACAAAACGGATACTAATAAATGTTTTACTTAGTCTTCAAACCTATACTATTGTTACGCCGGCTGGCAGAACCTCTTCTTTAATAGCCTCCGTCGGCTTTTTTTCCTTCTCTTCTAGCCTTACGCATCTTAACACAAGAGTAGCTAGTGGTGGTATCTTAAGCTCTATTGAAAATTCCTGATTTTGCCATTTACAATCGACAGCCTTTAATATCCCCGTATTCACTTGTCCCGAACCGCCATACTCCTCCTGATCACTGTTTAAAACCTCTATATATTCTCCAAGGTATGGTACTCCAACCTTATATGAGTGGTGTACCACAGGAGTAAAATTACTAATTACCAGCAGAAAATCCTTTTTACTTTTTCCTTTTCTCATAAAGGCAATTATGCTTTGAGTATAGTTGTTTGCATCAATCCATTCAAAGCCATCCCAAGTATGATCCAGCTCCCATAGAGCCCTTTCCTTCTTATAAAAAATATTAAGCTTTCTTACATACTGTTGAAGCTTCTGATGCATTTCATAATCCAGTAGTGCCCAGTCTAGCCCATATGCATATCTCCATTCAATAAACTGCCCAAACTCTCCACCCATAAACAGCAGCTTCTTGCCTGGATGAGCCATCATGTATCCATAAAATGCTCTCAGGTTAGCAAACTTCTGCCAGTAGTCTCCTGGCATTTTGTCCAGCAAGGACTTCTTTCCGTGTACTACCTCATCGTGGGACAGCGGTAAAATAAAGTTCTCAGAATAAGCATACATAAACGAAAAAGTGATAAGGCTATGGTGATATTTTCTGAATATCGAATCCATCTCCATATATTTAAGCATGTCATTCATCCAGCCCATGTTCCACTTGTAATTAAAGCCAAGCCCTCCAAGATACGTAGGTGCCGTTACAAGAGGCCAGGTAGTGGACTCTTCCGCAATCATCAGTACATTTGGATAGTACTGATAAACTGCCTTATTTAGCTTTCTTATAAATTCTACTGCTTCTATATTTTCCCTGCCGCCATACTTATTGGGCTGCCATTCTCCCGGTTCCTTGCAAAAATCCAGGTATAGCATGCTGGCTACAGCATCAACCCTTATTCCATCGATATGGAACTTTTCAAACCAAAAAACCGCATTTGAAATCAGAAAGCAGTTGACTTCATTTCTTCCCAAATCAAAGTTAGCTGTACCCCAGCCTATATTCTCGCCTTTTTGCGGGTCTGAATACTCATATAGGGTCGTACCATCAAAGGTACGCAGTCCCGGGTCATCCTTGCAAAAATGACCGGGTACCCAATCAAGGATGACTCCTATTCCCCTTTCATGACATTTGTCTATAAAATACATAAAGTCATAGGGTGATCCGTAACGGCTTGTAAGTGAATAATAGCCGGTAGACTGATAACCCCAAGACCCGTCAAAGGGATGTTCTGTAAGAGGCAATATTTCAATATGGGTATAACCCATATCATGCACATAATCTACCAAATCAACAGCAAGCTCTTTATATGTATAAAACTCTCCATCAAGCTTTCTCTTCCAAGAGCCAAGATGTACCTCATAAATGTTAGTAGGCTTCTCGTAGGGATTGCTTTTGCTTCTTTCCTCCATCCATCTGCTGTCATTCCATTGGTAAAAGTCTAGGTCTACTACCTTAGACGCACTGCCTGGTCTTAATTCAGAATAAAAGGCATATGGATCAGACTTTATCAGTACATTGCCTTCCTGTGTAACTACTTCATACTTATACATATCCCATTGCTTTAGCTCAGGCACAAACAAAGACCACAAGTCAGTACTCTTAATCCTTGTCATGCTGTAGCCTTCACCGCTCCAATTGTTAAAGTCTCCTACTAGTCTTATATTCTTTGCATTAGGTGCCCACACACAGAAGCTTACTCCATCCACTCCATCAACATTTGTTAAGTGAGCTCCCATAAACTCAAAGCTTCTGAAATGATTTCCTTCATGAAAAAGATAAGCGTCGTAGGAGCTCATTGGCTTATAACCCATACTGGTCACTCCTCGTCCCAACTTTTTAGAAAATTATGAATATTGTTTTTTAATTCTACGTCTACATATCTATTCCTGCACAATTTGTAGAATTTCTCAAAAAATAAAAAAATAATATATTGTTCCATTTAATACACTCAATATTATATTAAACAAAACTATATACATTCATACTGTTTTGATAAGTATAAAATGCAGTTCTATAATCGTTTAGCTTGTTCTATTCTTTATGAATACTCCAATATTATATTAATCTCTAGTATAGTCTATTCTACCAAAATTAAGTATTTCCTC
>CALJSV010000202.1 GCA_937976095.1 uncultured Clostridia bacterium | reverse complement strand
GATAATCATCTCACAGCATTGCTTTGTCATGCTGTCAATGGTGGCGGTCGGCTATATCTACACTGCTTTTTTTACTTTTAGGCTAGCTTAAATGGCTATTTTTTTACTTCCTATTTTTCATAACTCACTTTACACTACCATCATGAAGTTAGTGTCAAGCTTGACACTCCTTTACTGGTTAATCATAAATGCCGATAGCATTTATGAACATATCTTGTGCAATGACTTAATTTTACCAAATATAAAAAGATTATTCCATATAATAGAGGTTTTCAAGAAATTATAATTGAAGTAACAGGGCGATTTAAATATTCAAAAAATATGCTTTCAAAAAAGTTCAGGGAAGGTTAAAATTAACATAAGTATATTTAGCAGATTTTATTTAGGGGTATGTAAGGAGAGATATAAATGGTTTATGAGGGGTTTTATGATAAGCTTGGGTTCATTACTATTTTAGGTGTTTCATTGGTAATATATATACTTTCAATAGCCTTCAATAAATCTGTGTCCCTAAATAAAGCCAGAGGGACAAGCTTTATTTTGGCCTTTGCCACCGCAGCCTATTCCTATCTTTGTACAGAGGGGCTACAACAACCGGAGCTTATATACTTTTCTGAACTAATACTACTATTGCTTTTATGTATTACGACTATCTTTATTAAGAGTGAGAAAGGGTATAAGGCAGTAACAGTAGCTGCATATGCTGCTCCGCTTTTGTTGATTTATATTGTTCGCAGCAATAATGATATACCTTACTTTATGTCTAATCAGATAATAAGAGGTGGAGCAATAGCATTACTGCTGGTCTTTAATTTATACTCACTAAAAATAAGCAAAAAATCAGACAGGGGCCTTGAGTATGGAATAATAGTTTTGCTATTATCTCAGGGGGCAGGCATTGTGGAGCACACTTATACAGATGCAGCTTCTGCTGGATTGCGTATAATAGCTTACTTAGCGTTTTTAGTTTATTTTTATGGAACAACCTATAATGCTATAATGAATAAGGTTAATGAGGCGGACAAGCTTAAAACCACCTTAGAAAAGCAGTTACACATGGAAATAAGGAAAAGAACTGTAGAAATAGAGAGATCAAATGAAAGACTCTTAATGCTATCTAAAATTGATGCACTCACTAAGGCTTACAACAAGAAGGCAATATTGGCCATTATTGAAAAACAGCTTATGTTTGATAAGAATAGACAGTTTTCAATTCTTATGTTTGATATAGATAATTTTAAAATGGTTAATGATAAATATGGACATGTTCAAGGTGATGTATATATCAAGACTCTTTCCAGCATTGCTACTTCCTGCATAAGAGATCATGACTATTTGGGTAGATATGGTGGAGATGAGTTTATTGCGGTACTTCCTGCACTTTCACTGAGTGAGGCTACTGTGGTAGCAGAACGCCTAAAGAAGAGAGTAAATGAAACAGAGAGCCCCAAAATTACTGTATCAATAGGCATAGCAAGCTATCCGCAGGATGGTAAAACAGTGGAAGAGCTGGTTGAAGCAGCAGATAAGGGCTTATATATTTCAAAGCGCAAGGGACGAAATGCTATATCACATCACGAGTTGTTTTAACATATTTTGAGAGGTGAATACAATTGGTTGAAAAAAGAAACATAATAATTCTATCCAGTGATAACAAAACACTAAGAGTACTTAATGAAGTATTTAACAGTAAGTATAAGCTTATTCAAAAAAGCTTTAAGCTGACTGAGTTGATGATAGACATATACAGATTTAACCCGGCAATGATACTTCTAGACCTAGATGAGTATGAACCAGCAGCATATAAGCTCATCAGTACTATAGAAATTGACGGCTTTATACCTATAATAGCCCTACACTCAAAAAGCTTTGATGCTGGAATTGCAAGTGCTATACCTTATGAGTATTGCTTTAACAAAGCTGATATAGAAGGCAGCTTTGTAAGATTTAGCAGACTTATTATGGACTTCAACCAGAAATTCAACAGTATAAAAGAAGTCTATGCTATCAATGATCTGGTCAACAGCCAAACAGATGACTTTTTTAAGAAATATATAAACGAAGATTTCTCATATTCTGCCTCAATGGAGGGGCTGCTAAAAAGCTTGCTCGCTGAAGGTGGACTTGTAACTAACCGACCTGAGAATATACTAATCGCATATAGACATAATGACAGAGTCATAATCGACGTATATAATTGTAGTGCGGATTTTGTTAAAAGAGAGCTTGACCCTATTATACTGCCGCAGGGAACAAAGTCCTATGGGATAAATACTGAATTTGAGAATGGTTTTTTTACAAACTATAACGAGGAAGAGTTTTCTGATATAGATAACTCTAATAGTTTCTTCGACAGTACAATAACAAGAAGGGTAAAGAACATAAAGAACTTTGCTGGGTATATGACAACTGATACTGCAATAATCGGAATAAACTATGAAAAGACGGTTTCAAAGATTGAAGCTTCTATTATAAAAGAGATATGTATAAATCACAATTTAATAATAAACATCCATAACCAAATAGAAAACGTTAATTCGGCCTTTATATATACAATAAATGCCTTGGCTAGAGCATCAGAGGCCAACGATGATGATACAGGCTTTCATATAAAGAGGGTAAACGAATACTCAAGGATGCTGGCAGACTATTTGGGGATGGATAGGGGCTTTATAAAGACAATATACTATTCTGCACAAATGCATGATGTTGGAAAGATATCAGTACCCGGAGGCATTCTTACAAAGCCAGGGAAGCTGACTGATGAAGAGTTTGTTATAATGCAGAAGCATACTATATTTGGTGCAAAAATAATAGGAGATTCTCCAAAAATGAAAATGGCTTCCGAAATCGCTATAAGTCATCATGAAAAGTATGATGGAAGCGGCTATCCATATAGAACTAAGGGCGAAGATATACCCTTAGCAGGAAGAATAGTAGCACTTGCAGATATTTATGATGCATTGAGGTCTCAGAGAGTCTATAAGCCGGCCTTTGACCACCAAAAGACCTTTGAGATATTGACGGTGGGAGATGGAAGGGTTAAGCCTGAGCATTTCGATCCAACAGTGCTTGAGGTCTTTAAAAGCAGGCATAAGGAATTTGAAGAGATATATGAAGA
>CALJSV010000201.1 GCA_937976095.1 uncultured Clostridia bacterium | reverse complement strand
TCTTCCCATCAAGGTCTTTTACTATTTTCTATATTCTAAAATATTTTTTCCACATTGTCAACGAAAAGAAAATACCTCAGGCAAGGCCTGAGGTATATATATTCATTATTCTATTGGTGGCAGGTTTCTCATTGTGAAGAAGTAAATTGGCCCCATAAATGGAAGCACGATGCTTAGAATCGTCATCAGCACTGCATCCTGACCCTTGTACTTCTTATAGAAGTTGTATAGAACAACTACATAGAATACACCGTAAGCGATATTTAGCAGGAATACTACCAGACCGCCAAGTATCGGTATTACTCCAAGAATAGCTCCAACTACCATTAGTGCTACAGGAGCCAGAGGAAGTACTAGCTCAAGCTGAGGAACAGTGTAGTTTAGTATCTTTACTTCTCTCAGTATTTTACCGATTATGTAGAATTGCGCTATTGGAATAAATGCCAGCCATTCGTTTCCTGTATTGGCGTTCTTAGCCAAGCCATAAAGGCCTACTGCAAAAAGAATATAGAGTGCAATACCTATAAGACTAAAAATAAGTGCTACAAAACCTCCAAATAGTAAAAGCATACCCAAAGTATTATCCATCCAGATCATCCTTTCAATTGTTTTTTGCATAATATATGACGTATATAAATGCATTACAAATCAAGGATATTCTACAAAAAAACTATAATTCCTTTATTTTCTAATTTTTTAATATTATTATGTTCGCTTTTATGCTTTAGGCTTACAGTGTATAATGTATAAGTGAATGTATTATTTTTTATTTTCAGGGGGTTAGGATTTTTATATGAAAAGCTTTTTATTAAAGGATAGGGTGTTTTACAAAACCCTTCTCAGCATAGCTTTGCCTATAGCAATGCAGAATCTTATATCATCAGCCTTAAATATGGTAGATACACTGATGATAGGCCAGCTGGGGGAGGCAAGTATAGCTGCAGTGGGGCAGGCAAACCAGGTGTTTTTTCAGTTTATACTTATTATGTTTGGTATAAACAGCAGCTGTGCAATATTTACTGCACAGTTCTGGGGCAAAAAGGATACTATCAATATTCGAAGGGTGCTTGGCCTTTCAATAATTATGGGCATCATAGTCAGCTTGGTATTCACTGTAGTTGCTTTTTTTGCACCAAGGTTTATTCTCAGTCTTTTTATTCAAGATCCTGTTGTTATAGACTTGGGAAGCCAGTATCTAAAGATCATCTCAATAAGCTATATATTTACAACCATAAGCTTTGCTTACAGCTTTGGCTGCAGAAGCATTGGCAAGGCTAAGGTTCCTATGGTCATAAGTGCAGTAGCTCTTTTAATCAATACATCCCTAAACTATGTATTAATATTTGGTAAATTTGGCTTTCCGGAGATGGGAGTCAGAGGCGCGGCTGCGGCAACCGTTATAGCTCGTATTTTTGAAATGCTGCTGTTGCTATATGTAATATACAGCAAGGATGGTGTTCTTGCAGGCAGAATAAAAGAGCTTTTTGACCTTAACATGAGCTTTGTTAAAAAGGTTTTTAAAACCGGCATACCTGTAATACTGAACGAAGCCTTTTGGGCATTGGGCATGATAATGTATACTGTAGCCTTTGGAAGAATCAGCACTGAGGCCGTAGCTTCTGTGCATATTGCAAATACAGTGCAAAACATTTTTATGGTAGTCGCCTTCGGCATGGGTAATGCCTGTGCAGTAATGCTTGGCCATGAAATAGGGGCAGGAGATAAGGATAAAACCTATAAATACGCGATTAACTTTTCTGTGCTTGGTACAATTGTTGGTATAGTACTGGGTCTTGGTTTGATAGTTGCTTCACCTTTAATATTATCATTTTTCAAGATTTCACCTGATGTTTATAAGGCTTCAAGTATCGTTCTAATAATAAGTGGCTTACTTATGCCTGTCAGGATATTTAATACACAGCTTATAATAGGCATCTTGAGAAGCGGCGGCGACACCACCTTCTCACTACTCCTCGAAATGGGCGGAGTTTGGGGTGTAGGAGTTCCCCTAGCTTTTCTGGGAGCATTGGTATTCAGGCTTCCCGTTTATGGTGTATATGCGTTGCTGGCTCTCGAGGAGATTACTAAGGCTGTAATAGGACTTCCAAGAGTTCTATCTAAAAAATGGATAAGAAGTGTAGTGGATCACATATAGTTAAAGGAGCATATTGCTCCTTTTTTGTTTTGTCTTACAAATTGTCTTTAATTATTTTAGAAAGAATAGTTAGCCCTCTCTCCAAATCTCCCAAGTCCGCATAAGAATATGATATTCTTAAGTGTCTTGTATCTCCATTTTGATATATGGCACCCGGGTTAAGCAGTATACCAGATGATAATGCTCTTTTAAATAGTTCATTGGTGTTTATACTGCTTTCTAAATTTAACCAAATATAGAAACCTCCTCCCGGAACCTTCCATGATGCAATATTACAAAAGTGTTTATTTAGGACTTCTATGCATATCTCACGCCTCCTATAAAGCTCCTTTCTGAGCTCGGCAGTATACTCCATATACATTCCAGTCTCTAAGCATTCGGCTACAGTCCATTGTGCTATTGAGGAAGAGCCATAATCCATTTGCATCTTAATATCTGCAAGCCTATCTATGACCTGCTCAGGCCCTACAACCCAGCCTATGCGCATACCTGAGGCGAGAGTCTTTGATACTGAGCCCATGTAAAGCACTCCACCAGTCTCATCGTGTGCTTTCATCGGCTTGGGAGGGGGGCTTTTGAGCCAAGTTTCCCTGTAAGTATCATCTTCAATAACAGGCAACATTAGCTCATTACAAGTTTTTACGAGTTCCTTTCTTCTTTCCTCAGTCATCGTTGTTCCTGTTGGATTATGAAAGGTTGGTATCGTATAAAGCATGGATGAGGTTTTTCCCTGAGCCTTATTTAGAAGATCACTTATACTTATTCCTTCCTCGTCCATATTAACCCCAATCATTTTAGCACCTGCTGTCTGGATTATATTTAAGGAGCTTATATATGATGGCTCTTCCATATATATAGTTGAATTCTTTGGTAGTAAGCTAGATGCAATCAACTGTAGTGCTTGAAGTCCTCCCGATACTATCATAATTGATTCAGGCGAGGCACTAATCCCTAGAGACTTCAGATACAAAGCGAGCTTTTCTCTTAATATTATTAATCCCTTCGGTTCTTCATAGCTCATGGCTGTAATTTTTTTAAGAGCTTCTTTTATTAATCTGTCCATCCCTTCTTTCGGATAGAGCTTAGGCGAAAGTTCTCCGGTTCCAAGTCTTATTACATCACGAGTGTGCTTTATTTTGTATATATCCCTTATAAGGGTATAATTAGGCTTATGGTTTCCACCATCTATATATGTACTCCAGTATTCGCTATTTTTTGAAGTTAAAAGAGACCAAGTATTATTCACAACTATAGTCCCCTTGCTTCCCCTACCTTCTATTAGTCCCTCTGCCGCAAGCTCTTCTAACGCAGCTACTACAGTGCTTCTGTTCACTCCCAGTCTATCAGCAAGCTCTCTTTGAGTAGGCAGCCTGCTTCCAATACACCACTCTCCCGCCTGTATCTTAGACCTTATAAATCTCTTTATCTGTATATAAATAGGTATACTAGAATTGTTATCTTGCTTCCAATCTACACCTATCACCTTAACCCTCCTAACCTGCATGCGAAGGTGGTCTACCCGCCTTTGCAGCAGCAATCTTTTCGTTTTAATAATAATTGGCGACTTCTCTTGGTTGGTATTTTTTTAAGCTCTTGGATGGATACAAATAGTCAAAAGCAAGCTATAATATAATTTGATTGCAGTGAATAGCTTGTAGAACCAAACTCTCGATAAGTATTCATACATCTATTTATAGCATTAATTTATACTTGCATCAAGCCGCTTGGTTGGCAAGCAATTAGAATTGGGGGAAAGCTTTATGGAATTACTAAGAAGAATCAATGAACTAATGGAAGAAAAAATACAAAATCAAGAGTTTTCTGGTGTTGTTCTTGTAAACAAGGACAATAAAGAATTGTTTTCTGGCGCATATGGCTACGCCAATAGAAGCTTTAAGGTTGAAAACAAGCTTGAAACACGCTTTAGGGTAGCTTCAGTTTCAAAGATGTTTACTGCGGTAAGCGTGCTTAAGCTTATTGAAGCCGGTGCGTTAGCTTTTACAACAAAAATAAGAGAATACTTGGAGCTTAATGACTCAAGTATCCCTGAGGCTGTAGATATTTTCAGTCTGCTTACTCACACCTCCGGGATTGCAGATTATTTTGATGAGGAAAATGGTGATTGGGATAGTCTTTGGAAAGAAAAACCCATTTACGGCGTTAGAAGCCTATCGGATTATTATGATATGTTTAAAAGCTCCGAGCCTGTTTCTAAAGTCGGCGAAAGGTTTAAATACAACGGAGCCGGGTATATATTACTTGGAATGGCGATAGAAAAAGCTTCAGGTACGTCTTATTCAGAATATGTAAAAGAAAATATCTTTAAGCCCTCTGGTATGCTGGATTCCGACTTCACAGCTCTAGACTTAGCCTATGAGAATATTGCAGAAGGATACATACCAGTTAAAGCTCAGGATAACAAAATAACCGGCTGGAAAAGAAATATATATAGCATCACTCCGGAGGCAGCATCTGATGGTGGAGCAGTTTGCACCGCATATGACTTAGCTTTGTTCCTTAAGGCGCTGAGAGGTAACCAGCTGCTTTCAAAGGAAATGACCAATAGTATGCTTGCACCTCAGGTGCTTGATCAGGGCTCTAATGGAGCTAGAGGCTATGTATGGAAGTATGGCTTTGCCAACTGGTTCCTGCTGGATGACAATGAAAATATAGTGCGTGGCGGACACACCGGAGAAGAGTTTGGCTTTAGCAGCAGGCTATATTACTATCCGCAGCTGGGAGTAGACGTTATAATCCTTGCAAATCAAGATTGGTGTGCAGGAGCTTTAGGCTGGAAGCTGCATGATTTGATAATTGAGCACGCAAATTCTTTTTAGATAAAAAAAGCTGGGCAGCAGGTTTCATTCCCTTGCTGCTCAGCTTCTTTATTTCGCTTATCTACTTGTTAGCGTTCTTTATCTTAAGTATAACATCAAGCTTGTCGAAGAAAATATCCACTAGCTTAGGGTCAAAGTGGCGACCTCTTTGCTCCTTGATGTACTCTAATATGTCCACAAGATCCCATGCCTTTTTATATACTCTTTCGCTGCCAAGAGCATCAAAAACATCAGCAAGCGCAGTTATTCTACCAAAAATATGTATATCCTCATCCTTTAGCCCATATGGATAACCCGTACCATCGAACTTCTCATGGTGCTGAAGTGCAATAATTACTGCCGCCTTCATTATATCTCTATTTGAGTTTTTGAGCATCTCAAAGCCTACTGTTGTGTGGGTCTTTATCATTTGGAATTCATCAGTTGTAAGCTTATCCGGCTTCATAAGTATACTGTCCGGCACAGCAAGCTTACCGATGTCATGCATCGGAGATGCAAGCTTTATAGTCTCTGCCTCCTCCTCTGTTAGCCCGTAACCAAGAGCTAAAACCTTACAGTACTCTGCCACATTCTTTACATGGTTACCGGTTTCCTTTGATCTAGCTTCGACGATTTCACCCAGCGTAAAAATAATTTCTTTTTGCGTATCTATTACTTCTTTATTAAGGTATAGATTATCAAAGGCTATGGAAACATTACTGCTGAATATTTCCACCAGGTCGATGTCCCACTTGCTCATACCCTCTATGCCTTCCATGTAAATAAGGTTCTCTACGTTGTTTTTACTTTGGAAGTATACTAAAAACTTGTTATCCTCAAATATATTCTTTTTTTCCTTAAATGCCCTATCTATTAATGTATATAAGCTCTTGTCTGCTAAGCACTCTACATTTTTATCAATATACCCATAGTATTCACCTGTAGCAGCAAGTATGCAGAAGCCGTTATTTGAATCCCTGGTAGCTGCAAAGCTTGAAGCCCTGCAGTATAAAGAGTTTTGGTTAAGTCCGAGTATTGATATCAGCTGAGTCAAGACACCTGTAGCAAACTCCTTCATTGATTGAAGCTCAAATATATTAGCCGAGGATTCTATGATCTTTTCGAGCCCGCATTTACTATGCTCAATAATCATTATGTCCCTATATGACCTAAGCGCAGCTATTATAGTTGTATAAAGCTTCTGAACTGTTAACTCTGTCTTCTCCTTATAATCATTTATATCGTACTCTACTATTATGCGCTCTTCAGGTGCCTGACCGGGCTGCCCTGTGCGAAGTATTATCCTTATTTGATTATTTCCAAGTGTTTTTCTTATGTATTGCACAAGCTTAAGTCCTGAATCCTCTTCTTCCATAACTACGTCCAGCAGTATTACTGCAGCGTCCGGGTGCATACCAATGATTTCCATTGCCTCTTGAGAATTATACGCACTATATATATCCATACCCTTTTTTTCAAAGGTAAAATCAGCAAGTACCATCTTTGTTACATTATGAACTTCCATATCATCATCTACAATAATAAGCTTCCATCGGTTTCCACCCAGATGCCTTGATGAATCCTCCTCAGCTGCAAATACTATATTGTCATTTTCTTCCTGCACAATATCACCTCCAAAGCCTTATTATAACACCATATCAAAATATTCTGTTAATATCATATCACACATTTCATTTGGCAACAACTTCGTGTTACATTTTTCGACACAATATGAGTGGCAAATTGATTTTATTTGACTATTCTGATATTATTGAATTAATAAAACCAGTATTTCCCTAAGATTAAGAGGAGGTATATGTATGAAAAAAGCCCTATGTCTTCTTATTTCAACTATCTTAATATGCTCATTTCTGTTTACCGCTTGTAAGACAGATTCCCCCGAAACTCAAAGAAACTCCTCTGATTTTTTGAAGGTTGCTCTAGTAATAACAGATAAGCTTGGTGACAAGTCCTTTTTTGACTCAGCCCATGACGGAATACTAAAGGCAAGCAAGGAGATTCGCATGGAATATAAGGTGTTTGAGTGCAACAGCGACAGAACCTTATACAGCGAAAAGCTAATAGAAGCTGCTAAGTATGCAAATATTGTCGTTGCAGTCGGCTATGAGTATTATGATATCATTCAAGAAATTGCTACAGGTTATCCAAATGTTAACTTTATTTATCCCGATCAGGTAATTGAAGGAATACCTAACCTTACATGTATTGACTACACCGAAAGCGAGGGTGCATTCCTGGCAGGGGCACTTGCCGCACTAATGACTGTTGATACATCCATACCAGGCATAAATGATAAAAGCATTATTGGCCTTGTAGGTGGTATGGATATACCTGTAATCAGGGAGTTTGAAAAAGGCTATATTCAGGGTGCAAAATACATAAACCCAGATATAATTGTAGAGGTGGTTTTCACTGGAGACTTTTCAAGTCCCGAAAAAGGAAAGCAGTGGGCAGATATACTATACAGGAAGGAAGCTGATATAATATTTGCCGCTGCTGGAGCTGCAGGACTTGGCGTATATGATTCCGCAAAAGAAAACCTTCATTATGCTATTGGCGTGGACTCAGATCAAAGGTATATGAACCCAGATCATATAATAGCCAGCATGACAAAAGGTGTTGGACTATCAATTTATGAATCAATAAGAAGAGTCCAAACAAACAGCTTTAAAGCCGGAACAGTATACAAGTATGGTATCACAGAAAATGGTGTAAACCTTTCTTATGGAGATGAGAGCATGAGGCAAATAGTACCAAAGCATATTATGGACAAAATCGATGAAATAAAGCAAGGAATTGTAAGTGGAGAAATCAAACTTAAGTAGTAAACCGATGTGAAGCTGTGGGGGTATTTAAATGTTCGAATCCATATTTGACAAGCATAATGTTAGAAATGTAGTTATCCCTCTTTTATTAGTAATTTTACCTCTAATAATTATTAGCGTTATAACTATAAACCGCTTTGAATACTCAGTTGAAAGTCAAACAATCTCCAGTATGCAAAACAGCATAGAGGAACGTCTTATTGTCCTAAAAAATTCCTTTGAATATGCGGAACGCGAATGCCATGAAATAGCTCAAAACCCACTTGTCCTGGATCTTATAAGCCGGTCAAATCATTATGCCGAAAACCCTCTTACCGCAAAGCCCATGAATGATCTAGAAAGAGATATAGCCGAGCTTAGGCTGAGAAGTTATCTTGGGAGAATAATAGAAGACAGCTCCTTATATGAGAATATCTTCTTTCTCAATAGATATGGTCAATTCATTATGGATGCAAAAAGAGGAGCTTATCATGGCATAGACTTTAGTAAAATGAGCTTTTATTCCGCTGTTCAGAGGGGTAATCTTTATATCCAGGATGTCGAGGAATCCCCATTGAGCGGCAAGCCTATAATGATAATTGCTACTCCAGTTTTTGATAATGAAAATCGCATAATTGGAGTTGCAGGTACGGCTATTGAATTTGATAAGGTCGCTGCAAAGGTAGTTCGTAAAAGCAGCAATAGCAGCTTCGACTATGGCATTGTCAACAACAAGGGCTTGCTCATTGCACATACACGTCCCGAGCTTATTTTTAAGGTTGATTTGACCATAGCTAACGAAAGTCTGATGGCTGCGTTTGAGAAAATGAAGCTATATAAGCCCGATTATTCGTTTTATGATTTTGAAGGAGAAAAAAAGGTTGCAGCCTTTACAGCCTTTAGAGAAAAGAACTGGCATATATTTTGCTCTACAAGGGTCGATGATTATATGCAGCCAATAAAAACCATTGAGCTTATAGTATCTGCAATACTTCTTGCATGCATCGCCATAGCTTATCTAGTTATACTAAAGACTGCACAGCTTAAAACTAGCAATACGGAGCTTAAGACCACTTTAGTGGAGCTCCAGCAGACACAGGCTCAGTTAATACTATCAGAGAAAATGGCTGCATTGGGCGGACTTGTTGCAGGTGTTGCTCATGAAATCAACACACCTATAGGAGTAGGCGTAACAGCCTCCTCACATCTAAAACAGAAAACCGAAAGGCTGAAGGAGCTATTTACCTCAGATCAGATGAAGCGCTCAGACCTTGAGAAGTATATTGAAACCAGCAGCGAAGCATCGGGAATCATTTTTTCCAACCTCCAAAGAGCTTCAAGCCTTATACAAAGCTTTAAGCAGATTGCAGCTGATCAAGCTATTGATGAAAAGCGAGAATTTGTGCTTAAGGAGTATATTGATGAAATAATATTGAACCTACGGCCTGTACTAAAAAAGACAGAGCATAAGCTTACAATTAGCTGTGATGAATCATTAAAGGTGCACAGCTACCCAGGTTCCTTCTCACATATTCTAAATAACCTGATTATGAATTCAATTAAGCATGCTTACAACGAGGGGGAAAAAGGCAATTTGAACCTTGATGTAAAAAAGCAAGGTGGTTTGGTTGTTCTTAGATACACCGATGATGGAAAGGGCATGGAGCCAGAAGTGCTAGATAAGATATTCGATCCCTTTTTTACCACTAAGCGCGGCAAAGGAGGCACCGGTCTTGGAATGAATATAGTTTATAATATAGTAACCAAAGAGCTTGGAGGCACAATAAAGTGCAAAAGCCAGCCCGGCAGCGGCACAGAGTTGACAATTATTTTTCCTGTTGAGTCAAAGGACGATACCGAGCTATAGCTCAGTATCGTCCTTACTTTTATGACTTTTATTTGAGAAGCTTAAAGGCCCTATCGTAATACACTTGCGCCTTTGCGGGATTGCCAAGCTGCAGATGCACCTTCCCCATAAGCTGGTAAAGCTCTGGCAGTCTTATGGAAAACTGTATCTCATCGGATAAGGCTTCACATTTATCCAGATACCTTAATGCATCGCTATATTTGCTTAAGCTTAGGTAAAGCCTTCCGAGGTTTAGATAGATTGAGGTTATCGCCATAAGGTTGTTGTTGGCATTTGCCAGCTCCATCGCTTTTTGCATGTAACTCTCGGCTTCCTCATACCTCTCCTCTTTGCTTGCCAGCTTTCCTTTATAAAGTGTAAAATACACCTCAAGCTCGGCCTTACCTTTATTATCATCCATCTTTGGCATTATTTCTTCAAGCTTTTTCAGATATTCCCTAAAGCCCTCTACATCGTCCTTTTCATAGTAAGCGTTAGAGTATTTAAGGTATATCTCTCCCAGGCGATTATAGTCTTCAAAATACGTGTAAAGGGATAGTATATCACTGTTGAGATAAGATAAGGATTTATCTGCGTTTTTTTCATATATCACTGAAATCTGAGCCAGCCCCGAATATGCAGATAGAACTGTATCAGTTATAATTTTATACCTTTTTGATAGCTCAATGACCTTTTTGAAGTAGCTTTCTCCTTGCTCCTTGTTGCCAAGCTGACTGCAAAGGATTGCAATGTCATTATACAGCTCCAATCTGGTTATTATATCTATCTCAAAGGTGTAATCCTCGATCATTTTTTCAACCTTTAAAAAAATATCTAAGCTGTCCTGCCTTCTGTTCAGATAGTAGTATGCCTCCCCAAGCTCCAAATGGATCTTAACAGCATATACACTGCTTACATCTCTGCACAACCTGAAAGCTTCCTCGTAGTATTGTATGCAAGCTTCATACTGCTCCAGTCTTATGCACAGATCAGTAATATAATAGTATATCCTTGTCAGTTGATCAGGGTCTATCCGTTCCTTATATTTCAATATTTCCTTAAGCCTTTCCAGGCTTTCTTTATACTTTTTCATCTCAAAAAGCTTTTGGGCATCTGTAAGCATCCTTGGGTCATACTCATCCCTTGAGGAATCTGCCATAAAGTATGCAACGGGCTTACCCAGCCTTGATGATATTATTTCCAGCGCCTTCATTGAAGGGTTAACCATACCTCTTTCTATCTTGCTTATATAGCTTTTTGTAAATGTATCTCCAGCAAGCTCCTCTTGACTGAGATTTTGCTCCTTACGCGCTTGCTTAATCTTGTCACCCAACATACGTACCGCATCCATGTATAAATCACTCCTTACAAAAAGTGTACAACAATTCAACTTTAGCGTCAACAATTATTCAGTATTATCAGACATTTGAAAAGAGAGAAACTTTTTGCCACTGTATAGTTGACAAAAGTTGAATTATAGTTTACTATATAGTTAGAGATAGAAATTCAACCGAGATAAGTTGAATCACAGGAAACTAATTGGGTTCGATATGATTTTGGGTTAATAAGGGTTAAATTTAAGGAGGTAATAGATATGCTACAGTTTTTATATAATATTTTTATGACCAAGACTGTTAATACTGACGGTTTTGAGGAATACAAGAAAATAGAACTAAGCTACAAGCTTTGGTAAAAAAACACAGGGCCACCTGGGGGCAAACTTAATTTCCCCTTCGGGGGCCCCTTTTTATTTGAGTATTTCTCTCAAGACTCTTCCATCAACATCATTAAGCTGAATTCCTAGCAATCTTGCCATAGTGGGCGCTTCATCGACAAGGCTCATTTCCTTCAACTCGACATTTTCTCTTATTCCCGCTCCCGAAGCAATAAATACAGTAGAATAATCCTTCTTTAAGGGGGCATAGCCATGGGTGTTAACTGTTATATGAGGTACTATTCCGGCTTCATCAGGGTCTACCTCTTTAATAAGCTCCCCTGTATGGTCATCTAAGAAGTAGTAGCCTTCTGCTGCCTCAAGCATAAATGTACAGTATGGATCAGCACCCATTTTTGAAGCTTCTTCACTGGTATACAGTATTTCTATACATTTATATTTATCATTTAACTGCTCTATCAGCCTTTTTATTTCTTTAACCAACCCTACGTCAGACCTGTCCTTCAGGTATATGTACGATGAACCGTCGCAGTTTTTGGCCAAAGCTCTATAGCTCTTTATATGACCATTTTTATCAAGCTCTATATATCCCTCCTGCCTTAGGAGCACATTGAGATATATTATCTTATCTTCATCTATACTGCTGTGGTCTCCGAGTACAATAATAGTACTTTCCTCGCTTATACCGCAGTTCTCTAGTTCATCAAGTATACCCCCGAGCCTTGTATCATGTCTTACAAGTGCCGCGTTTGCTTCTTCGGACTCAAAGCCATTAAAGTGCCTTGCCCAGTCCAGATCAGTGTAGTGAGCTAGCAGCAGGCTCGGACGCTTTTCTTTTATTGTGAATAGCACCGATTGCTGGAGGAAATCATCTAGGTTCGGCTGTTTTATCCCGTTTAGGAGCTTTCCAAACCTCTTGCTCAGCTCCAGCTGGTACAAGGGGCTACCGTTGTACAGAGATACCATCACCTGGTTTTGCCAGCTTCTGTTGGCAAACACCTCAGGCAGGTTGTATTGTATGCGGGATCTTCCCGTAACAGGCCACAAAAGTGCCGCAACCTTCATACCCTTATCAATTACAAGATCATATATAGTCTGGCACTTAACGAATTTTCTTTGCCAATACCAGTCTGGAGAATGCGCACCAGGCTGCAGCAGAGTGTTGTTTATGATACCGTGATTTTTGGGCAGCCTTCCGGTAACTATAGTTGTATGAGCTGGGTAGGTAAGACTTGGGTATATGCTGTATACATTTTTACAATAGGCAGACTTGGCCAAAAGCCTTTTGAAGTTTGGCAGTTCGGCTGCTTTATCGAAGTCTTTTGTTGAAAGTCCGTCAAAGGATATAACTATCAAATACTTAGTTTTAATCTCCATTTTGTTACCTCTTTTGCTATATATATATAATTATATAACAAAAAACCTCCTTTCAGAGGTTTTTTGTCACACATTGCCCTATTCTTCTCTCCCTATTGCTTCAATTATATTCATTGCCTCTACTCTTTTTAGAGGTACTATGGTTGAAAGTAGTGTTGCCAGAAGTGTTCCTATTCCTGCAATAGCAATCGCATCCATTGGCAGCTTCCACAGCATTCCCCTTACCTGAATCGCCAGTGTAAACAGCACTCTTGAAAGAACCACTCCCGCTGCCGTCCCCCAGAGGGTACCAATGACTCCGTAGAGTACTCCTTCGGTTACAATCATTTTTTTCATTTGACCTATTGTCATGCCTACTGCTCTTTGTGTGCCAAACTCCCTTGTTCTTAGTATCAGATTTGTACTTATGGTGTTTATTATATTAAGTACTCCAATGAGAGCAATTACTGCCACGAAGCCATATAGAAGCACCGATAAAGAAAGCTTTATTTGGTTCAGCTCTGCTGCCATTTCCCCAAAATCAACCAGCATACCCGATTTATCCTTTTCCGAAAGCTTAAAAAGCTCTTCTCTAATTTTTTCTTTATTCGCACCTTTTTCAACAAATATGTCAAAGGAGCTTATTCCTGTCTTTCCTGTTATTTTTCTGTAAACTTCCTCAGTGGTCACTACTGGCACAGAAAACTTAGGATAAGGCTCACCAATAGGCAGCTTATCCAGAACCCCAACCACCTTAAGTTTTTGAACGCTGTTCAAGTCTTGTTTTTCCCCCATAAGGCCACTGGTGATATCAACATATATATAATCTCCAACCCTCAGGTTAGAAGCCTTTATTATAGATTGCTTACCATCCTTACTTCTGTTAATTTCCTTGTTCTGAACAATCAGAACTCCCATTTCCCTGTTTATTGCTTCTATATCAGTAGTCCCATCCTGGAGCACTTCCCTGGCGCGTTCCATACCCTTCTCATCATAGGATGAAAGCAGAGATGATGTAATGGGCTTGAGGTTATCCGTATTACCAATAGGCTTTATTTCAAGACCGTAGTGCTCCATTTCCCTCTTATATTCATCTGTAAGCTTTGATATGGAATACGTAACGGCAGCCTGCATATGGCTGGTTTTATAGATTTCCTTGATTCCTTCTATTCCTTTAATTGCCTCGTAGTCCTTATAATCGTAGATCTGAGTCCCATCGTCCTTTGTTGAGTAAAGACCATAATCCCCTATAAAGCCATCCTTCCCGTGTAGTCCTTCAAAGGTGTAATGAGCAAAGGTACTGAAGACTATAAAAACTGTTATACCTATACACATTGAAAACACAGTGATGAAAAAGCGCTTCTGGTTTCTTTTGAGGTTTTTGCAGGCCATCTCACCTTCCACTCCCAGAATACCTCTTATTAGCTTATAGCTTTTTGGCTTTTTCATAAGCCTCTTATGGCTTCTATTATTCATAATAGCTTCTATAGGAGATACCCGACCCGCCAGAAAAGCAGGACTCAATGCCGATAAGAACACAGAGGCAGCACCCACCAAAGCACTGCTTGCCAGCACTTTACCAGACAGAACAACATTTACCCCGATAAAAAAGGAATGCCTGCTGAGGTTTAACAGCGCAAGCACCATCTTAACTGCTAAAACTCCACTTAAAAGACCTAGAGGAAGGGAAATAAGCAGCACTATCAATACTTCTCCAAAAACTATGGCTCTGATCTGTCCTGGTGTAGTACCTACGGCCCTCAATACTCCAAACTGCTTTATCCTTTCAAGGACCGATATGTGAAAGGCATTGTATATAACAGCAGCAGTAGCAGCAACTATAAGACCTGTAAGAAATATTGTCACATACAGCACTGAGTCATTTGTCTGCTTATCTCTGCTTTGCCCCAGCATATAGAGCAGTCTGCTGTTATCCTTTGCATTGCTTTTTTCCATGCCTAGACTCTTGCACACTTCGCCTATACCTTCTTGAATGGCCTTTTTATCCTTTATAAGAATATACGTCTTATAGCCTGCGAAGCTCTTTCCCTTCAGTTCTTCAATAAGCTCAGGGGCAACAATGCCTCTCGCAATGCTTTTTAACCTTGATTCGCTGTTGTTTTCCAGTACTCCACTAATAGTAAGCTCTAGCCTCACTGCTTCTTTGTTCTGAACTTCAGTTACATCCGGGTTTTTCTTGAAAACCACATCCAATACTTCATCCTCGGATACATCCATCATATCAAGGGTGATGCTGTCCCCTACCTTTAAGTCTTCGCCAAGCTCCCTGAGAGCCCATTTTTCCAGCGCAATCTCTCCCTTAGTTTGAGGTAGCCTGCCCTCTGCGAGGGATATGTATAGCATTTGTTGGTATACGCTATTAGAGGCAAACAATCTAACATATGAGTTTTTAGGTGTCTTAGCAAAGCCCCCGGTTACCTCAAAGCCTGACTTTTCAACATACAGGTGGCTATTAAGCACATTTATCTGTTCAAAATTCAGCCCGCTGATGCTTGTATGAAAATTGCCTGAGCTTTTCATGGCTTCTTCTATACTTTGCTGCTTTAAGCTTTCCAGCATAGTCCCGATTGCAGTAATAAGTGCAATCGAAAGTATAACTCCCAGAATAGTCAATAATGTCCGCTTCAGCTGGTTCCTTAAATACCTTAGGGTAAGATCCTTATAGCTTTTCATTACCTCACCCCCAGGTTTTTAACAATTAATCCATCCTCAATTGCTATAATTCTATCAGCCTGTGATGCTATGTCCAGGTCATGGGTAATAACTACAAGAGTCTGATTATACTTTTGTACCGAAAGCCTGAGAAGCTCCATGACCTCCTTGCTGTTTTTGCTATCAAGGTTGCCTGTTGGCTCATCTGCAAAAACTATAGATGGCTTATATGCCAGCGCTCTTCCTATGGATACCCTTTGCTGCTGCCCTCCTGAGAGCTGATTGGGGAAGTGGTTTTTGCGTTCCCTTAGTCCCAAAATTCCCATCAGTTCATCAATATATAGCTTATCAACTTTTTTTCTGTCAAGCAGTAGCGGCAGTGTTATGTTTTCCTCTGCTGAAAGTACAGGTATAAGGTTATAAAATTGAAATATAAAGCCTACCTTTCTTCTTCTGAAGATCGAAAGCTCTTTTTCGGAAAGTGAATATATATCGGTGCCATCGATAATAACCTTTCCCGAGGTTGGCCTGTCAAGACCTCCCAGCAGATGCAGCAGCGTGCTTTTCCCTGAGCCCGATGGTCCTACAACCGCTACAAACTCACCCTGCTTTATTTCTATATTGGCATCTATGAGGGCATCTACCTTAGTGTCCCCTTTACCATAGGTTTTGCTTAGATTTTCTGTTTTTAATGTAATCATTTTCATTCTCCCATCTCATAAAACATACAAGCTTTTTTGCTTTATGGTTATAGAATAAAGTATAAAGCTTACAATTAGATGAAAAAACATCTTACAATTTAGTAAGATGTTTTATAGTTTCAATCATATATCTCTCTTAAAGCCTAGTACAGTTAAACTATTCCCTTTGGAAAAACTATTGTAAAAGTTGATCCCTGTCCTTCTTTGCTTCTAGCTGATATCAACCCTCCGTGGCTTTCTACTATTGCTTTTGCCAAGGCAAGTCCTATTCCGGTGCCGCTTCTGTCGATGCTATTTTTGCCTTTGTAGAACCTTTTAAAAACGTGCAGCAAGTCCTCCTCCGATATGCCCTCCCCTGTGTCAGATATTTCAATACGAAGTATTACTGGGGTTTCTGATACCCTCACTTCAACGATGCCATCTACAAAGGAATGCTCTATGGCATTTTTTAATATATTGCTGAGTGCTTCAGAAAGCCATTCCTCATCATAGCTAAAGCTTATATCCTCTTTAATACATGTATCAAGCTTTAGCTGTTTTTCTTCAAGTCTTTCTTCAAAGCCTTCCAGTACCTTGCGAAGTGTATCCTCTAGACTTCTTTGCTCTTTATGAAGATCTATAGCTCCTGCCTCCAGCCTTGCCATCTTTAGCAGGTTTTTTATCAGCCACTCCATGCGTTCAAGCTGTTGTTCACTTTTTTCATAGAACTGTACTTGTGTTCCTTTGTCCATTTCACTGTCCATAAGCAACTCATTGAAGATTTTCAGGGAGGAAAGAGGGGTCTTTAGCTGGTGTGATATATCGGATATTATGTTTTTTAGAAATATTCGTTCACTCTTTGAACTTTCAATATTTGCTTCTAGTATTCGGGACATCTGGTTAAACTGATGTGTCAGCTTTGCAAATTCCCCTTCATTAGCCTCCGGCAGCTTGCTGCTGAAATCACCTTCAACTATTCTTTCCGCCGCTTCTGCTACTAGCTGAACTCTCCTTTGTATGAGTTTGTTATAAAAATAATGAAGGAGTATAAGTATAGCGAATCCCGTTCCAACTATGGCCAGACATAAAATTAGTATGTGCTTATAATGTCTGTCCATAATAGGCTCATATTTTAGCGGCATACTCGTACTGTAACCATATTTTTGAGCATAGCTATGCCCGATGTTTTTTTCTTCTGCCGTAGGTTCTTTTACAAATGCATTTACTATATTTTCTTCAAGCTCAGGGTGAGCACTCACCAAGCCTCCTATCACTTCTATGTTTCTTGCTATTAAGTCACTGCTCAGCTTAGTGTAGGACAGCCTTATGCCAGCCCAAGCTGCCAGAATTATGCTTATTGCAGAGATAATCATGGCAGCCCATATAGCTAGCTCCCTTGATCGCTTCATGGCACTGGTTTTGTTTTTCATGTGCGCCTACACCTCGTGCTTTCTGTTCCATTTATAGCCTATGCCTCTTACAGTCACTATATACTCAGGCTCAGAGGGGTTAGGCTCAAGCTTTTCTCTAAGGCGTCTTATGTAAACAGACAAGGTGTTTCCGTCTACAAACTCCCCCTCTACATCCCACAGCTTCTCTATCAGCAACTCTCTGGTCATGGTTTGAAGCGGGTTTTGCAGCAGTATGCTTAAGAGCTTGTACTCTGCATGAGTAAGATTAATCTCTTCCCCTCTTACTCTGACCTTTGTTTCCAAGGGGTAGAACTTAACTGCACCTGAGCTTATGCAGCTAGTATGCACCAAGCCTCCCTTTCTTCTGATAACTGCCTTCATTCTGGACATTAACTCATTTACTCTAAAGGGCTTGGTTATATAATCATCTCCGCCGATGTCCAAACCAAGCACTACATTTACTTCCTCGTCGCAAGCTGTAAGGAAAATCAAAGGCACGTCAGAGCTTTCTCTAATATGCTTACAAAGGTCATAGCCGTTGCCATCAGCCAGCATTACATCAAGTAATATCAATCCATAGTCAACGGTCGTAAGTCTTGCTTTGGCAGATTCCACAGTATTAACAACTTCTACGCAGTAGCCTTCTTTCTTGAGCGCGAATTCTATTCCCATAGATATCGCACTATCATCCTCAACCAATAGGATTTTGGCCATATGTCCCTCCCCCTTTTACTTATAACTTCCCAACATTTCTGCCAGGTAACTTTTTACCTCTTCGCGAAGGTATTCAGGCTCTGCTACCTGACACTCCTTGCCAAAGCTTAGTATGAACTTGACAAGCCCCTCATCGTGAGGAAAATAATCTACGGCAAGGTAGCTGCCATCCTCACATAAAGAAATATTCTTTTCCATAAAATGCTCCTTTAGCTGTGCACCTATTCTGCCGTTGAACTTCAAAGCAACTCTTATACTTTTGCTGTAGTAATCTTCCTTAAATAAGGTTTGTATCTCATCCCTTTTTAAAGTACGCTTGGCAAAGGGCTCACCTAGCTTAAGATTTCTCATACGCACAAGCTTGAATCTCCTGTAAGCAGATCTGATTTTGCAATATGCAATAAGGCTCCAATGACCCTGCGAGAAGGATATATACTCTGGCTCTACCAGCCTTTCCTCATCCTGCATTTTTCTGTTTATGTAGCTAAAGCTTAGAAGACGCTTATCTTCTATGGCTTTGTTTATTACAGCAAGATATTCCTTGAGCTCTTCTTCCATGCTAAAGTGAGACATATTTATAACCAACCTGTCCTTGTCCAGCTTTTCCTTTTCACTAGTCTTTTCAAATTTAAGCATTATGTCATTGAACTGATGGTTTTTGCCAAACAGAAGCTTCAAGTTATCAACTACAGCCATAACGGCCCCAAATTCATTTTTATTAAAGAACAGATTGTCCACGCTGTAGTTTTCCATAAGGCTGTAGCCTCCACCCTTTCCACCTGTCGAGGATATAGGCACCCCTGCTTCACAAAGCTTGTCTATGTCCCTGTATATGGTTCGAAGAGACACTTCAA
>CALJSV010000200.1 GCA_937976095.1 uncultured Clostridia bacterium | reverse complement strand
AAAGAAGAAAAGATACGAAATATAAAGTACTTCTATGCAGATAGAGAAAGACTTAAGCTGTTGATAGAAGATATAAACAAATACTTTTTTAATGCAGAGTAGTTTGCAGAGCAATATATGTGCTGACTTTAAAACTCATATGAAAATATGAGTTTTTGTTGTTTATATGATAATGCGATAGAGGATAATTTGATTTTATGTTGTATATTATACATATTAGTTTATACAGCAGTTTTTGTATTAAAAAGTCAGGAGATGAAGCAGATGAATGTGAGAGAGATCAGCGAGGAGCTAGAACAAAGCTATCTTTCTAAATATGCAGCTCTCAGCAAAAACACTAAAGGCAGGCTTCGGGAGCATGCTTTGTGTGACATAAGAACAGAATTTCAAAGAGACAGGGATAGAATCATCCACTCAAAAGCCTTCAGAAGGCTAAAGCATAAGACGCAGGTTTTTATATCTCCTGAAGGAGATCATTATAGGACGCGCCTGACTCACACTCTTGAGGTTTCTCAGATAGCTCGAACAATCGCAAGGGCTTTAAGGCTAAATGAAGACCTGGCTGAGGCTATAGCCCTTGGACATGACCTTGGACACACTCCTTTCGGGCATGCCGGAGAGGAAGTCCTCAATAAAATATTTCCAGGGGGCTTTAAGCATAATGAGCAAAGCCTAAGAGTTGTCGATATTTTAGAGGGTGGAGAGGGTCTTAATTTGACCTTCGAGGTAAGAGACGGGATACTAAAGCATACAGGAGATGAATACCCTGAGACTCTTGAGGGAAGAATTGTAAAGATTTCTGACAGAATAGCCTATATAAACCATGATATTGATGATGCGCTAAGAGGCAGAATAATATACGTAAGCGACATACCGGCCAGACTTTTAGAGGTGCTGGGAATATCACATAAACAGCGCATAAATAACATGATTGTTGATATAATTAATGAAAGCTATGACAAAAACGAAATCATCATGAGCAAAGGATTAAAGGATGCTATGAGCGAACTTCGGAGCTTTATGTTTGAAAGAGTCTATATCGGCTCTGAAGCAAAGATTGAGGAGAAGAAGGCTCAAAATATAGTGAGAGAGCTGTATTTTTATTATGTAGAGCATCCTAATAAGCTTCCGGCAGATAGCATAGCAAAGCTGAAACATACTGATGCTGATAGGCTGGTTTGCGATTATATAGCAGGAATGACCGACAGGTATGCCATTAACCAGTTTAAGACTATATTTATTCCTGCTACCTGGCAGCTATAAGCAAATACACTAAAAGGGAAAATATTAGTTTTAATAGTAAAATATTTTGAAGGATATTGAGTTTTTATGTCGAATTAAATTTACTTCGACGAAAAGGAATAATTTTTTTGGAGTTAAGAATGCTGATAATTGTAGATGCTGATGCTTGCCCTGTGAAAGCAGAAATAAGAAGAGTTGCAGCCGAACTTGGAATTGGTGTTTGTTTTATTTTCAGCACCAGCCATTTCGGGAGTATTTCTGATTATCCTGAGGTTGAAAAAGTTATGGTGGATAATGAATCACAGGCTGCTGATATGGCAATAATTAATAAAGTCGCTCCTAACGATATTGTTGTTACAAATGATTTTGGACTGGCGTCGTTAATATTAGGCAAAAAAGCTTTTGCCATATCCTTCAATGGAAATATATATAATGAAGAAAGCATAGATAAGCTGTTGTTTGAAAGATATTTATCCGCTGAGATAAGAAGAAATGGGGGGAGGCTTAAAGGTCCCGCCAAAAGAAGCAAAGAGGACAATGATAAATTTGAGGCATCACTTAGAAGTCTAATTTTTAAAAAATTGAAGGATATTTAAAAAATTTGGAGAATAAATATATAAAATCTGTATAAAAAGCAAAATATAATGCTTTTTATAGTTAATGTTATAGCAAGATTATGATATAATAAAGTTTTGCGCTTTTTTTGCGTCAAGCTAAATGCGAAGGTGGAGATCAAAATGTTCTTCTCAGAAGATGTGATCTCTGAGATTGTCGAAAAAAATGACATTGTCAACGTGATTTCAGAATACGTGCACCTAAAAAAAAGTGGAAGCAATTACATGTGTCTTTGTCCATTCCACTCAGAAAAGTCTCCGTCCTTTAGTGTATCCTCTTCAAAGCAGATATTTAACTGCTTTGGCTGTGGGGTAGGGGGCAATGTTGTGACCTTTGTTCAAAAAATTGAAAGGTTAAACTTTGTCGAGGCATTGAAGCTGCTGGCAGACAGAGCCGGAGTGGAGCTTAAGGACAGCCGGGATGCTAAGGACCTTGAAAGATTAAACTTCAAAAGCAGACTCCTAAAAATCAATTTGGAAGCAGCCAGATTTTTTTATAAAAAGCTGCAGGAAAACAAGCAGCCTGAAAAATATCTTAAGAATAGAGGTCTATCTGATGAGATAGTAAAATCCTTTGGAATCGGCTACTCATTAGACTCATGGGATTCACTCTTAAAGTATTTACAGAAAAAGGGCTTTGACAAGGAGGATATTTATAAAGTAGGTCTAGTGTTGCCCAAAAAGCAGGGAGATGGCTTTTATGACAGATTTAGAAACAGAGTTATGTTCCCAATTATTGACTTAAAGGGCAACGTAATAGGCTTTGGTGGAAGGGTTATGGATGATTCAAAGCCTAAATATCTAAATTCACCTGATACGCCTGTTTTTAATAAAGGCTATAACCTATATGGACTTAATCAGGTAAAAAAGCTTACAAGCATTGATAATATATTGATAGTAGAGGGCTATATGGATACTATAGCACTACATCAGTATGGAGTAAGCAATACAGTAGCCTCACTGGGTACTGCCTTTACTGAACACCAGGCAAAGCTATTAAAGAGGTTTTCTAATGAAATTGTAATATCCTATGATGCTGATGTTGCCGGGCAAAGTGCAACATTTAGAGGACTTTCAATTTTAGAAAAGGAAGGCTGTAATGTAAAGGTACTTAATATTCCATCAGGAAAGGACCCTGATGATTATATAAGAGCAAATGGCGTAGAAAGCTTTAGGGAGCTTGTAAGTAATAGCCTTCCATTAATACAGTATAAAATAGAAAGCATTAAGAATAAGCTGAATATAAGTAAGCTTGAGGATAAAATCGCCTTTAAAAAGCATTTTGCTGAAATTTTGAAGGAAATAGAAAGCGAAGTAGAAATTGACACATATATAAAAAAGTACAGCAAGGAGCTTCAGCTTGGCGAGGAGTCAATATATGCAGAGCTTAACAGACTTAGAGGCAGGAATAAAAATGGAAATATTAAACATAATATAATAAGCGATAGTAAGACTCCGAAAAAGCATCAGAAAGCAGAAGTTTTAGCAGAAATTTATCTTCTAAATCTATGTATTGATAATATTCAGATGGCAAAAAATATATTGAATAAGGTTAAACCTCATGATTTTTTAGTTGACTTGCATAAATCACTGGCAGAAATGGTACAGCTATATTTAAGCGATAATAAGCTTCCAAATGCGGCAGATATAATGAACCGCTTTGAAGATGAAGAGAAGCAGGAAATATCTAAAATATTTAGTGCTGAACTGCCTGTGATGAATAAAGACGACCTAATAAAATCATGTGTAGATACATTAATAAAATCAAAAAACTATAGAATAATACAGGAGTTAACGATTAGGATGAACGAGCTTTTCCAAAACGGTGAGATAGAAAAAGCAAACGCAGCTTTTAATCAAATAAAAGAGTTGCAAAACATTATTAAATAATTTCCTTGAAGGGAGGGGTACTTGTGAAAAGCGAAGATATGAATCTGTCATATATAAAGGAGCTTGTTGAGAAGGGCAAAAAAACCGGAATACTTACCTATAAAGAGATTATGGATACCTTTGAAGAAATAGAAATGGAGCCAGATCAAATAGATAAGCTATATGAATATCTTGAGAACAAAGGGATCGACATCGTTGGAAATGTAGAAAATGACATTGATCTGCCTCCCATTGACGAGGAAATTGAAGAGGTTGATCTAGATATATCAATTCCGGAAGGAATCAGTATAGATGATCCTGTCAGGATGTACCTGAAAGAGATAGGTAAGGTTCCACTGCTGAATCCTGATGAAGAAATAGACTTGGCTCAAAGGATTCAAAGAAATGATTCTGAGGCCAAAAAGAAGCTAACAGAAGCAAATCTGAGGCTTGTTGTCAGTATTGCCAAAAGATATGTAGGAAGAGGAATGCAATTCCTTGATCTTATACAGGAAGGCAACCTGGGTCTTATAAAGGCTGTTGAGAAATTTGACTATACCAGAGGCTACAAGTTCAGCACCTATGCTACATGGTGGATTAGACAGGCGATTACAAGAGCTATAGCAGATCAGGCAAGAACAATAAGAATACCGGTTCATATGGTTGAGACCATAAATAAGCTAATAAGAGTCTCAAGACAGTTGCTGCAAGAGCTTGGAAGAGATCCTCTTCCGGAGGAGATTGCAAATGAGATGGGTATGTCAGTGGATAAGGTAAGAGAGATAATGAAAATAGCTCAAGAGCCTGTATCCTTGGAAACACCGATAGGCGAAGAAGAAGACAGTCATCTTGGGGATTTTATACCTGACGACGATGCACCTGCACCAGCTGAGGCTGCTGCTTTCACACTACTTAAAGAACAGCTTATGGAGGTACTTGATACCTTGACACCAAGAGAAGAGAAGGTGCTTAGGCTGAGATTTGGGCTTGATGACGGAAGGGCACGTACCCTTGAAGAGGTCGGCAAGGAGTTCAATGTAACCAGAGAGCGTATTAGACAGATAGAAGCCAAGGCTCTAAGAAAGCTCAGACATCCTAGCAGAAGCAAAAAACTTAAGGATTTTCTAGAATAGTGTTATATTCATAGTAAACATAAGATAATCAAAGTTTTATTAAGATAGTTAATGTTTACTCCAAAAAATAAGCATTTATCAAGAAATTTGCTGTTGACTTTTAAAATGAAAGTTAGTAAAATAATATTTGTCAGTTGACGTTCCTCAATAGCTCAGTCGGTAGAGCATGCGGCTGTTAACCGCAGGGTCGTTGGTTCAAGTCCAACTTGAGGAGCCATCAATGGGCCTTTAGCTCAGTTGGTTAGAGCAACCGGCTCATAACCGGTTGGTCCGGGGTTCGAGTCCCTGAAGGCCCACCACTAATAAAATATACCTGATACACGAGTATCAGGATTTTTTATTTTTTGACTTATTATTTACTCTTCAGAAGAAGACTTTTCTTCTTTTATTTCATTAATAAACTCTATTGTTTCGAGTTGGTTAGCGAGCTTTTCAGCTTCTTCCTCCCACTCAACTGTTGTTCCGCCCCACTTGAATTTTTGGATTATATCGGGATTTAGTACATATTTTTTATTCATATTGATTCCTCCTATTTGTATTTTTCTCATAAATACAATAAATAATATAGGAAATTGTAGTATAATGATAAGTACCTGAAAAAATAGTAGGAAATTGCTTATTCGTGATAGTAAGCTGAATTTTGTATAAAGGAATGATTGGTTTGATTCTTGCACCACGACTGAAAAAGATTGCGGATAGTATTAATGGTTTTTATTCTATTGCAGATATTGGCTCTGATCATGCATATCTGCCTATTTACCTGATAAAGGCAAAAAAAATTAAAAACGCTATTGCAACTGATGTAAATGCAGGACCTGTAAAAATTGCACAGAAGCGTATTGCTGATAAAAAGCTTGAAAGCTTCATTGAAGTAAGAAAAGGCAATGGTCTTGAAGCAATAGCTTCAAATGAAGCAGATGTAATAGTAATTGCCGGAATGGGAGGCATTCTTATATCAGAAATAATAGAAAACAGGCTGGAAGTGGCTAAAGCAGCTAAGCTCATGGTGCTTCAGCCAATGAGGGATTCTGATAGAGTAAGAAGAAGCTTATATAATAACGGATTTATGATTTTAGACGAAGAGCTTGTAAAGGATGACGGAAAGATATACGAAATCATATGGGCTGTACATAGCAAGGAGAACAATCGTATCGAATGTGACGATAACCTGATACTGGGCAAGGCAGTAATTGCAAAAAAGCATCCTCTTTTAAAGGAGCTTATTGATAAACGAGTCAGGGAGCTAGAAAAGATTATGGATAGTATTAATGGAATAGCTTCAGAGAACTGTGCCGAGAGAGCGACAGATTGTAAAAGGCTGTTAGAGTACTACGAGGAGGTGCGACGATGGCTATAGTAAAGTGCCAGACTGTTGTTAATATACTAGAGGAGCTCGCTCCGAGAAAGTTGGCGGAGAGTTGGGATAATGTTGGTCTATTGGTGGGAGATGGAAGGCAGGAGGTAAAAAAGGTCATGGTCTGCCTGGATGTACCAGAGTGGGTAGTAGATGAGGCGGTTTCTAAGAATGTTGACATGATAATTGCACATCATCCTATCATCTTTTCAGGGATGAAAAAAATTAATAATGACAATGTACTGGGAAGAAAGCTTTTAAAGCTTATAAAAAATAATATTTCCGTTTACTGTACACATACAAATTATGATATAGTAAAGAATGGTCTTAATGATGCCTTTGCAGACCTACTGGGATTTGAAGAGCATCAGATAATAGAAGAAACTACTCAGGAAAAGCTTCTAAAGCTTGCTGTGTATGTTCCACAGGGTTATGAGCTTAAGGTTATGGAGGCAATGAGCAATGCAGGAGCAGGCTTTATAGGAGCTTACAGCCACTGTAGCTTCAGAACAAACGGCGTTGGTACCTTTAAGCCTACTGAAGGAGCAAAGCCCTTTATAGGGGAAGCAAACAAGCTTGAGGAGGTACAGGAATATAAGCTTGAGACTATAGTGCCTGAAAAGCTTCTAAGCAAGGTTTTAAGAGATATGCAAAAGGTTCATCCCTATGAGGAGGTTGCTTATGACATATATGAGCTGGCTAATAAGGGCAAAAGACAGGGTGTAGGAAGACTTGTGGTTCTAGAGCACGATAAAACACTTATGGAGCTTGCGGAGGATATAAAGCAAAAGCTTGGAATATCTACAATTAGGCTTGCTGGTGATAGGTATAAATCCGTCAGAAAGCTAGCGCTGCTAAATGGAGCTGGAAACAAATTTGTAAACTCAGCATATTTTTCCGGTGCACAAGTACTTATTACAGGTGATATGCAGTATCACGAGATACTTGATGCTGTTGAAATGGGAATATCAGTAATCGATGCAGGACATTATGCAACAGAAAAGCTTATGTCAAAAAAAATTGCAGAGCACCTCATCGAGAGATTTAATGCCTTAAAATATGATGTGGAGGTTTTTGAATCTGAAACTAATATAGATCCAGTGTTAAATATTTAAATTGCAAAAGGAGAGGATCTTATGTATACAGAATCTTTGTTAAGGCTTTTCGAAAAGGAGCTGGAACAGCAAAAGGTTAAGCAGAATATCGAGGAAGCACTTAAGGATAATGAGCTCAATAGGTATAAGGAAGAGTATCAAAGGTTGAAGCAGACCTATGATAAATATGAAGAAAGGCTTCATAGTACAGCTGCACAGATTGATATTAAAAAAAACGAGCTTTCAAATTTGCAGCTTGAGAAGCAAAGCTATGAAATATTAGTTAATAGCAATGAAATAAGCTCAAAAAAGAAAGAAAAGCTAGCGCTACAGGTTAAAAGCATAAACGAAAGATTATCTAGCATAAAGCAGCAGCTTCAAAAGCTTGAGGAAGAAAAGGAAAAAACTGAAAAAGACATAATGGATCTAAAAAAGAGAATAAGCTTTATCAAAAAGAAATATTCTGATATTAAAGGGAAACGTGAAGACCAGCTCTCGAATTTAAAGCAGGTTGAAGCTGAGCTAGCAAATTCCTTACAAGAAATCAGCGATACTATAAGCAATGACATGATAGAAATATATAAAAGAGTAAAGAAGCTGCATGACAATCCTATAGCTTTTATAACGGAAAAAAAGTGCAACGGCTGCAATATGGAAGTATCATCGATGGGCTATGAAGCTGCAAGGTATTCTGAAAGCCTTGTGAGATGTGAAAGCTGTGGAAGGATACTGATATATAAATAGCAAGAAGAGCACTAATTTCCAAGGGTAAATGTTGATTTATCCATATATTTATCCTGTTGACTAAACACATTAAAAGTCATATAATTTATATGAATCACAACAAGTGATTTTAAATTTTGCACATAAAAAAATGAATATTAGCTTTGAGTAAGCTGGATGATCGCGTTTGCGCCAATGGTGCAGCCGAGGAAAGTCCGGGCTCCAGAGGGCAGGGTGCCGGGTAATACCCGGTGGAGGCGACTCCAAGGAAAGTGCAACAGAGAGATACCGCGACCTGTAAAAGCATTGCTTTTACAGACGTAAGGCTGGAAAGGCGAGGTAAGAGCTCACCAGCGGTTAGGTAACTAACCGGCTATGTAAACCCCACCTGGAGCAAGACCAAATAGAGAAGCAGTTTGAGATTTTCTATGAAAATCAACATAACAGGAATTGCCCGTTCCGCTTCCGGGTTAGGTCGCTTGAGCTTGTCGGTAACGCCAAGCCTAGATAGATGATCATCTTCAACAGAACCCGGCTTATAGGCTTATCTCAAAGACTTATATAACACTGCATGAGCAGTGATTTTTTTGTGCATGAATCTGTGAAAATTATGGTGGTTTTTCTATGGATTTATCAAAATGCTTAATAATTCTTTTATATAGTATTACTGCTTTATCGGTGGTATGCAGTCCTTTAGCATATTTAGGAATTCTGCTGGCTTTGATTTTAGTTATAAAGCAAGACTTGCAAGGACGCTTATTTTCTATGCTGGTAAGAAGCAAGGGCATGCTGCTTATAGCTCTAAGCATAGCAGTATCTACAGTAGCTTCCAGAGAGTTGTTATTTAGTGCAGCAGCTGACGTATTATTTATTTTTCTGGTGGCTTTCTGCTATACACTGATATATGTGTTCTCAAATACTAAGAAGAACTATTTATACCAAATTCTTAGCTGGACATGCACCTTTGTATGTCTTTATGGACTATACCAGTTTTTTACAGGAGATATACATGGAATAAAAAGCTGGGTTGACCAGAAGTCCTTTGGTTCACTTACTAGAATATACTCAACGCTGCAAAACCCAAATGTATTTGCAGGTTATATAGTTATTAATCTATGCTTTTTCATATCGAAGTATTTACATAACGAAAAACAAGGAGACAAGCTTTTAGCCCCCAACATAATACTTCTTTCGGTATGCCTGATATTAACATACTCAAGAGGTGGGTTTTTATCCTTGCTCGCAGCTATGCTGGTAATGTTGGCTTTTAAAAGAGAAAAAAGACTTGTTCTGTATATAGCAGTTATGATTGCGATGTTTTATCTCTATAATTCTCTTGGGAAGCTTAATAGAGCAGATATTGATATTATATATAAGGACAGCAGCAATACTTACAGGATCGAAATATGGAAAGCTGCAATACAGGTGTTTCTAAAGAACCCTATAACAGGCCTGGGTATCGGAACAACATGGTATCATCTGTCTACATATTCAAACAAGCTGTTTAAGTATGTAATACATGCCCATAATATTTACCTTCAGATAGCAGCAGAGCTAGGACTTCTTGGGCTGTCCGCATTTATTTACTTTACTGTATCTGAGCTAATTCATTCGTTGAAGCTATGGTTTCACAGCAAGGGAAGCAGCCAGCGCTATGCATTTCTAGGCTTTATATGCAGCACCACTGCTATACTGGCACATGGAATGTTTGATGCTGTGATTTTTATTCCCTCTTTGGCAATTGTATACATGAACTATTTTGCCCTATACAAGCTGGCAGCTGCCAGTATCGCTATGGAAAAGCCTTTGAAGCTGTCAAGCTATATGCAAAACATTCATAAGAAGCAAGCGGTACAAATATAATCGGCGCAGTGGCAAGGCACAAAAATGAATTAACCATCATATTTGACTATGATATATAGCAAACATGATGGTTTTTTTTAGTTTCTAATTGTGAGATTGGCTTTAAGCTGTTTTTTAGTTAGAGTTCCTGTTAAAAGCAGAAGCAGTATATAGAACACAAAGCCGGCAATTGCTGTAAGAGTAAGGTTTAGCTTTTCAATGCCTAAGCTTATGAGCAGCATATTGCAATACTTAAGAAAAATCATAAGACCAACAAAGCTTACGAAGGGCTTAGTTAATGTCTTATAGTAATCAACTCTAATATGTGAAACCTTATTCAAAGATATTAGGTTGGCAGCTACAACTACAACTGCACTAAGTATAAAGCCTATTACATAGCCGTATATCCCTATCTGTGGAATTGGTATAAGTGTATATGTACATATCAGTGTAATAGCTATGGTAAGCAAGGAATTAAAAAGCACCTTTCTTTGAAGTCCAATTCCGCTTAATATGGCAAACAGGGTAAATTGCCAGTATTCAAATATACAGCCCAGTGCCATCCAGAAAAGCAGATTTCCAGCATGAGGCTGGTTAAAAAATATTCTGCAGGCCTCACTTGGGAATACAAGGAAGAAGGCTGTAGCAGCAAACCCTACAATAGATGTAAGCATCAAAGAATCGTTACATTTTTTGTTTAAAGCTGCCCAATTCCTTGAAGCAAAGGAGGAGGTAACTGCAGGAACAAGTGTAACTGAAAGTGATGCAACAATAATAAAAGGAAAAAACAGCAGAGGCATTACCATTCCGGTTAGCTCGCCATATAATGATAGTGCAATGCTGTTTGCATAACCTGCGTTTCTCAGCATAGTAGGAACAAGAACAGCACATATCATATCCATTATTGTTGCAAGAGAGCCACTTATTGATAAAGGAATAGCTGTGTTCAGTATTTTTCTCAAAATAAGCATGCTTGCTTCGGTCTTAGATGCCATAACGTTTTTGATTTTTCTTAGCTTGTAGTATAGATAGAGCAATACAAAGCTTAAAACCTCTCCTGCTGTCATTGCTATCATTGCGCCGGCACAGACATATGCAATGCCAAAGGGGATAAGATAGCCTGTTACTGCAATAAGTGCTCCGAGTCTTACTATTTTTTCGAAGATATCAATAATTGCCGGAGGCTTTACATTCTGCAAGCCATAGAAGTAGCCCTTCAGGACGGCGGCCAAAGATACGAAAAACACTGCTGGTGTCAGCATTAGGACAGAGTACATAGCTCTACTATCCTTTAATAGATTTTCAGCAATATATTCTGCATTAAATGCAATCAGAATGCACAAAAACAAGCTCCAGCTGCCTATTACTATGCAGCATATTTTCACAGTTTTATTTATGTTCTTTAAGTTATTTGAGGCATAATTTTCCGCAATAAGCTTTGAAACAGCAGTTGATATTCCTCCGGATACAAGTGTTATCATTAGCATGTAAAGAGGCATTACCAGCTGAAATACACCCATGCCTTCAGCTCCGATAGCACGGGAGAGGTGTATTCTATAAGTAAATGCGAGTACTCCGGTTAGCAGATTTGTGATCGTTAGTATAAAGGCTCCCTGTATGTATGTAAGCTTCTTCATGGTTTCACTCCCTAATTACTGAATGATTTCCTCTTTGGAGGAAATAGTCTATCTCTATATATTATTTAAAGAAGCTTACTAATAGAACAAAGGCAGCACGAGTGCTGCCTTTTAGTTCAACTTATTATATTAGAGTAGCTTAACTTCCTTAAGCAAGCTGTTTACATGCTTTAGAAGTATGACGCTGTTAAGTGGAATCGAGTCTAATGTAGAGCTTTGGCCGTTAACTGTATATATAGTGTTTGAGTCAACTCTGAAGTTTTTATATTCATTGCCGATTTTTACCACAAGTACTTTACCGTTGTCATTCATTACTGCAAGGAGTGTGCCTGAGGTTTCAACTACTGTATCGGTTGCTGCTACAAGAGTGATTATGTTGTTTGTTTTTGTTATAGATACATTCATATTTACAGCCAGTGATGCAAACTGAGTCGATACATTATTTACCTTTATTACCGCTTCGGAAGGTATGGTGTACTCAGTTGTTACATTGTTGGTGCCAGTAACCTTTATTTTTCTGCCGCTGCTGTCAAGCTGTGATATAGTGCCTGAAGCTACAGTTATTACATCGGTTGCTGAGACTGAAATAACAACACTGTTGGATCTTGTTACTACAACATTCATATGAGCTGCTAGTGATGAAAGCTGAGTCGCTGTGTTGTTAAGCTTTATCACTGCTTCTGCCGGTATAGCGTATTCGGTTACTATATTATTGCTTGCCAATACCTTAAGCTTTCTATTGGAAGCATCAACTGAGCTTATTGTACCACTGATTATTTCTGAAACATCCAGACTTGTTACTGCAACCTGCGCTAAGCTGGAATTAGCAGTATCAACATATTTTACATACTGTACATTGCTTATATTATCAATTCTGATAACACTGTAAGGGTAATTGATTACCTGCAGTGTAGCTCCAGAGCTTGATGGAACTGTCTGCTCAACAGTTGCTTTTATATCAACAAGGTTGTTGCTTGCTGTAACTTTGTAAACATCCTTTATACCTATGGAATAGCCGCTTGTGCTTTTTTGGCCCATAGTTGCTACTAAATAGATATGGTTGCCGTATCTAAAGGCTTTATAGCTGCTTGTAAGCTTCAAAGTATCTACTTGAGCCTTGAGAACCTCTGGCAGGTTGTTATAATCAATAACTGTTCCTGTAAGCTTCTGGTCAGCAGCTACTTGAGTTATAACTTCTATGAATATTACCTGTGAGGACCTGCTGAATATTAGCTTAATTGTATCTCCTTCTTTAAGAGTGTCTACAGTTGTATAGCTGTTGTTTAAGTACACAGGTGCTTGAGAATTAATATTGTATTCTGCGTAAGTATTGTTGCTAAGCTTAACCTTTATCTTGGTCTTGCTGCTGTTAATAGATACGAAGGTACTAATGTCATTGTTAACTGTATCGCTGCTATTTGGCTTTATTTTCTTAGCTTTGGTAACGATTGTTTCCATTTCTTTAGTTGTTACTGATTTGTTTGGTTGGAAGCTGCTTTTTTCTGCTTCCATAAGCTCGAGGCTTGCAGCCACATATACATAGCCTGAATTACCCTTTGGTATTGAGCTTTCATCTTTATAACCAAGCTTTGTGTCCATATTGTTTTGAGCCAGTTCATCCATGCCTAAAGCTCTTACTATATACTTGGCTGCCTGATACCTTTTAATAGGTGTCAAAGGATTAAAGTCCTTTATATCATCCTTTTGGAGTATGCCTTTTTCTATTGCTACATATATGTAGCCAAGACCTGTTGTAAGCTTTTTGCCATTATACAACGGATGAAGAACATTGTTCTTGGATACCTCATCCTTAAGCCCCATCATATCTACTATCATCTTTACAGCATTTAGATTTGTGATGTTAGTTTCTTTCTTCTTGTCGTCTTTATCATCATCCTTGTCATCCTTACCCTTATGCTTTCCATTGTTGTCCTTGTACTGAGTGAATTGCTTAAAAGCCTCTCTAAACTCTGCGTATGACATACTGCTCTGCACTTTATCTGCAAAAACAGGAGCAGATAGAGATGAAGCTGCAATAACTGCTGCAATTCCAACTGCTAATAATTTTTTCCTAAACATCCTATTACCTCCTAGTTATATTTTTGATTTTACTATAGTCTTCGCAGATAATTAGAAATTTAGGTAGTAATTTCAAAAAAAGTAAAAATATTTTTTTGAAAAATAAAAAAAGCCTGGAAACTGATAGGTTCCAGGCAGGATTTTTAGCTTTGTATATATGCTAGTGCCAGCCTAGCGGTACATTCTATAGACTCGCTATGAGTTCTCTCGTATGAGTGTGATGCATAAACACCGGGGCCTATAAGCCCCACTCTGATTTCCATGCCGGCATGCAAAGCGGCAGAACCGTCAGAGCCATAGTACGGGTATATATCCAGCTTATAGCCAATATTGTTGTCCTTTGCAAGCTTAACAAGCTTGCTGCGAAGCTCATAATCATAGGGCCCGGATGAGTCCTTTGCACAAATAGATACTGTATATTCATCAGTGTTTTGTCCTATTCCGGGAGTACCCATATCTATGCACAGAAGCTCCTCTACCGAAGGGAGTAGTCCGCTGCTAGCGCCATGCCCAACCTCCTCGTAGTTGCTTATAAATAGCTGAACCGAATACTCAGGGACTATATTGTTTTCATACATATACTTTACTATTCCAAGCATTATTGCAGTGCCTGCTTTATCATCCAAGTGTCTGGACTTTATGAAGCCGCTTTCAGTAACTCTGAATCTTGACTCAAAGGAAATAAAGTCGCCTATATCAACACCTAAGTCCTTGGCTTCAGCTGCAGAGAATATCTTTTCATCTAGGACAACTTCCATGTTTTCTATACTTCTCTCAAGTGTACGAACATCTGAATGGATATGAACAGATGGCTTAATAGTATATACAGTACCTGAGAGTATTTTGCTTTCGGTATGAACATAGCAGTTTTCTGTTTCTATGGAGGATGGAGCATAGCTGCCTATGCCGGTAAATGCAATACGTCCATTGCCCTTGATTTCCTTAACCATTGCCCCAAGTGTGTCTACATGGGTAGCAAGAGCTCTCTTTATATTTTCGTTCTTTCCCTTTATGATAGCTGTTAAGGCACCCTTTCTCGTATAGTTTGGATTTAAACCGAAGCCAGACAGCTCATTTTCGATCAGCTTCAATACATTTTTTGTGAAGCCTGTCGGGCTGGCTGTATTGCATATACTTTCCATTATATCGAGTGTGTACTTCATATCAATCATATAATAACCCCCTATCTCATATAAAAAATTACCTTCTAATTATAACATATTTATGAAATTCAGATCATTTATTTTAATATTAGCAATTGAAAATAGAGTAAAGCAATGTTAAACTGTCAATATACAAATTTTAGACATAATATTTTTCTCTTTAACCAATGATAAGAATGTTTGATAGCTATATCAAATAAATATGTGCGGCAAAAGGGGGGGCAAACTTGAAATTTGAAAAGTCGTGTGGAGCGGTGGTATTTAGAAGGAAAGAAAATGCTATAGAGTATCTTGTTATAAAGCATAAGAACGGTAACCACTGGGGATTTCCAAAGGGACATGTTGAGAAAAATGAAACCGAGCATGAGACAGCTTTAAGAGAGGTAAAGGAAGAAGCCGGCATAGATGTGAGACTTCTGGAGGGCTTTAGAAGCAACATGGAATACTCACCTAAGGAAGGTATAGTCAAAGAAGTGGTTTATTTCATAGGCGAGGCTATTGACGAGGACGTAGTTTGCCAGCTAGAGGAAATAGAAGACTTTAAATGGCTTGGTATAGAAGATGCGATAAAAATTCTAAGCTATGGAAATAGTAAAAGCCTGCTTGTTAGAGTAAATGAGTTTTTAGATA
>CALJSV010000199.1 GCA_937976095.1 uncultured Clostridia bacterium | reverse complement strand
CGATTTATACAATATAAGCTTTGTGTGTTTAAAAACACAATATGTATAGCTATATATTTAGTTCTTAGTCATTATCTTTATTCCTGCAGGATCAAGCTTTGTCTTTCTGACTACTATGTCTTGGATTTGAGCAACCTGCTGCTGCGTCAGTGTCTTTGTTTCAACTATCACAGTTGCAGAATCATCTGTCAAGAAAACAAGCGCATCATTAAAGCCTCTGGATACTATAAGACTTTCTATTATCATTTCCTTTTCTGTAAGAGCAACTATCTTTACCAGTTCCTTCTGAGCAAGCTCTTTAAAGGTTTGCTCTGCGTTTTGACTGTTTATAATGTCCTCCCACATTTCAACCTCTCTGCTTCTGTTTTTCTCTCTTTCCAGTCTGTATTCTGCAAAGAAGGCAGAGCTTGCTGATTGTGCTGTTCCAAGTGCTTCTTGTGCTTTTTGGTCAGGATTTTCAACTATTGCTATGCTGCTTGTTTGCTGGAAGGGATTGTAATCGCTGCTTGTTGCTGCTGCCTCGCCTGCTGCATCTGCCCTGCTTGATTCATCTTGATTTTCATCAATTGCTGCGTCTTCATTTATTCCTATTCCCTGCAGTCCTATGTCGGAGCTTATGTACCTGCTGCTTGCAAACATGTTGTAAGCATAACCAATTACAAATAATAATAGTATCATTGATAGTATAACTATGTTTTGTCTTTTAAGTTGCATAATTTTACCCCCTTACTAATGTCGTGCTTTTATTGGCCTTCATATACAGTTATTCTGTAGGCTGGGATATCCAGGACTGTTTGAACTGCCTGAGAAAGCCTCAGCTTCACCCTTGGGTCCCTTGCCCCCTCAGCTACTACTATAACACCTTTGATTTCCGGATTGATTTCCTTCACAATAAGTGGTTTTGACAACCCCCCTTGTATATTTTGAAATACTACCTTATCGTTAGTGTTCAACTCATTAATTGTTCTTGTTCCTCCTTCCGTATCCTTCTCATTTGTAACCTTGTCAGAAACTGCTTCATCCTTTGCCGGAATTATCTCCGAGCTTCCCTTTAGTGTAATCATAACAGAAACTTTTCCTGCGTTCTGAATCTTTGACAAAATTACTGCCAGCTGCTTTTCCATGTCTTTTACATAAATTCCGCTCGAGGCATCATTTTCATCAATGGTTTGCTCGCTGGCATCTGTCTGCTTGGTAGGAAAAAGACTGTTCTCAGTTTTTAAATCTTTATAAAAATCTGCAACCAATATAAAGGTTATACCTATACATAACAGTACTACCAAATTGACTACAGTTTTTTTAGACAGAGTGAGCTTATGCAAGCTATGTACATGAAGCGTCTCCAGCTTAAGCTTTTTCTTTAGCCATTCTCCCAGTTTCATTGCATTACCCCCATTTTCTACTCTTGTATTTTTACCGTTATAGCCTCTTCATTAAGTCCTAAATAGCTTTTGATACTGCTCTTTATATCCTTGCTTAACTTGCTGTCATTCAAATTATATTCAGGTTTGTTCTCATTCATTACTTTTTTATCGGTACTTATTTTAACCTGTGATATATTGCTGACCTGAATTGAGCTGTCAGTTCCTTTTGCTACTGTTACTACTATCTCTTTTAGATTTCCGTAGCCGCTGCTTGCAGCATCAGCCTCTATAACTACCTCCACTGCCAGCTCTTCCTTCTTTACATCACAGCTGCTTGAAATATGGCTTACGATCTGCTTTTTTAGATTATCCCTAAACATATCTGCGGCTATTGATTTATTGTATTTACCTAAATCGTTGCCTTTGTTATCTATATTTGTTTCTATAAATGCTGAGGTTTCAAAAACACTGAGCTTAAAGTCCTTATCTATATCCTTTAGCATCATAAATGGCTTTATGATAACCAAAATTATAATCAAGCCTGAGATAACCTTTGTATACCTCTTCATATCTCCATTGGGCATAAGGATCTCCAGTAGAGTAATAAAAACTATAACCACCGCGATGTTCGTAACCCAGCTCCGTAAAAAATCAATCATTGCATCACCTCATCATCACTGTCATATTTCCTACACCCATTATTACTGTAATGGCAATAAAGAAAAGGACTCCTACAGCAATAACTGTTGCAAGAAGTATCATCAGTGAGTTGCTCATATCATTAAGGCACTGCACAAGCTGATTATCAAGTATTGGTTGTATAAGCGCACTGGATATCTTGTAAATTACAATAATTGAAAAAATCTTAATAAGCGGCATACTGCATATCAGTACTAACACAAGCAGTCCCACAACACCTATTCCATTCTTTATAAGCATTGAGCAGCTTACCACCGTATCTATCGCATCTGTCAAAAACTTTCCGACTATAGGTACAAAGTTATCAACCGCAAACTTCGCTGTTTTTATTGATACACTATCAAGAGAGGATGCTGCTATACCCTGCACTGACATAATGCCCAAGAATATAGTAAGAATAAGCCCCAAAAGAGCAACTCCGGTCTGCCTTATAAGTGATGCGAGCTTCGATATGTTTATCTCGTCTGACAGGTTATTCAATATTGAGAGTACAGCTGAGAAAAATATCATTGGAATTATACCAACCTTTATAAAGGTGGTTATAACACTTATTGTTCCAAATACTATTGGCTGTAAAACAGTGGCTGAGGTAAGTCCCCCTACTGATATTAAGAGAGCCAGCAAGGTCGGTATTAAAGACTGTATAAAGCTTACCATGGTATCAATAGCATCTGCTCCTATTCTCATAGCAGAATAAAAGCTTTTTATTGATAAAATAATAATCAGCATATAGCATATTTTATAAGCTAGTCTTCCTATCGCATCCTTTTCAAAGGCTCCATGCAGGTTTTGAAGCACTGCACAGAAAATTGCAAGTACAATGATTTTTCCTAGAAGACCAAAGTTCATTACTACTTCCTTTATGAAGTATCTTCCAAGTCCAATAAAGATTTCCTTAATATTAGCAACTGGGTTTCCCTTAAAAATACCAAGAAGCATTTCCTTAACGTTCAGCCTTGGCATAAAGCCGTCAGACTCTCTGTTTAACTGATCTATAAAGCTTTGCATATCCTCTATATCAATATTGTCCAGCTGCTGTGCTATAACTCCTCCATCATCGCAATACCCCGGCAGCAGCAGCAATGCAGTAATAATTGTTAACAAAAGTATTAATCGTCCTATATATCTTTTACTCATGTTCCTCCCACCTTTTGCGTTAGCAGCTTTAAAAGCTATGGTATTAGTTTAACAATGATATCAAGTAAAGCAGCCAGTATAGGTATTGATATAATCATAATAAGAATTTTACCGGAAAATTCTATCTTAGAAGCTATTGCACCTTCACCTGCATCTCTGCAGACCTGTGCTCCAAACTCTGTAATATAAGCTATTGCTATCACCTTTAGTATAGTAGTAAAGTAAAGCATATCAATATTTGCTTTACTGGCAAAATGCTTCAGCACAGTAATAACCGAGTTAAGCTTAGTGAGCATAAAAATAAAGATCATTAGCCCGGTGACGATGCTTACATGTATAGCAATTTCAGGCTTGTATTGTCTCAGTATGACTGCAAGAATTGCAGCCACTATCCCAATCAATGTTATTTTCATAATATCCATATATGTAACCCCATCTAAAACATCAGCATTGTTCTGATACTGTCAAACAACTTGCTTATTAGATTAACAACCATCATACAAATAATCACCACTCCGGTGAGCGTTGTCATCATTGCTACTTCTTCTCTTCCCGACTTTATAAGCACCAGATTCAATATCGCTGTGATTATTCCCAAACCAGCTATTTTAAATATTAAACTTACATCCATTTTTGCAGCCTCCTTGAAACATTATTTAAACTAATACAATGAATACTACAATCCCAAATAGAAACCCAAGACTTCTGTACATTTTCTCGTTTTTTCTTCTGTCCTCCTCAGCCAGGTCCTCCTGCTGCTCCAGCTGCTTATAAAACAGCTTAAAGTGCTTTTGCTGGTCGTTACTGTCTGAGGCTCCTAAAATGCCTCCAAAGGATTTTAGAAGCTCTTTATCCGAAGCTCCGAGATAGGTATCCTGCAAGCTGGTATCTACTGCCTTATCCCATGCTTCCTTTACTGAATAAAAGCTTCCTCTTATAAGCCCCTCCGCAATGTCCTGAAAAAAGTGGCTTAAGCTGTTATCCGCCTTTGAAGCTACATTTGCAAGGGCAAAGGGTAGAGGTGTCGCTCCATAGATTATTTCTGTCTCCAGCATTTGAAGAAGAATCCTAAGCCGCTTAAGCTCCTTTGGCCTCCCGCCATATTTATTTCCCATCCCTATCCCAAAGGCACCGGATGCTACAATTATCAAAATCCCACCAATTAGCTTTATTAACATTTGTATACCTCCCTATGCAGAATATATCTCACAATAGTTTTCAGCATAAACCTTTTCTATGGTTCCTACACCATTTCTTCTGCTCATAATTATGATTCTCTCAAAGAGATCCTTTCTCAGGCTTTCAAGGGAGCCCTTTCTCAGAAAATCCTCAATATCATTGCCATGTATTGTTGTAATAACCTTTACACCGGCATTTATTGCATCTATTATCGCTTCCCCATCCTCTCTTCTTCCTATTTCATCAGTTGCGATTATTTCAGGAGACATAGAGCGTATCATAATTATTATTCCTTCTGCCTTAGGGCAGCTGTCCATTACATCCGTCCTTATGCCTATGTCGTTTCTTGGCCTCCCAAAGCAGCACGCCGCAATCTCATTTCGCTCATCCACCAGACCTATCTTTCTGCCCCTGAAGCTGTACCTTTCAACTCCATCACTCAGTTGCCTGATAATATCGCGAAGAAGAGTAGTCTTGCCACACTGAGGCGGTGAAATTATCAGGGTGTTATATATGCTGTCAGGCGATCTTATTATATAATTCATCACCTTATCAGCTGCACCTATTATTTGCTTTGCTATTCTATAGTTCAAAAAAGATATATCTTTAATAGTTCTTATTTTGTTATTGTCCAGAACCGCTCTGCCGCACAAGCCTACTCTGTGTCCTCCGCTGACAGTTATAAAGCCGTTTCGAATCTCATCCTCAACGGAATACACCGAAAAGTTACTTATAAGCTGCACTGCACTTTTAATATCCTCTACGGTTACAATATAAGGCTCACCCTTTGCAGCCTCCAGCCAACCCATGCTGCCCATAACGTACTCCTTGCCGCTGCCTGCAGCAATAAGTGGTCGTCCAACTCTTAGTCTCACTTCCTCCACATGCTCAACTATACTGTCTGGCAGCTTTACCAGTATACTGCTGATATTAGCGGGCATATACTTTAGAATATCACTCATATTTCCATTGTTTATCAAATTATCACCTGCTTCATATGTACACTATTTATAATATACATATGACAGCTTATTCAAAAAATACCAACGTGTCCAAAAAAGAAAGCATAAAAAAATGACCTTCCTTTTGGAAGGTCATTTTAAGCATATCAGCTCTTAGTCTTCTTGTTGGTGTCCGTGACAGCAGCAGCAATCCTCTTCTAGCTCAATCTCTATTGGCTCATGACAGTTAGGGCAAAGTACTTCCTCTCCGTCCTCCAATAAAGCTTCATCTAGATATACGAATTCCTTGCAGTGTGGGCATTCAACTTCTATATAATCATAATCATCTTCATCATCGCAGTCAAGCTCTTCATCTTCTTCTCCGAAAAGCTCATCTTCAACTGTTGAAAGATCTTCATCTAAAGCTTCAACATATTCGTCAAGCTCTACCTGCTGTTCGCTAAGCTCATTAATTGCATCAGCAAAGTCACCCAGTACTTCGATAATGTTGCTCAAAAGCTTGCCCTTATCTGATGTCTCATCAATCTTCATGCCCTCGGCAAGTCCTCTTAGGTAAGCTATTCTTTCGTATAAGTATTCCACGTTTATTCCTCCTTTAAAGTAATTTTTGGGTCATATACATATGTATTCTTTCCATACTGGAGAATCATATTCATCAAGCAATTGAAATTGCTTGTTTATATGCAAATTAAAACTAGTTAAGCCTAAGCTCTTTCCATGTACTCTTCTGTTCTTGTATCAACCCTGATCTTATCACCAGTGTTTACAAACAGTGGTACGTTGATTACTGCACCTGTCTCAAGTGTAGCAGGCTTAGTAGCGCCTTGTGCTGTATCTCCCTTAAAGCCTGGCTCAGTATGAGTAACCTCTAATACTACGAAGTTTTGTGCCTCTACTGAGAAAGCCTCACCTTTGTAGAATCTGATATTAGCATTATCGTTTGGCTTAAGATACTTTATTGCTTCTTCTACCTGGTCATGGTTCAATGGAATTTGCTCGTAGGATTCATTGTCCATGAAATAGTATAAGCCACTATCTTCATACAGGTACTGCATATCTTTTCTTTCGATATGTGCTGGCGGAAACTTGTCTGCTGGGTTAAAGGATCTTTCTGTAACTGCTCCGGATATTATATTTCTTATTTTAGTTCTAACAAAAGCAGCTCCCTTTCCCGGCTTAACATGTTGGAAATCTATTACACTAAATATGTTACCATCCATTTCAAATGTTAAACCTTTTCTAAAATCACTAGCTGAAATCATTAAAAAATCCCTCCATAATCATTTGTTTATAATATTATTAATTTATACAATAAAAGTAATATGAACAATATCCATTATATACATAATCAAAATGATGTGTCAAGAATTCTAATCAGCCTTTATATGCTTTAGTATTGCCTGCAAAGCCAATATATAACCATAATATCCAAAGCCGCTTATCTGACCAATGCATACAGGACTTATAACCGAGTGTCTTCTGAATTCTTCTCTGGCATAAATATTTGATAAGTGCACCTCAACACAAGGTAGCGAAATAGCCTCAATTGCATCGCGGAGAGCTATACTGTAGTGTCCATATGCTCCAGGGTTAATAATTACTCCATTAAAGCAGCTGTACGCTTCATGCAGCTTATTAATAAGCTCGCCTTCGATATTTGATTGGAAAAACTCTATCTCTGCAGAATGTGACTCTGCTGACTTTTTTATCTCATCATTAATCTGCTCAAGACTCAAAGCTCCGTAAATCTGCTTCGCTCTGATTCCTAGCATATTAAGGTTTGGACCATTTATTATAAGTATTTTTGCCAAAAATCATCAGCTCCAGTCTGATTATAACCTTAAGGATATATTACCACATATTTATTGACGTGAACAGGCTATTGCTTCCATTTATGGTTTTTTGCAGTAACAACTATCTCCCGTGCTATATCTTCTATGCTTTTGTTTTCTGTTTTAATTACTAAATCAGCCTGCATGTACGTTGAAAGTCTTTTCATATAAAGCTTTTCAACCTCGTCTTTATTTATTGCAGCTCCTATAAGTGGTCTGTAGCTTCCTTCAAGATTTTTATATATCTGCTCTAAAGGCGTATCCAAAAAAACAGTTATACCTATGGCTTTTAGAAGTGCAAGGTTATCATAAAACATAACAGCACCTCCTCCAACTGAAACTACAGTATACGTTCTGTCAATCAAAGATCTTATAACTTTGTTTTCAAGCTGCCTGAAGACTTCTTCTCCCTGCTCTTGAAATATTTCTTTTATAGTACATCCGGCTTCGTTCTCTATAAGACTGTCAGTGTCAGCAAACCCATAGCTCATAAGCTCTGAAAGCTTCCTTGCGACTGTAGTCTTTCCACTAGCCATAAAGCCGATCAAAACTATGTTCAATAAATCACCGCCTGCTGCTCTCTTAATGCTTTGGACTCTTACTTACAAATAAAGCCGCTTTTATTATTGCTGTCTCTACGTCAACCTCAAACTGACTTTCCAGCTCTCTTATTTTTGTGTATAATGCGCCTTTTTCTGATACAACGTATTTGGATGGCAGATCATTTAGAGCTATAGCCATTATATCCAGTCTGCATTTATCACAGCTGCAGATATTTAATATTTTAAGTAGCGAGTCTATCTTTTGAGATACTATATCCTCCATGTAGTTCTTAAGCTTATACATCATTAACCCTCCGTTTGTTATAAATATGTTATGCTTTCTATGATGAACTATTCAACAAAATATGTGAAAATCCTGCAAAAAAGGAATCGGGTATGCCGATTCCTTTAGTTATATTTATTATAGAAGTGGAGGGAGCTTAACAACATCTATCTGCAGTCTTTGCACAGGGTTAGAGCCAATAAGCTTCAGCTCATAGCTTCCGATTGGCAGCTGCTGAACAGTTTTAACAACTATCTTAATCTCGTATTCCTTTCCTACTACAAGATTTTCTGCTGACTCAAGTATTATATATCTGCTTCCATCTGTAGCCTTACTAATTGAAAGATTTAGCTTTTGCCCATCTACAGAAACATCTGCAAGCTCTCTGATTGATAAGGAATCAAAGAAAAGCTGAGAGTTTTCTTCATGTCTTGGATTTGTAGTGTCCATAAAGTTGGATTCCAATGCAAGCTTTAGCTTTCCTCCGACAGATGCTGTGAGCTTAATCCTAAACTCAAGGCTTCCACCCTGGATTACTGAGGTTATATTTTCATCACTGGTATCTCCAGCCTTGTAGCCCTTAGTCAAGGATATCCTTGAAAGCATATTAGAGTTTGTGCTCAAAATATTATTTACAACAGCAATAGCAGTCCCGGTATTTCCGGCTGCATCTCTGAACTGGAAGGTGTATTCGCCGTTCATGTTAAAGTCATAATATGTTGCCCCATTTGATGGGCTTGTTACTGTTATAGCCTCACTTATGTTTGCAAGAGTTGCTCTTACTGTACCACCTGTTAAACCTTCAATACTATAAGTAACAGTTGCTGTTGGTGCTATCTTATCTATGTTGTTTACCGTAACAGTGCTTGAGCCAGTGTTGCCGGCTGCATCTCTATATTGGAAGGTGAAGCTGCCGTTTTGTGTAAAGTCATACACTAAGCTGCCATTGTTGTTTGTAACTGTAACCGCTTCGCTTGGTGTAAGAGTTGCTGTTACATTTTGATTTGTTGGTGCTGTAGTACTAAGTGTAACTGTTCCTGTCGGTGCAGCTTTATCAATGTTGGTTACAGTAACCGTCTTTGTTGTTGTATTTCCGGCTGCATCTCTGAAATCAAAAGTAAAGCTTCCGTTTTCTGTAAAGGTACGGCTTAAGCTGCCGTTGTTGTTTGTAACTATTATCGCTTCACTTGGGATAAGTGTTGCGACTACATTTTGATTGGTAGGGCTTGTAGTATTAAACTCAACCTCTGCAGTAGGAATTATATTATCAATATTAGATATTTCTCTGCTTGCTATAATCTCATTTCCATCTGAGTCAAGACATCTAGCATACACTGTAGTATTGCTGTTTACCTTAAATGGTGCAGTGTAGTTAATCCATGTACCTTCTTCACCAAGCTTATATTGCCTTTGTGTCGCTTCAGCAAAGTATGATAAAGTCACATTTACTTCCTTTACTTTTGCATACTGTTCATCAACATTTATCATAATTGGATTTAGTATATCCATAGTCTCTTGTATGCTGTAGGACTGTCCATTGTACTGAACAGTCAGTCTAACCACTATGCTTCCTCCTGCTCCTTTAGCTGCAAGTATGATATTATCATCAGTAAGCATAGTTCCATTCACCAGATCAACAAGACTTCCACCACTTAGTATCTGCCATGAATAGGTCACGCCCAATGGATTTGGTATTGAAAACACAGGCAGCAAGTCATAGCAATACTTTCCTATATTTGGATCAAAAAACCTTACAATACTTATATCTGTCAATGCAAAAGGAGTTGCAGTGTTCGCCCAGTATGGACCAAAGCCTAAGCTTGGAGCATATCTAAGTCCGCCGTAATCCTCAACCTGTACAAAAATAAACTTGTTATGTATATCCTTAACAGGTATGGTGAAGGTTCGCTGCATTACATTTGTCTCACTTACAGTTATAGTAGTAAAGGTACTGCTGGCAGGATATTGTCCTACACCTCTTCCGTTTGCATAGCTGTATTTTACTGTCTTGATACCGCCGGAGCCCTGACCTTTTGCTCCATAGTCTCTTACGACCATGTCAATCACTGCCTGCCCGTTTACAACTCTTTGGTTTTGAAATACTACCCAGGTGTTATCCTTGTTTGGATTACCGTTTGCAGCTACAAAGGTAGGAATAGCCATGATAAGTGTAATGACAAGCATCATAACTACTACCTTTTTAAACATCTTTTGTTTCATAATTTCACCTTCTCCCATATTTAATACTCTTCCAGCTTCAATATATATGTCTTGGAATTATCTTCATTGTTTATTGTGTATCCATTTATAAGATATTTGCTCTTGTCCTGCTCTGCAAAGTTCATCTTGCTATTCTCTATCGCGCTATTGAGGCCAGCTTCAAAAAGCTTCCATGCAGCATTGCGGTATCTGGAGGTATATAGAAGCGTACTTACTACCCTTCTAAATTCCTCATCTGCAGCATCCTTTGTGCTTGCCATCATAGTAAGCTTTCCATCTGTCTTTGTAATTCTAATGTCATACACTTCATAGATGGACTTAATATCCAGCCTATCTTCGCTTACATGCAGCACATTATAAAACAACGGCTCACTGAAATAAAAAAGTATATCCGTAATTTCTACAGGCTCAGCTGCTCCATCCAGTATCCTCCAGCTGCTTGCAAGCCTGTAAAGCATAATGATTGCCTGCTCTCTTGTTGTCTCTCCCTTTGGGCTCATGGTCACAAGCTTGTCTATACCTATCATTATGTTGTTTTCAAAGCAATAATTTATAACATCCTTTGCCCAGTCGTCTATATCAGCATTGTCATAGAAGCTATATAGCTGTATGGGAGTTACATCCTCACTCGGATACATAGCTTTAATAAGATTTACGATAAGCTTAGCTATTTCCTGCCTTGTAATGTTATTGTCAGGCTTAAAGGTCTTATCAGGATAGCCATGTATAATCCCTGCGTTATATGCTTTTATTATGGTGTTTTCATAAAAGCTGCCTGATATATCAGGAAAAGGCTTGTCCCCTTTAAGGTTTGATGAAAAGCCTGCACCTTCGAACAATCTTAAAGCCAAAGCAGTATACTCACTTCTTTTTATAGGCTGTTGATAGCTTCCCTGAAGCTCTTCCGGCACCATGCCAGTCTTTATTGCTCCTTCGACCTCTTTTAACGCCCAGTCGCTAGGTTTGTTAGTCTCTGCAAAAAAGAATGAAGCAATTATGCTAAAAACCAAAGCTGCCGCAATAAGTATGCTAACTACTTTATATGCAGTTCTTTTAATATTCTTCATTTTCAAACCACCCCGGTAATTTTTATTTGATCTAATTATCTCAACAAGGATACATTGATCCTAATTCTATTATACTACTAAAGTCCTATATATACAATATATAGGACTCCATAAATCAGATTTTTCAGTTATTTCGCTTGTACACTGAGGTACTTGTACTCTTAGTACTGCTGCCTACTTGAGCATTAATGTTTAACAGCAATAGTTTTGAAGAGCTCAGTAGGGCAGAAATCTGAGCGTTGGTGCTTGTGCTCGTATCTACCTCAGCTCCTGCAGCGTTTGTAGGCTTAATCATAAGTCCGGAGATATACTCGCATATCACAGTACCGTTAAGTATGATCTCCCCTGATGCTTCAACAAAAACCAAGCTTTGTGTCTGGTCTATTACTCCGTCTAGGTCGTTGTCAAGCTTGATGTTATAGGTAGCTACTCCATCAAAATAGGTGTAATCTATTCCATGGGCATTTTGAAGCCTTTCACTTACTGCTACAACAGCAGTCTGAAGCTGATGCTGAAGCTCAAGCTGCTCCTGCGCAGTTTTTGAAGCCTTGGTGTTCATTATGAAAAAAGACATAATGGAGGTAATTACTATAGCAAGAATTCCAAGCACAGCCAATAATTCAATTAATGAGTAGCCCTTTGAATTCATGGTTTTCATAGTAGCCTCCTTTTGCAATAGTCTCTGGTCGCTGGTCACTAGTGGCTAGTCTCTTTTCCAGTATAGGACTTTTACGATGTTGCTGTAGTCTCTGTAGGATTTTACACTGCCGCCTATGCTTATATCAGATTGTATGCTCTTAGATACTGGTGTGGACTTATTGTTCTTAAAGTGCTTTAGTAGGTCAAGCTCCACAAGCTTACTATAAATATAGTCAGAGTTTCCTGTGAAGGACTTGGCATTACTGTCTTCAAAGTAAATATTGCCCGTAGTAAAAATGCCTCCGGCAAATTTTATATTCCCTTTTATATAAACATCACCTTTTGTAATTATAATACCCCTAATTGTACTTCCGCCAAATTGATATGAATTTGCTTTACTGGCAATTCCTCCAGGACCTACAATTTCTATATCTGAGCTTGAGCCGTTTACATAGATAAGCTCCCTATTGCTTGCTGTGTTCTCATATAAGCTTGCATTTGCCCCTGTAAAATCAAACCTGTCCTCTAGCTTTACCTGCCCTGCTTCCGTTGCTTCTTCATCTCCCATTTTGTAAACTTCAAGGGTGTATTTATTTGACGCTTTTACAATAGCTTCATTGCCTTCAATATTATCAGTATAGGTTAGCTGTCCTTTGTTTATAAAGGTTCCAGCTGCAAACATGACTTTTTCTAAAATTATGCCGCTATCTTCAACCTCTATAACGCTGTCGCTAGTTCCACCTTTTTTTAAAGTATTACTATATGCTCTGTCGTAAAGATATATATATTCCCTTTTGTTTGTTGAGTCAAAGCTTACGCCGTTTTTGAAGCCAGTTACGGGATACAAAGGGTCATATGGGCTAAATACAACGTTATCTGACATGTATTTTCGTGGATTTGTTAATACTGTTGTATGTCCGTCAATTGTACCAACTGTTATTTCAGCTTCAGGCAGCTCATTTAGTGAATTAGGAGGAAGATTGGTAAAGGGATGCTCATATGCAAGATAGTTGTCGCTTCTTTTAAGTGCAATGCTCTCCCCGGTCTGATACATGGGATTTGAATAAATATATACTGTACCAGCTATATATGCTTCTTTTTTTATAACGAGCCAGGATCCATATGGCTGACCCAAATCATCACTATTAACAACGAGGCAGCTATTTACAAGATGTCCAGCCGAGCCCTCAGAAAAGCCGTAATATTTTGCATCAATAATTATTTTGCCCTTATTTCCGTTAAGCTCCACATCATCCTTTGTACAAAGTCCACTGATCTCACCTTCAATACCACTTTCTTTGTTAATTTTGATATTGCAGTTCACTGTATCCTCTTGTATTACCAAGCTGTCGCAGTATGTGTTTCCATTAATTGTTATATTGGAATCGTTAGCATGAGTCTGAATATAGCTGTCAGAAGCTATATTGCCGTTTATTATAACATTTCCTGAATTAACACCTTGTCCGACTATAAAGCCTCCATAATTCTTAGGGTTATTCTTAGCGCTAGCTGATGTCGGCTTAGTTCCCAGTACAAACACATCACCGTTTATTGTAACCTCTCCGCCGGTTATTACTATATCCTTCTCTGCTACCAAAGCCTTTGTAAGAAGACTGTTCTCATATACCTCCTTCTTTAGTGTTTTAACTGCAAAAGGAGTGTTATAGTCCGGAACCTTTACTTCAAGCTTGGCTCTTACGGTTTTTGTTATACCATTGTTATTGTGGGTGGATACTGCAATAAAGCTATATCTGTCATTAAGTGCCTGAAAGCTATTTATGGCTATAGTAGTTTTGGTCTTATCAATGCTCATGTAGCTGTCATCATCCTCCAGCGTCAGATGAAAATAGCCATTTTGTGCCCCTAAGTAGGCTTTATAGTGTGCTTTAAACCAGCTATCTATATCACCCTTTAATTCATCCATAGCTGCCTCAGTAAAATTGCCTGCTTCATCAATGTACTCAACATCCTCAGCTCCAGAATAAAGCTTTTCTCTCTGTATGCTTAGAAGCTCAGCCAATTTAGCAACTACTTCGTTGTTTCCGGCATTTATTGCCTCTTCAACCAGCTTACTGGTTAAAGCATAGACCTCATCAAGACCAGACTCAGACCAGTAAAAGGAGGTTTTTGAGCTTTCATCCAGCTTCTTCATCTTAATATTCATTACAGACAATGATAAAAGAGCAATACCAATAATGCTCAAAATTGACATTATGAGCATTACCATAACCAGGGTAGAACCTTTTTTTGAATTTAAATATCCTATTATGTTCATCCTATCACTTCCTAATCGGCCCTTTTAACTCCGTTTAGTACCACAAGCCTGCTATCAACATCTGTTGTATTACCCTTAAATACCTCAACACTTATGCTGTACAACCAGTTGTTATACTCTGGTGCTTCAGCTATAGCATTTTTGATGACATACACCTCTCCAAGCTCAGTGATTACATTAAGCTTACTGCTTTCAGAGCTGCTTTTATTTACAATATATATTTCAAGAGGCTTGTCTGATTCGTTTCTTACATTAAGAGTATTACCATCTGTTATATATTCAACCAGTACAACGCCTTTCGTGGCACCTACATTGCTGACTATTCCCTCGATGACAATAGAAGTACTGTTCATCAAAATGCTATAATTTTTGTTAAGATTCTTTATTTTTGCATCCGCTGCAGGTGGCTCTTGTCCGGCCGCTCTGGCATAAGTGCCTGATCCGCCTCCGTAAGCCACATTATCTCCAACTGTCACCCTTATGGTGTATTCCTTGCCGTTTCGTAAAACACTCTCATTAGCGCTATTAATGGTGCTCAAGGCTCTATAGCGCTCCATGTACTCCTGGGCAAGCTGATTTGCATTCAGCATATCCTCAGCCCTGCTATTAGTCCTGGTAGTGGAAAGAAACAGCCCTGAAAAAGGTACTACTATCATTGCAAGTATTGCGATGCTTAGAATTACCTCTATCAGCGTATAGCCTTTTTTTGATTTAAAATATCTGCACATGGTAAACCCCCATGCCTATTTTATTACTTATTATTTTTTTACTTTGATATTTCCTTGAAGCTTTGCAATATTCACTCTTGGCCTTGCAGTATCATCGTTTTCGATATATACATTCACTGCCAGGTCTGTATTGTTTATGATTGTAAGATTTACTCCATTGACATCCTCTTTTGCATTTCTCTTATAGCTTAAAATCTTAAACTCTATTGCCCCACCTGCAGGCTTAAACTCTGAAGCTTCCTCATAGTTTGTCGGATAGCTTGAGTTATTGGTTTTATACCTGTAGAAATACTTACCTTCACTCTTAATAACCTGAACCTCTATATCCACATGGTTTGGGCTGTCCGCATAGATATAGCTTTTGTTGGACTTATCCTTTGCATCACCCAGTATTACAGTAGGCAGATCGGAGGAAAACGGTCTTGCAACCAACAAAAAGTCACTTACTGGTTGAACTGCCCCTGTTGCATTTTCTTGACCGGAAGCATCTGTTGAAGGTGTGTTTACAGCTGCCACATAGCCCTCAAAGGCTATAAAGGGGTTGTCCTTGCCTTTTTCAAATAAAGATTCCCATTCCAGATAGGAGTCATTAAGAATTTTAAGCTTTGGCACAGCATAAAAATCTAATACTATTATACCCGCTAACGTATTTTCTGCTGCTACCAGATTTAGACTGCTAATAAGGATTTTTTTGTCAAAGTATTCAATCTTGTTAAGCAGTCTTGTTATGCTTTCATAAGTGCCCTGTATATTCATTGTGACTGACATATGCTCAAGTGTATAACCGCCTTCTGCGGACTTTTCTTCACTCTTCTTTTCTTCTTCGTTTTTCTTTCCTGTTATTTCGTCAAGTATTCTTTTTATTTCAGGATCTATTTCAGTCTTTATAGCTTCTACTTCATCTCCAGGCTGCTTTAAGGAAGGCTGCGAGTAAGCTATGGTAGAAGCTTGTACACCGGACGACTTTAGCATGTCTTCTACGTATAGTATTATTTTTTCCTGAATAATGTATGGAAAAAGTTTTTGAGTCATAAGCTCAATGCTTGCGTTAAAGGCCTTGTAATCCGAGTATACCTTGTTGTTTGGAGACATCTGTATCTGTACGTATTCCCTGTTTTGCTCCTGCTCAGCAAGTCTTAGCTTAAGCTCTGCCAGCTTGTTCATCTGCGGAGTAAGCATGTAGCTGTAAAACACAAATACTGCAGCAACTGTTAGAAGGATTGTCAGTAGTGTTTTTTCTCTCTTACTTAGCTTCATTTTCCACTACCCCCAATCCGCATACCAATGTAAAGGTATAGCCTCCGCCATCTGCCCCTGCTTGGTTTATGTTTCCTACGTAAACTGAGCTAAAAAGACTTTGCTGCTTTAGATTATGAACAAAGTCAGCAACTGCAGTCCTGCTTGAAGCAACACCTTCAAGCTGAACATTGCTGCCTGTAATACTTAATACTCTAATAAACACATTCTTTGGCATAGCTGAGGTTAATTCGTTCAGCAGGTTATTATTGATTTTGTTATTTATGTCTATCTTACTGTTTGCGTCTTCAGTTATTTTTTGATACTCCTTGAGTATCTGCACCTTCTGCTGTGTAATATTATACTGCTCCAAGCTTGCCTTGGTTGTCTCATTGCTAAGGAAAGCGTCTATATCCTTGAGCTTATGCTCCATAGACGAAATTCTGTAAAAGTTAAAGGCATAAAATGCTAAGGCTAAGGCAGCAATAATCACGCCTGCTATTATCAGCGGCTTTTTCTTATTATACGATTGACTCTTTTGTTCAATATATGGTGAAAAAAAGTTAAAATCTCTCACTATATCACCCGCCTACCTTCTGATTATTGCGCCAGCAGCATTTAAGAAATACTCTAGCTGCAAGCTGTCTTGCTTGCTATATTTGAAGCTGCTTAAGCTGCTTATCTTATAAACAGGTATGTTGAAGGCTGATTTTAGGTACTCATCGAGTCCATTAAGATTTGCGCCTCCGCCAAAGAGCAGTATTTCATCTATCCTGTTAGTGTTCTCTCTACTAGTATAATATTGAAACATCCTTTGAATTTCTTCGTTAGCTCTATCTACACTATAACGTATCATATCACTAAGCATAGCATCTGTTGTACTACCCTCGCTGCTGCTTGTAAGCTTTCCTTCCTTGATCTTTTTTTCCTCAGCATGGCTGGTATCAAGATTTAAGGTGTTTGCAATGTTTATATCTATATCGCTGCCACCAAGTGTTATCAATCTGCTGAACTTTGTAAGTCCATTGGAAACTATTGTGAAATTTATGCTGTTATGGCCATAATCGACTAAGGCAATAGTCTTGTCTAAAGCATAGCTCTGACCATTTAAGGTTTGTTTTGAAGCAAACAGCTTAGATATTGCGTTTGAGTTTATATCAAGTGCTGAAGGTACAAGCTCTAATGCTCTGACCAGCTGCAAATAATCCTCCACCATAAGCTTTGATATAGCAGCTACAAGTATCTTGCACTTTTTGGCATCCTCGTCTGTAAACTCTTCCAATATCCTGTATTCTACAACATATTCGTTCAGCATTATTGGGAGGTATTGCTCTATTTCATAGCGTACCATTGCTTCCATTTCATCAGGCTTAACCATAGGCAGTACTATTTCTCTTCTTATTATGGAAGTACTCTCTATAGTAAGTATTGCTTTTTTTGCTTTTAGCTTGTTGTCGTTTAGAGACTTCTTAATTGATTGAACCAAAGCGTCCAAGTCCATTATCTTCCCATCCTGTATGGAATTAACAGGAGTCGGGAACATAAAAGCAGCACTGACAACTATATTGCTGGATTGCTGCTTACCTACTACTATTTTGATGTTTTTGGAGCCAATGTCCAATGAAATGTATTCGTTGTTTGCCAATTACTATCCCCCCAAGTATTTTGTTTTTTGTTTTTGATAAATATAAGAAATGATGTTCCAAGACTAAGAAACCGTAAGCTACCTTCGGGCTTCACCAAGGCAGCAACCACCTCTGGGCCGCTCAATTGGTTCCGCTTTCCTACGGTCGCTAACTGTTTCTAAGTCTCTACACAGATTTCTCCTATTCATCAAAAACAAAACCATATCACTAGTAGAAACTGCCTAAGTACCAATTAAGGATTTGATTTCCGTATAGGATTATGATAAACGCAGCAAGTGCTATAAATGGCCCGAAGGGTATATAGTCCTTTCTGCTTTTTATTTTCAAGGTCATAAGTATGATGGATATCACTGAGCCTATGATAAAGGACAGGAGTGTTACCATCAATATCTGCTTCCAACCAAGCCACAGTCCGAGTGCAGCCATTAGCTTTATATCTCCGCCTCCCATGCTGCCGTTTGAAACTACGGCAATAAGCAGGAATATACCTCCTCCAAGTAGGAAGCCCAGTATACCGGGAAGGAGGTGTGGCTTAAAGCCGTTGAAAAATATAAAAATAATACCTGTTATAGCTATAAATAGGTTTAGTCCATCAGGTATTTCTTGGGTCTTGAGGTCTATAAAGGTTATTATTATTAATGCGCAGCATAGCACTGCATAGCTAGCCGCTGCTATACTTAGTCCATAAGTATAGTAGATTATGGCAAATACAATACCTGTAAGCAGCTCCACTGCGGGATATTGGAGAGATATTTTCTCCTTGCAGTATCTGCATTTGCCACCAAGTATTATATAGCTCAGAATAGGAATATTGTCATAGGGTTTTATTCCCGTGCCACATTTGGGACAGTGGGAATTAGGAAAGATAATGGATTCCTTCCTAGGTATGCGTGAAACGCATACGTTTAGGAAGGAACCTATTATTGTACCAAATAAAGAAAAGACTAAACTAAGTAAAGATACCATATTTACCTCTAATTTGCTTGAGTACTTAAAGCACTTATTATGGTGTAATTCTGATCCAAGCTGCGTCAAGCGTAGCAGTCTTTAGGTCAAGTTTTACTTTAGCGCCACTTGTTAATCCTCTATTATAGTAGAAAGCATACGTGTCTCTTTGAGGTACTGGTATCCCTGATGGAAAATAACTTATCATTGTTGTGGCAAATGATGCTGCTGTTGCTGCATCTGTTGCACCTGTGGGCACTGCTGGATAGCCAGTAGTCTGCTCAACGCTATACAATTCTACTGCATTATTTAATGCTCTTAGATTAGATAGATCAGTGTTTTCTTTAGCTTTATCTAGTGAAGTAGTTACTCTAGGTATAGCCACCGCAGCAAGTATACCAAGTATTGCAATAACAACTATAATCTATATTAAGCTAAAGCCCTTCTTGTTTCTTTGCTTATAAAAAAATCTCAAAATTATAATTTCACCCCATTTCAAAGTAAGAATCCTAAAATATACTTTAAAGATAGTGTACACTTATATCTATCTTTGTGCACCATCTTAATAGCCTAAACTAATACTGAATCTTAGACATAATATCAAACATCGGAAGTATCATAGCTACTGCAATAAATCCGATAACTGTAGCCATAGTCATTAGAAGAATAGGCTCCATAAGCTTAGTCATATTCTCCACCGCCGCCTCAACCTCACCGTCATAAAAGGATGCTGTCCTCTCCAGTACATCATCCAGTGTACCAGACTCCTCGCCAATGCTTAGCATTGATACCAGCATAGGTGGAAATATTCCTATCTTCTTGATGGGTCCAGACAACGATACGCCCTTACGTACCTCTTCCTTTGCCGCCAGTATGCCCTTCTCAACCACTTTATTGCCACAAACCTTAGCTACCAGCTCCAGTGCATGTAGGAGCGGCATACCGCTGGACATAAGTGTTGACAGTGTCCTTGCAAAGCGTGAGGTCATTATCTTTGATGTGGTTGTCTTAACCACTGGTATCTTAAACTTAAGCCCATCCAGCGCAAATCTTCCGGTTTCTGATGCACTGAACCTGTTGAAGCCGTATACTGCTGCTGTAACAGCA
>CALJSV010000198.1 GCA_937976095.1 uncultured Clostridia bacterium | reverse complement strand
GCTCAGCTTATAAACACAAAAAAGTTTATCCTTAAGCCTTATGAAAGCCTAAAAATAAACTTACTGTCTAAATAAATCTCAAGCTAATGTCCATAGCCGTTACTGAGTGAGTAAGAGCTCCTATTGAGATGATGTCCACCCCTGTTTCTGCTATGGCTTTTGCACTTCTTTCTCCTTCAAGCTCCACATTTCCAGATGCCTCTAAAAGCACGGCACCACTAGCTATTTGTACCGCCTGTGCCATTTCCTGCAGGTTCATGTTGTCAAGCATGACAATATCTGCGCCTGCATTTATTGCTTCATTAAGCATTTCAATGCTTTCAACCTCAACCTCAATCTTTACGGCATGTGACAGCCTTGATTTGGCAGCTTCCACCGCCCTTGTAATGCTGCCGGCTGCCTTTATGTGATTGTCCTTAATTAGTACCAGGTCAGAGAGGTTGAACCTGTGGTTGCAGCCTCCGCCCATCCTTACAGCGTATTTATCAAGCACCCTTAGACCAGGTGCAGTTTTTCTGGTATCAACTATCTTAGCCTTGTGGCCCTTTACGCTTTCAACATATTGACTTGTGGCAGTAGCAATGCCAGACATCCTTTGAAGCAGATTCAGCGCAACCCTCTCACCCTTTAGGATGGCTCTAGCGCTTCCACTTATTTCCGCTACAATATCTCCCTTGACTACCTTATCACCGTCTTTTTTTAGGATATTGAATTCTATACTGTCGTCAAGCTGGTTAAATACTCTCCTGCAAACCTCAATACCGCACAAAACTCCCTGCTGCTTAGCAATAAAGTTTCCTTTTATATGCGTATTCTCCGGTATAGTTGAATCTGTAGTTACATCTCCCCATCCAAGGTCTTCAAGTAAAGCATTCTTGATTAAATTATCTATTATAAAATAATCCAAAATCATCACATCCTTACAGCTTATTGGTCAATTCTAAAGTGGCTTCCTATGCTCTGCTTTCTTTCAATAGCAGCCTTAAGAATAAGCGAGGCCAAATAAGCAATATTTATAGTCTCCATTTCATATACCTTCCTCAGGTTTATGGACTCAAGCCTCTCAATGATAGCTTCTATTCTGCTTAGTGCAATTATCATGTCTGCACCGTTTCTTTCTATTCCTGCATGATAATCCATTATTTCTCTTATCTCAGCTCTGATGGAAGCTATATCTACCTTTTTATTTCTAGGCTCATTTTTATTCTTAGCCTTTTGCTCCACAAACTCAGTCTCGTTTATTATAGTATTTATATGCTCTGCCGCTTTTCTTCCAAAAACAAGGCCCTCAAGCAGCGAATTACTGGCAAGCCTGTTGGCACCGTGTACCCCTGTGCAAGCCGCTTCACCGCAGGCATATAAGCCCTTTATATTTGTTCTTCCAAGGAGGTCAGTTTTTATACCTCCCATAAAATAATGCTGTACAGGTACAACAGGTATGTAGTCCTTTGATATATCAAAGCCTTCGCCCGCACATTTTTCATAAATAGTTGGAAACCTATTTTTCAGATGCTCTGCAGATTTATGAGTAATATCTAAATATACAAATTGACTATTGGTCTTTCTCATTTCAGAAAATATCGCTCTTGCTACTATATCTCTAGGGGCTATTTCCCCCATTTCATGATAATTCTTCATAAAAGGCTCTCCGTGGATATTTCTGAGTATGCCACCTTCGCCGCGAACTGCTTCAGAAATCAGAAAGCTGTTTGCACTGCTGTTTTCTTTATACAGTGCAGTGGGGTGAAATTGGACAAATTCCATGTCAGCAAGCTCAGCTCCAGCCCTATAGGCCATTGCTATGCCATCTCCGGTAATTATATCAGTATTGGTAGTATTCTTATATACCTGACCTATTCCTCCACTGGCTATGATAACCTTTTTTGACCACAATATTTGATATCCCTGCTTTTCATCATTGCTGCAGCTTTTTACTAAGACCCCTGCCGAGCTATCATCCTTTGTGATCATATCCACTGCAAAGAAATTTTCAACGATCTTTATATTGGTTCTTTTTCTGCACTCGGCAAGCAAGGAGTCAATTACCTCCTTACCAGTTGCGTCACCTTGGGCATGGACTACTCTGAACCTTCCATGTCCGCCTTCTCTCGTTGTAGTCAAAGTTCCATCAGCGTTACGATCAAATCTGGTTCCAATATTGCAAAGAGCTTGTATATCTATAGGCGCTTCATTTACCAGAAGGCTGACAGCCTCTATGTTGCAGTGTCCTGCCCCAGCCTTTATCGTATCCTCATAATGATATTCCGGCATATCATCCTCAGTAACAGCAGCAGCTATGCCCCCTTGTGCCAGATATGAGTTGTTTTTGCTCATAAACTGCTTGCTTAATACGCAAATGCTCAATACCCCATGAAGATTTAACGCAGCATAAAGTCCTGCAACACCGCTTCCTATAATGATCACATCATACTTTTCCTGTGGCAGCTGCTCGCTGTCAAAGTCCACTAGATATCGCATTGGCATACGCCTCCCCCCTGTCTGTAATCCCCCAAAATCGTATCTAAACTAAAAATAATCCTAAATATTAGCTTATCTTAAGCATTTCATTCAAGGCATTTAATGCCTTAACCCTTATTTCCTCATCTACCTCAACCTGATGCTGCATATTAAGCAGTGAGTAATATACATCCTCTAATCTCGTTTTCTTCATGTTTGCGCATATTAAGCCCGGTGAAAGCAGATAGAAGTTTTTGTCAGGGTTCTGCTTTTTGAGTGTATGTAAAATACCTTCCTCAGTGCCGATTATTATATTTTTTTCAGTCAGCTCTCCAGCGTACTTTATAATTTCAGAGGTGCTTCCTAAAAAATCTGCCATAGCCTGAACCTCAGGCTCGCATTCAGGGTGAACCAGTATCTTTGCATCAGGATACAGTTCTCTTACTTTTGCAACCTCTGAGGTTCTAACTCTTTTATGTGTTATGCAAAAGCCCCTCCAAAGTATCAGCTCCTTGTCTTTTACCTTACTTGCTATATAGCTTCCAAGGTTTTCATCGGGAGCAAAAATAATTTGCTTGTTTTTGATGCTTTGCACTACCTTAACCGCGTTTGACGAAGTACAGCAGATATCACTCTCTGCCTTAACCTCGGCAGAAGAATTCACATAAGTAACAACCGCAGCCTCCGGGTATTTTTCTTTCATTTCTCGGAGACCCTCTGCAGTAACCATATCTGCCATAGGGCAACCCGCATCCTTTGCAGGAAGCAGCACTGTTTTATCAGGTGATAGTATTTTGGCGCTTTCAGCCATAAAGTGTACTCCGCAAAAAACTATAACCTGGTTTTTGGTGTTTGCAGCATGCTTGCTTAGAGCATATGAATCACCAACTATATCAGCGATATCCTGAACCTCAGGCACTTGATAGTTATGAGCCAATATTATTGCGTTTCTTTCCTTTCGAAGCCTGTTTATCTCAGCAACTAGATTATGTTCCATCAAACCAATCTTCTCCATTTCATTTGTATGTTACACCAGCTTATAGCCGGTAAATAAGACATTTGTTCATACTAGACTATATCACTCTTTATACTCTTTTTCAATATAAAAGCAAAAGATTGTTAAGTACCTCCGTTATGCTCCGGCATATTGCGGCAGCTAATATGCCTGCCTTCCAAAGAAGAGTATTATCTCCCTTTGGGCACTCTCAGGAGAATCTGATCCATGAACAGTATTCTGTGTAGTATTAACCCTGTATTTGCTTCTCAGCTCACTGTTTACCTCTCTGACAGCAGCTATGGCATTCTCTCCGGCCAGCTCTACTATTACTGACGCCCCAGAGGTGATATACTCTATAAGCTCATCAAAAAAGTCCTTTCCTATATGCTCAGCGTAATGGGTCTTAGCTGTTTTTTCATCTATCTGCAGCATTTCAATATCAATCACCCTTATGCCCTTACTCTCATAGCTGTCAATGATTTTCCCGATAAGGTTGCGTTTAACTCCATCAGGCTTAATAATAACTAAGGTTTTTTGATCCATATACATACCTCTTTTCGTTATTTTTTGACGTTAAAAGGATTATTAGACAATACACCCAGCATATATTTATAGTTTTATTATATACTAATTCTTACTATTAAAACATTCGCAAAAAAATAAAGCGCAGAAATCTCTGCGCTGCCTACTAGCTTTAACAATAATAAACAACTCTAGTTATCTTTTGTATGGGTTAAAATAGCAAAATTGCGGCCAGAAGAACCAAGGTTGCTTTGCTTCACGCCTCGACTCAAACTCATCATAGTCGTCACTGCTTTCATCCATTAGATCCTCCAGATCACTTTCAAACTCCTCGTACCAATCCTTAACCCTTGCATGCTCATAGCCCATATCCCCATCGAAATCAGGGTCAGTATAACCATAGTTATACATCTCCCCTGCGTTCATGCAGCACTGAGCATGAGGCATTCCGGTATAGCCTCCGTACAAGGGGATGTTATTGTTCATATATGTATTATAGTTTGTGTTTATCAGCGGACAGGTATGACCAAAATCATTAGGCTGCTCTTTATATTCACACTCCTTTTCTATATTCTCCATAGTATGTTCAATCTTTTTATCTGTCATTATTTGCCCATGCCCAGCATTTCTCATAAAACATTACGAAATAAATGCATGGGCCCGGTACCTCCTTTCGACTTATAATTACTTCTTTTAACCTTCTACCTCCTAGCATAGTTCAGCTGCTGCTTATTCCTGTTCCTATACCCCTTGGACAAATTCTAAATAGGTAGACACAAGCAGTTAATTCCCTCTGCTTAATGTATATTAGAAGGCATTATAAAAAATGCGAAAAAAAGTGCCATCAGACAATTTCCATCTGATGGCATTTTTTTATACCTTAATTTTAATAATTATTCATTTTTTACTTTTTCATACTCTTCCAATATAGAAGATTGAAGTCTTTCTCTTGTTGTAGAATTAATAGGATGTGCAATATCCTTAAATTCTCCATCAGGAGTCTTTCTGCTTGGCATTGCTATGAACAAACCTTCCTGTCCTTCTATAACCTTGATGTCATGTACAACAAACTCGTTATCGAAAGTAACTGAAACTACTGCCTTCATCTTACCTTCAGTGTTTACCTTCCTAATTCTTACATCTGTTATTTGCATTCTAGTTCACCACCTTCCCGCCTAGCATTTTGTCATTTTTCATAATTATTCGCCAATTAATAGAATTTTCCTTCT
>CALJSV010000197.1 GCA_937976095.1 uncultured Clostridia bacterium | reverse complement strand
CGATAATCATCTCACAGCATTGCTTTGTCATGCTGTCAATGGTGGCGGTCGGCTATATCTACACTGCTTTTTTTACTTTTAGGCTAGCTTAAATGGCTATTTTTTTACTTCCTATTTTTCATAACTCACTTTACACTACCTCAACATTAATATTATCTGCATTTTTGATAATAATAATCTTGAAGATGTAGAGAGTAAACCAAAATAGCATCAAATTAAGCAAAGTATTCATTTGAAAAATTTGGATAAAAAATTAACATAATTTTCATTGAAAAAACATGCTAAGTTTGTAATAATAGGATATTGAGTGGATAAAGAACGTAAGAATATTTTAAGGGGGGCTTTTAGTGGAGCAATATAAAAAGGACTTTATAGAGTTTATGGTAGAAAGCAATGTACTTACCTTTGGTGATTTTACAACTAAGAGTGGCAGAAAAACACCGTTTTTTATTAATACAGGAAACTATAATACAGGAAAGCAGCTTGGTAAGCTGGGAGAATATTATGCTAAGGCTATAAAAGAAAGCTTTGGAGTGGATTTTAATGTGCTTTTCGGACCGGCATATAAGGGGATTTCGCTAAGCGTTGCTGCGGCTATAGCCTTAAGCCAGCTCTTCGGTATTGAGGTATCCTACTGCTCTAACAGAAAGGAGGTCAAGGATCACGGAGATACAGGAATGCTTCTTGGAAGTAAGCTGAAAAACGGGGATAAGCTTATAATAATTGAAGATGTAACTACTGCAGGCACCTCGATATATGAAACAATGCCTATTCTAAAAGCGCAAGGTCAGGTAGATGTACTGGGATTAATTATCTCAGTTGATAGAATGGAAAGGGGCAAAGGCAGCAAATCAGCGCTGGCTGAGCTTGAGGAGGTATTTGGCTTTAAGACATGTGCAATAGTAACTATGGCTGAGGTTGTGGAATATTTGCATAATAGAGCTATAAATGGCAGGGTGCTTATTGATGATGATATGAAGGCAAGAATTGATGAGTATTATAAAATATATGGTGTTGAGTGATTTGGTGCCTTGAAGAAAAGTATGATAATACTATAGCACCGGAGATTTTATTAATAATAGCCAAAGAAGAGGCAGTTAAATCTGCCTCTCTTATTATTATCTTTCCACTGCCTCGTATAAGGCGGGGTTGATGCTTTTGATTAAGTCGGTGGGGTTATTACTATAGTAGATATACAGCTGGTGCAGAGCTCTTGTGCAAAGGGTATAAAAAAGCCTTCTTTCTGTATCATTATAGGCTTTGTTGCCAGCATCATAAATAAGTGCAGCGTCAAATTCTAGGCCCTTTGTGAGGTAGGAGGGTATCACTACTGTGCCCAGCTTAAATTCCTTTTCATCATCTGCTACAAATCTTACATCGACTTGGTCTTTGAGGTTGCTGTAAGCCTCTTGAGCTTCCTTGGCGGAGCGGCATATAACTGCTATTGAGTTATAGCCCTCTTCTTTTAGAGTTTTTATATCAGAGGAAACAGCACGGCTATGAGCTTTTGAATCTTTAACCTTTATAAGCCTAGGCTTGCTGCCTTTTCTGTTGACATTATAAATCTTGCTTTCATCATTTAGTATGGCTCTTGCAAACTCGGATATTTCCTTGGTGGATCTGTAGCTTTTATCCAGGACTACTGTTGCAGAGCTTTCGATCTTAAAGGCAGTCATGATATCTGCTGGCTTTACTGTATTCATCTGAGGATTTATGGCTTGATTTATATCACCAAGCATAGTAAAGCTGCTGTAAGGAAAAAGCTGTTTGACTATCTGCAGCTGCATGGGCGTATAGTCCTGCATTTCATCAATAACAACATGTCTTATTGAATCGTGATTCGGAAGATAGCCCAAAGCTCCTCGGAGGTATACCAAGGATATGATGTCCTCGTAGGGTATATAGCCTCTGCTAAGCTGCTTGATGGTAAAATCAGCTACTGCATTTAACTCAAAGCTGCTGCCATTAGAGATAAGTGAAAGGAGTCTTCTGTCTGTGAGGAGCTTCCTGTAGCAGCTGATAATATCAAAGCTGCTTAGTCTATCAATGATTTGATGTACAGGCAACAGCTCCTCTGCAAGTCTCTTTCTGGCAAGACCTTCGATATGATACTCCTCTATATACTCCGGACTGTTTCTGAGCTCCTCTTCGATTTGTGCCTGACGCTCCTCTTCGAAGGGACGGAGTAGATAATATATGCGTTGTCTAAGCTTGCCTAATCTATCGCCTGCCTTAAGCCTCGAATAGTCATTGCTGTAAAGAGATTTTAGCTCCTGGCGGCTTATGACCAGCTTTTTATTAAAGCTTATATCTTCAAAATGATCCCACTTCTTTTCCATATAGCCTACATAGCTCTTCATAAGCTCTAAATATTCATTAGAGGTCTTATATTTTATACTTTGAAGCCTAAGGGCATATTCCTCATCCCCGCTTGAAGTAAGCAAGTACTCCATTTGCTGCAGCAAGCCTTCCGGCTTTAAGTCTGTATCCAGTGAACCTATTGCATACTCCATAAAGGTTGTTTGCTTCATGTTTTCCTCGCCAAGCTCCGGTAGCACATCAGAAATATAATCATTAAATATTCTGTTTGGAGAGAATATTACAATGTTTTCAGGCTTGGTGCTTTCTCTGTACTTATACAGTATATAGGCTATTCTGTGCAGAGCTACAGAGGTTTTACCACTGCCTGCAGTGCCTTGCACTATGAGAAGTCTATGAGCTTCATCTCTAATGATGGCATTTTGCTCTCTCTGTATAGTAGTAACTATGGTTTTCATCTTGGTGTCCAGGTTTTTGCTGAGAGCCTCCTGCAGTATGACATCATCAATTTTCAGGCTGCTGTCAAACATGAACTCAATCTCGTCCTTATATATTCGATACTGTCTTTTGAACCTTAGCTCGCCTTTAATGCTTCCGGCAGGGCATAGATACTGAGCCGGGCCTATTTCATAATCATAGAACATGCTGGAAACAGGGGCTCTCCAATCATAAACATAAAAATCTCCATTGCTGTCAGCTAGAGTAGCTATTCCTAAATAAACTCTTTCTTCCGTCAGCTCATCCTCCTCACAAAAATCAATCCTACCGAAGTAAGGTGAGAGCAGCATTTTTTCCAGCTTATCTCTAAGCTTGCCTGCAAACTCATATTTCCAGCCCTTCATCTTAAGCTCATCAATATAAAACTTTGCTTGTACCATTCTCTCAAGATCCATGAGGCTTTCGGGACCGGAAGAGGATATGTCCTCCCACATAGCACGGTTTGTCTTAACCAGGTCACTTTTGTGCTCATCCAGTATATCGTTTTTTTCCTTTAGCTGTAGACGAATTTCACCCAGAACTGTATTAAGCCACTGATTTTCGAAGTCTAAGGATTTTGTTTCTGTACTCATAAAGCCCTCCTTTTATTTCTCGGCGAGATTTGGAAAAAAGCTGTTGACATTTATTGCATTATATGATACTATTATTATAGAGGTAATCTGCGCATGCATTGTATTTATGCATGCTATTTCCATTTTACCTCCAAAGTGTTGTTGTGTCAATATATAGAATCCCTATGGGATTCTTTTTTTATTATCTGCTTATAAGGGTGCCTGGTTAAACATGCCTGCATTGACATAAAGTCATTTTTTTTGTTAATATATAGGTGATTTTGCATAGAAAGAAGGGCACAATATGAATAGACGTCTTTTGCTAGCTGTCATTATATTTGTAACACTCATATTCACAGCTTGCAGATCACAAAACCAAGAGGTAGCTAAGACAGATGATAAATCTAATACTAGAGGTCTAGAGCCTGTAGAGAAGATATCAGGTCGGCTTAATATCTATATCGATCCAAGAATAGAACTATTGTCGGCAGTACAAAACACATCTGGATATGGTATTCTTACCAAATATGATTATGATTATAAGAGCAGTATGACTGAATATTTCGCAGCCTTTGACGAGCACCCCGCAGTGAGAAAGTTCTCAGACATGGCAGGCATAAACTTTAGCTATGATGCCCCACCTGCAGTAATGCTATATTTGTCGCAGCCTCCTGTCTTAGGCAATACTAAAAGCTATACCAGCTATTTATTGAAAAGGGGAGGCGGGAAGCGCAGCCTGGATGATTTTACCCTCAAATTGAGTGACTTTGCAAGAGAAGCGGATTTTAACGGCTTTTATGAGGCTAACACAGACTTCTATAATGCAGTTGTGAACAAGGTTTTTGATGATGTAGCTGAGCTTAACCTGGAAGGAAAGCTAACAGAATATTACGGAATGAATGCAAACAGCTATAACCTTATACTTGCACCAATGTTTCATCCAGGTGGATATGGCATACGCGTAGAGAGTGAAAATGCTATGCATGATGTTTATGCTATTATCGGACCTACAGATATATATAATCAGACTGCAGGAAGCTACAATAAGCTTCCGGGTTTTTCTAAGGAAAATATTGTAGGACTTGTATGGCATGAGTTCAGCCACTCCTTCGTAAATCCAACAACTGAGAAAAACCTGAGGGAAGTGAACAAGTATAGCAAGCTTTTTAAACCAATAAAGGACATTATGAGTAAGCAAGCCTATAACAACTGGGAAATCTGTGTAAATGAGCACATAGTAAGAGCGGTTACTACTAGAATGGCTTATGTTTACGAAGGGAAGAAAGCTGGAGATATTAGCCTGGCTTACGAAAAGTCATGTGGCTTTTATTATGTGGAAGCATTAAGTAAGAGTCTTGAGATATACGAAAAGAACAGAGATAAATACCCTACTTTTGAAGAATACTATCCAGAGCTTATAAAGGTGTTTAAAGAACTGGCTGAGAAGGATCTGGGAAAGGATTTTTATTCGTTGGATTTTCAAGGACCCATCAACGCTACCTTTACAGAAGACAATCTGAAAAGTATAGTTTTGATATTACCAACAAATGAAAAGGATAAGGAGGCACAAGAAAAAATCAAAGCTTGTGCAGAGCTTATAAAAAGCAAGATTTTAACCCAAGGTAAAATCTTAACAGACAAAGAAGCTTTGCAGCAAGACCTATCCAACAATACCATAATATCCTACGGCACTCTGGAAGGAAATCTGTGGTTAGCTAAGTACAAGGCTGATTTTCCATTTGTGATTGAAGAAGATAAGGTAATTGCTGATAAAACATACGAAGGAACAGATATGGCTCTTATCAGTGGACTTCCAAACCCGCTGAACTATAGGAAGCCTCTTATAGTATACACTGCGCAGGTAGCAGAGAATGTAGTGGACTTGAATTCTGTGTTTCATGGCCCTACAGACTATATAATACTAAAGGCCTACAAAGAAATATCTAAAGGCAACTATGTAAAGAATAATGGTAAATGGGTATTTGAATAGAAGATCAGCATAGAATTATAAATAATGCTATCTCAATTATAAAAAATACTAATTGAGATAGCATTTTCTTTTTACATCAGATACGCATAATTGCGGCCTATAATTTTTCACGGTTAATTAACCTCTAAAAACAAATAAAAAAATGTGGATAGAGGTGACTATATAACACAAAAATTTTGAGAACATGAAGCTCTTGAGTTACACGAGGTTTTAGGAAATGCATTTGAACAGATATACCCACACTAGTGCATTTTTTCCTTAAAAAGCAGTTTTGTAAGCACTTGGATAACTTTGAGGTTGACAAAACGTAGCCACTGACTTATAATAACTGTGTCTCTATAAAGAGACGAATTGAATACATGCACCTATAGCTCAGTAGGATAGAGCAACGGTTTCCTAAACCGTGTGCCACAGGTTCGACTCCTGTTAGGTGCACCATATTGAAATATTGATACTGCAAAATTTTGCAGTATTTTTTTTGTTTTTGAATATATATAATTATCCTATAACTCATAGGCTGCAATTCTACAGTGAAAATGTTTTTTATAAACCAGATCAACATAATGTTAATCAAACAAAGGAGCGGTATGATGAAAAAAATTACAAAACTAATATTAGTATTTCTAATTATTTTACTAGGTGCATACGTCTACACTCACACCTTAGAGGAAGCTTCGGTTGACTTGGAGGCAGCTATAAAGCTAGAGACTGCCGAGCACACTAGTGTTGCCTTTGAGACAGCGCAGACTCATACGAAGGACAAAATTGCGGGAGTCAAGCCTGAGGATGTTTTGCTCAACGAAGTATTTATCAAGCTTAGCAATTGTATTGAGGATGGAAGAGAGACAGTAACGTTTTTGAACCTCACAGAAGAGGACAAAAAGTTTTTGAGTACAAATATCCTTGAATTATTAGAGACATATAACCCCTATAGCGGTTATATAAGCTCTTGTGGTTTTTTGGAAACCGAATTGGGGTTTATGGTGGGGATATACTATAGAACATCACTTTTCAATACCTCTACTGAGGTGACTAAAAGCACTGAGCTTGCTAATGCCTTTATAGCTAACTACATATCAAGCGAAGATAGCGACTTGGAAAAGATAAAAAAAGCTCATGACTTTATAATTTCAAATACTGACTATTTTAGCAGTAAAAATGATAAAGAAGCATACAGCTCCCATGTTCCTTACGGGGTATTACACCATGGGAAAGCTGTATGCGAGGGATATGCCAAGACCCTTCAGCTTATACTAAACAAGCTGGAAATAAGAAATATAGCAGTGGAGGGAATGGATAAGCTTACCGCTACAACAGATCCAAATGTATTGCATATGTGGAACAAGGTGTATCTTGATGGAAACTGGTATAATGTAGATCCTACTTGGAGCGACCCTGTTATATCCAATGATACCTTCACAAAAATAAGAAAGGATATATCTGAACTGATTTTACTCAAATCTGCCTACAAATACTTTATGATCAGCGATGAAGAGCTGGCAAAAGACCATGAGTGGGATAGAGACCGTTATCCTGCTGCAACAGATGATACTTTAGCTAAAAGAATAAAAGAAGAATGGCTGCACGAAGAAACCCAAAATAGGCAGTACAAGCTGCTATCAAATTATAATATTTTAGCTGATTATGATTCTCTTAAAGAGCTTGTACGAGGGAGCATAAATAGTAGAGAAACTCATATTTACTTTTCTATACTTGATTCTAGCCAGTTTGAAGAGTCCAAAATTGGAAAGAAAATAAATGAGGGTATAAACTCCTCAAGTAAGCATTTTAAGCAGTATTATTTAAACAGCCATGACCTGTATGATAACGCTAGGATGTTTGAATTAATTCTGAAATAAAAGTATACGTAAATAAGCTATTAGCGCTGCACTTTGCTTTGATTATCTTTGAAATTAATCTGACTCTCAACACCTTCCTCGGGTATATGCTTGGCGTTTTTGTAGTCATTTTCTTTATCAGAGGCTGCTTCTACGATTGACTCTGATTCTAAGCTTACGGTGTCATGACCAGCGCGTGTTGTAGCTGTAAAGCCGGGTGTGTATTGCTTTCGTTCATCCACAATTATTACCTCCAAATTTGAATTATTCTTAGTCTATTATCTGCCAGTTATATAGAGATTTATTCGTCAGAGCATATTCAGTAAGGTAAAATGTTCCTCTTTACACTTCATAAAATCTTCATATTAATCGTTTATTATAAAGACATAGTTAATTAAACAAAATTTAAGGAGGATAAACGATGAAAAAAGTTATAGCGATTGTTATAGCACTAGGAATTATGTCAGCCTCTTCAGTGATGGTATTCGCCGATAATGCAGTGTCAAACATGGCAACTACAAAGGGTGGAAGACATGTTGCTGAATGCGCACAGATGATGGGAAGAGGAATCTCAGAGTGCGCGAAGATGGATGTATGCAATAAATAATAAGAAATAAATATTAAACGGCCAACATCTCCAACTGATAATGGGATGCTGGCCGTTTAATAATGTAGCTATCTAGCATTTTTTCTTTGTGTCCTTATTGCCTTCCTTGCTCTTGTTTGAATCTTTGTTTTCTTCTTTTTCAAACATGTTGTTAGCTATGTTCACAAATGGCATACACAACTCACCTCACTTTCACTGCGCATTTCACTATATGATATAACAAAAATTTCACAATGTAAATGGATTTTGAAAATTCAGTATATTTTGTGAAGGGCTTAAAATTATTTAGTAAATGCAAATTGTAAAGGAAAGGACTTTTACCTTCTGTTTTTATTAAAAAGAAGCATAAGAACCTATTGTGGGGATCAAACAATAAGCCTTATGCTTTAATGTGCGCTAGTATTATACTATATGACAAGCAACAAAGTGATCCTTAGCTACTTCTCTAAACTCAGGCATTTGCTGACTGCATATATCCTTAGCGTATCTGCAGCGTGCTTTAAATCTGCAGCCTGGTGGTGGGTTTATTGGACTTGGAACATCTCCTTCAAGGAGTATTCTTTGTCTCTTTCTCTCAAAATCTGGGTCGGCAACAGGTATTGCTGACAGCAGTGCTTGTGTATATGGGTGCAGTGGG
>CALJSV010000196.1 GCA_937976095.1 uncultured Clostridia bacterium | reverse complement strand
TCATCACCTTCATATATTCCCAAGTATCTGAGCGACTGCGCATCAATCAGGTTTATTGATTGTCCATTTGCCTTATTTAACTGCTCCCGAACTGCCCTTTCAATAGCTTTATCTTTAAAGCTTATTATTATCTTTGCTTTTTTTATCTCTTCTTCAGCTTCCTTCAAGGAAACTTTGCCAGCTACACTTAGCTCTCTAAGCTTTGAAAGTGAGTATAAGGGACTTAGATCCTCTATGGGATTATCATTCAAGTACAAGTATTCTAAAGCCGTAAGCTTTTCTATAGGTCTTACATCAGTTATATTATTGCCTTGAAGGGATAAGTATACAAGGTTTTTTAATCCTGCAAGAGGTGCTATATCCTTAAGCTTACATCTGTCAGCATAAAGATAGCTGAGATTGTCAAAGTGTTGGAGTCCTTCCATGTTGGTTATTTCCAGATAGCTCAAATCCAAAGAATAGATCCACGCTGTATCCTTTTTATATATCTCTCCTTTAGACTTGCCAAGGTAGCTCCTGACCCTTGCTTCTAAAACCTTATCCTCGAACTTTATTTCCGTTTCCTTTAGGGTTACACTTGCTATTCTTTGAGCTTCATCCCAAGCAACAGTGCCAAAATCCTTCAATTCCCTGAAATAAATCATTGTGCTTCCGTTTACATTAAAGGATTTCACCTGTCTCCCTTCCATGTATGTCTTGATATCAGTAAACAATACATCTCCAAGCTTTGTCCCCACCTTATGCTTTTGGCTTTTATCAACGGAAAGCGGATTCAAATCTAAATATTCGTTTCTCTTGATATAAACCTCTCTATTGGTTTCATCCCAAATTACATCAAAGCCGTAGTATCTAAGATCGCTAGCCTTAATTGCAGTGCTGTTGTCAACATTGAAGGATGGAATGCCCCAGCCGTTTACCTTTGCTACAATATCAGTTGCCAGCACATCTCCAATATCATCGCCTATTTTCATTTTGTCTGCAAAGGTTGGTGTGTATGTACTCAGCATTGACAGCACAAGCAGCATTATTATTATTTTTTTCAGAATAATCCCCCCCTAAGCTAAAGCTTTTATACAATTATACTACAAACCCAGAAAAACTAGAATATTTACATAATGTGATATCCAGTATACTCGAAAAAATTCGTCAACATTTACAAGCATTGAATAATATAATATATTACTATGTGTCTTGAGGTGAAAAGCATGCATATATGCATTGATACCAGGGGGGCTAAGCTTTACTCCGGAACCGGCATAGGAACATATACAGCCAGGCTTCTGGAAAATATAACTTCCATAGATAAAAAAAACCAGTATACCTTTTTTTGGCCAGAGGACGGTTATCAGTTTTTGCTTGATAAAAGCAATATAAATGTGACCTTGTTTGGAGAAAAAAATAAACGCTTCTGGGATGAAGTGTTTATGCCATCTCAGGTAAAAAAATCAAAGGCCGATATTTTTCATTTGCCTCAAAATGGTCTGGGGCTTCCTAGATCTAAGTACTGCTCCTATGTAGTGACTGTACATGATCTTATCCCTTACACCATGCCGGAAACCTGCGGTAAAAGCTACCTTGATAGGTTTTTAGAGCAAATGCCATACATACTTGATACTGCCGAAAGGATAATAACAGTATCAGAGTATTCCAAGCAGGATATTATAAGATTTTTTAATACTCCAGCAGACAAAATCAAGGTAACCTATCTTGCAGCAGATAACAGGTTTAAGCTAATGGATAAGGAGTACGCTTGGACATTTCTTAGGGAAAAGTACAGCTATAGCAGCAATTATATACTTTATGTAGGAGGCTTCAGTCCAAGAAAAAATGTAGATGGGCTCTTAGATGCCTTCAGACGAGTTTATAAGGAGCTTCCGGAGGATTATGACCTTGTCATGCTGGGGGCTTCTAAGGACAATCACTATGAGTTAAGTAAGAAAATCAGCGATATGGGACTTGATGACAGAGTTGTACTTACAGGATATGTTCCTTATGAGCATTTGCCTTACTTTTATAACTGCGCATCTCTATTTGTTTATCCCTCCTTTTACGAGGGCTTTGGCCTACCTCCTTTAGAGGCAATGACCTGCGGTACGCCTACAATTACAAGTAATGTTACCTCGATACCTGAGATTGTCCAGGATGGAGCTATAACCATTGATCCCAACAACAACGTATTGCTATCTGACATGATCTTCAAGGTTCTTACTGATGCAGCGCTTCGACAGGGCCTTGTTGATAAAGGCTTAAGGCGGGCCTACAACTTTTCGTGGAAGAAGACCGCTATAGAGACAATTAAGATATTTGAAGAAATAGAGAAGTGATGCAATGATGCATCACTTCTCTATGTGCTTATATATACGTTTTTTTATCCCTATCACTCTCAAGAGTCTTTAACAGAAGCTTTATATCCTGATCCCTATCCTTTTTGCAAACAAGTATGACGTCCTCTGTCTCAACTACAATCAGATCTTCTACCCCCACAGCGGCAATTAAACGTTTATCGCTGTACAAAAGGCAATTATGAGTATCAACAAGGTTTGAGCTGCCCTTTGAGGCATTTCCGTTTTCATCTATGGTCAAATATCTTTCCAGTGCTGTCCAGCTTCCTATATCGTCCCATTTGAAGCTGCTCTCCATTACATACACATCCCATGTTTTCTCAAGTATTCCATAGTCTATGGATATACCGTCTATATTCATATACTCCTGCTCGACAACCTTTTCTTCCATTTCAGTTCCTATTGCTTCCCCTATAGCCTTCAGGCAATCATACATATCCGGCAAAAACTTTTCATACTGCCTCATTAGTACAGCTGCCTTCCAAATAAACATCCCGCTGTTCCAAAGATAAGTTCCCTTATCAATAAATTCTTGAGCTTTTTCTTTGTTTGGCTTCTCTGTAAACCTTTTCACCTTATAGGTTGGAACTCTATAATCACAGCTAAAGCCCTTTCCAGTCTCTATATAGCCATAAGCAGTCTCGGGTCTGGTTGGCTTAATCCCCATGGTCACCAGGTAATTATTTTGATTAGCTATTTCCAAGCCCTGCTGTAGAGTATTTATAAATTCCTCTTCGTCCTGTATATAGTGGTCAGAAGGGAGTACTATCATGACAGCTTCAGGATCATACTTTAAAAGCTTAATTGCCGAATAGCCTATGCATGCAGCAGTTTCTCTGATCATTGGCTCAATTATTATATTTTCATTTAGTATTTTAGGCACTTGCTCCTGTATGGTGCTTATATAGCACTTGTTTGTTACTATATATATATTTTCCAGCGGAATAAATTTGCTTATTCTATCAACTGTGGACTGTATCATCGTCCTTTCTCCAACAGTTTTTAAAAACTGCTTCGGGAATGATCTTCTGCTCTTAGGCCAAAACCTGCTGCCTGAGCCCCCGCACATTATTACTGCATAATTCATAAATACACCTGCCCCCTAAAAATTAGATACTCCGGTGCATATCCATAAAAAATAAAGCACATATATCATATCATATGCAATAAATTGTGATATCGTGAATACAATAAATAATTACGCGGCTTCGTTTTTTGCAAGCATAATGACAAAAAATAAACTCGTTGCATTATGTGTCGAAATATATCATAATTTGAAAAAATGTAGTATAATAAAATTTAAATAGTTTCTATAAAATCTGGTGAAATAGGTGATAAGTTGAAAAAGCAAAGTACTGTCAGTTTCTTAACTGCAAGGATTACAATGACAGCTATTTGCATTGGTTTACTCAATAGCCTTACATTAGTTTTTGGGGATGAAGCCTCAAGGACAAGCGCTAAAACTACTTTGAATGGGTATTGGTTGTATATATCAATTGCGATTTTTTTTGTAATGCTGATTTTCTTCCTTAATAAGTTTTCCCTTAAAGGAAAAGGCACTAATAACTTTATTTTTAATAAAATTCTTAATATTGACAACCTGCGCAACACCTTTAAAAGCATGGGCAGTGGACTTATTGCGACAGATAAAGACGGCAGAGTCATATATATAAATCCAGCTGCCGAGATGATCACAGGCTATAATAAGACATCAGCTAGGGGTCAGGTCGTAAATCATATCTTTAGGCTGCTGAAGATAGGCAGTGACAGCATAAGTGTAGCCTTGGAGGATATATTAAAGGATCAAATGCTGCAGGATTCAATGATTTTGACAAATCAAAATGGAATTTGTAATGTAACAACAGCAATAAACAGTATATTCGATAACTCCGGTACACATTTAGGATTCATATTTGTTATACATGACTTATCCAGCTTTAAAAAAGAAGAGTCGTTGCTTCGTAAAAACGAAGAAAAGTACAGAAAGCTTTATAATCAAGCTGAATATTCAATGTTGTTGCTTGATAGTCATGTTATTACAGACTGCAATACCAAAGCTGTGGGTCTTTTTGGCTGCAGCAAGGAGCAGCTTATTGGCAAGTCAATATATGATCTGACCTTTGATCTTGACGGGGGTAAGACGCAGCTTGATAATCAGCTGAAGCTAAGAATATCTGATACACTTCATGGTACACCTCAATACTTTGAATGGGTCTTTAACTGCCTGAACGATACTAGGCTTCCAGTAGAAATTAGCCTGAAGCAGGTAACCTTCAATGGCAGCGAAATGGTGCAAGCCACAATTTATGGCCTGTCAAATACAAAGCATGTTGTTGATCCTGATCAAGTTAAGTCAGATTATGATTGTCTAACAAAGCTAGCAAACAGAAAGAACTTCTATAATCATTTGAATCTGGCTATTACAGATTGTGAACATGTAGGTAATAAGCTAGCAGTTTTGTTTATAGATCTAGATCTTTTTAAGAATATAAATGATACCTTAGGTCATGATATAGGAGATGCGTTGCTGCAACAGGCAGCTAACAGAATTGCAACAGCCAGCAGCAAGGATACTGCCATTGTTGCAAGAATGGGTGGAGATGAGTTCGCTGTCCTACTGACGGCTGTTGAATCTGAAGAATATGCACCTGCTGCTGCTAAGAATATGCTAGATCAACTTTCAAAGCCTTTTATCATTGATGATCACGAGCTATTCCTAACAGCAAGTATAGGAGTAGCTTTGTATCCCGGCCATGGAAAGGATACACATTCCATACTTAAAAATGCTGCTTCATCAATGTACAAAGCCAAAACAGGAGGCAGGAATAATTATCAGATATATACTTCAGATATAAATGAAAATACGATGCAGAAGTTTAATATGCAGAAAAGTCTAAGAAAAGCATTGGATAGAAATGAGCTACTGCTCCATTATCAGCCTAAGGTTGATGGAAAATCAGGGGCATTAGTAGGAATAGAAGCTTTAATACGCTGGCAGCATCCCGAAAAGGGGCTTATATACCCGGCAGAATTTATACCCCTTGCAGAAGAGACAGGAATAATTAAGCAGATTGACGAGTGGGTACTAAGAACAGCATGTAATCAACTCAAAAAGTGGACAACCGAGGGACATACATCCCTCAGACTGGCAGTTAACCTTTCGGCCTGGCAGTTTAAGGAGCAGCATCTTGCAGATATTGTTGCAGATGTACTCACACAGACAGGCATAAAACCAGCTGATTTAGAGCTTGAAATAACAGAAACTGCCGCTATGGAGAATCTAGACTTTACGGTTAATACATTAGGAAAGCTGATGGATATGGGAGTCAACATTTCAATAGATGACTTTGGCACTGGCTACTCCTCGCTAAACTATCTTAAGCATTTTCCAATTAACTTCTTGAAAATTGACAGAACCTTCGTTGCGGATATCCTGGCAGACAAAAATACCTGTGCAATAGTTAAGGCTATAATTGAGGTTGCACATACTCTTAATCTTAAGGTAATAGCTGAGGGTGTTGAAACAGAAGACCAGCTGAAGCTTCTCCGTGAGCTTGGGTGTGATGAGATACAAGGCTTTTATATAAGTAAGCCTTTGTCAGTGGCCGATCTTGAAAAGCAAATTAAAATAGGTAGTTAAAATTAAAGGGTGTTGCATCAAATACATTGACGCAACACCCTTTTTCTTAGAACCTTCCTGATGCACCACCACCGCCGGATCTTCCGCCTCCGCCTGAGTTTCCACCTCCGCCTCTTCTTCCGCTTAGAATCATTATTCTTATAAGAAAGCCTGTAATCCTTCCTCTTGTAAGAATCAGATCAAGCAAAATCAGCACAGCAATAATTATAATAAGTAAGGGATTTTTCCTGATAATGTCTGTTATGTCTGCTTCTTTTTTACTCGAGCTTCCGCCGTAGCCTCTTTCCGGTAATTCTACGCTCTGCCCTGTAACTATTCTGCAAATGTCTGTATATACAGTTGCAACAGCCTTTTCCATTCCTTCTTCTTCATTAACCTCTGCAAACTTCTCCAGAAGCCTGTAGCTCTGAATATCGGTCAGCATGCCTTCCAAGCCATAGCCTACCTCTATACGTGCCTCTCGCCCCACTGCATCAACCAAAAACAGAACTCCTTTATCCTTTGTTCCAATCTTCCACTTGTTGTACATTTCATTTGCGTATTCTTCAATTGTGTAACCATCCAGTGAGCTAACGCTGGCAAATACAATCTGCCCTCCGCCTGTGCTTCGGTTAACTTCCTCACCTAGCTCGTTTATCCTGTCTTCTGTGCTTTTATCAATGATATCCGCGAAATCGTTGCAGTAAAACCTAGCTGTAGCAGGTGGAATCTTTGGTTCTGCGTATAATGGTGCTGCAGTTGTAAGAAGTATTGCTATAATAAGAAAATAAAAACATATTTTTTTGAGCTTCATCTTATCCCCCCTAAAGCTGGGCTTTGTTATTGTTTGGTATTAAAGTCTACCTTTGGGGCATTCTCAGCACCCTCTGCTGCTTTGATATAAGGATGCGGCTCATAGCCCATTAGTCCTGCAACCAGGTTGGTGGGGAAAAGCTTTACCCTTTTATTATATATGTTAACCTTGTCATTGTAATACTTTCTGGCAACCTTAATTCTGTTTTCTGTTCCTTCCAGCTCTATCCTAAGATCTTGGAAGCCCTTATCCTGCTTAAGCTGTGGGTAGTTTTCAGTTATCATTAGCAATCTGCCAAGCACTGAAGTAACCTGCTCATTTGCATTTATTCTGTCTTCTACAGTTCCTGCACCAGCTAGCTTAGCTCTCGCCTCTGCAATTTGTGTAAATATTTCCTGTTCATTTATAGCTTGAGCCTTTACAGTCTCTACTATATTTGGTATCAAATCTGCTCTTCTTTGATATTCTGCTTCTATGTCACCCCAAGCTGCGTCTACATCCTCATTAAGACCTACTAGCCCTCTTTGTGTACTGATTGCGTATACTCCCAAAAGGGCAATTATTATCAATATTACTACCAGTGATTTGTTTCTCATTTTTTCAACCTCTCTCCTTTTTATTACGTTAATATATACGTATATTCTTTGTTAATGTCTGATGCGAGGCTTCATATCTTTGCATTTATGGTCATGCAGATACATAACGCCAGTGTCAAGCTAATATATATCAGTGTAAGATATTTTATGACAAAGGAGCGAAAATATGAAGCGAATCAATTCTCTATCCTGGCAGATTGGAGCCTCGTTTATCGGCACTATAATAGGTGCAGGCTTCGCATCAGGCCAGGAAATAATGTACTTTTTTACACAGTATGGCACCCTCGGCTTAATATGCATGCTTTTATCCGGTGCTGTATTTGCACTTTTAGGCTATGCCATATTTTTTAATTCAAGAGCACTTAGAGCTTACAACTATAGTGATTTCATAGTAAAAATCTGCGGGAAGCGCATTGCTGTTGTATATGACGTCATTATTAGTACATTTTTGTTTTTGGGTGCCTCAATTATGTTTTCAGGCAGCGGAGCTGTTTTTAGAGAGAACTTTAAGGTTAATGCCGCCTTTGGCATCTTTGTAATAGCCATACTAAGCCTTTTGGTTGTACTCCGCTCTGTAAAGGGAATTTTAAACATTAACACTGTCATAGTTCCTGTTCTTATTGGAGTTATAATAGCTGTTTTTGCTTATACAATAAATAAAACGGGCATTGAGCCACTAGCTGCAAATCTGGCTCAGCTGAACAGCAGTGGCACTATTAAGCCTATCTTCTCCTTCATCTTCTACTGCTGCTATAACATAGTAGTATCTATAGGTGTTCTAAGCGCCTTTGCCGAGGATATAAGTGATCAGTCGATACTTCGTAGAGGCTCAATTATAGGTGGCCTTGGTCTTATGATACTCGGACTATTGCAAAACCTTTGCCTATTGCTTTTCGTTCCGGGGATTTTTAAGTATTCCATACCTATGCTTCATGTAGTTAGCAGGTATGGTGTGCTGCTCAGATATTCCATAGCGCTATGCATATGGTGCGCTGTGTTTTCAACAGCTGTTGCAAACCTGTTTAGCCTAGCAAGCAGGCTCTCTAAGAATAACCCCAGAAGCTACAGCTTTTATGCATTGCTTATAACCGCAGCATGCATACCCCTGGCCTTTTATGATTTTAAAAAGCTGGTAGCGTTTTTCTATCCTCTATTTGGAGCTCTCTCCATAGCTTTGATCATTATGATCCTTGTGAATTATCTTCGACTGGGTCTTCGACAGTCTCTAAGGCGGTAGAAGCCTTGCTTGAACCCGCTGCTTTGAAGCAGCTCCCGGTTGGTTTATAATATTAAAACGTCAATAGACTAAAATAGTTTCGAGGTCAGTGTATATTCTTTGTGTCACTTTATCCTGTCACTCAATAGGAAATCATGTCGAATGCGAAAACAGTGTGTTGCATTATGCGTTTTCGTGTCACATGTTTGCATCGCACGGCTCAATTCCTTGAGCTGCAATGACTTTGAATATTATAAAGCAGCTGTCAATAAAGGCAGCTGCTTCTAATTCTATAGCTTATATATTTGAGTGTATTTATCCTCTAAATACTGAACCAGATGCTTTGGCTCTATTTCTTCTCCAGTAACTGACTTGAGTATTTCTGCAGGGGTCAAAAGCTTACCATGCTTGTGGACCTTATCAGCAAGCCATTCCTTTATTACCAGCATATCACCATTGCTCAAGCGTTCACTTAGATCAGGGATATCTCTCTTTATTGCGTTAAGCAGCTGTGCAGAATATATATTACCTAATGTATATGATGGGAAGTATCCAAAGCTTCCGCCAGACCAGTGTACATCCTGAAGCACTCCCTCAGCGTCATTGGTTGGCACCACTCCAAGGTACTCTTCCATTCTTTCATTCCATATCCTTGGAAGGTCGGCAACCTTTATCTCCTGGTTTATAAGTGCCTTCTCTATTTCGTACCTAATCATTATATGAAGGTTATAAGTAAGCTCATCTGCCTCTACTCTTATCAATGATGATTCTACTTTGTTTATAGCTCTGTAAAACTCATCCAAGGATACTCCCTCAAATTGCTCTGGAAATACCTTGAGAAGCTCAGGATAGTAGCATTTCCAAAATTCATAGCTTCTTCCGATCATGTTTTCCCACAATCTTGATTGTGATTCATGTACACCCATAGAGGTACCTGTGCATAATGCCGTCCCATTTAGGTCTGCGCTTATGTTTTGCTCATACAGCGCATGTCCGCCTTCATGTACTGCACTAAATAGTGCACTGCTAAAAAGGTTTTTGTAATAATGTGTTGTTATTCTAACATCACCAGGTGTCATACCAATTGTAAAGGGATGCTCGCTTTCGTCGAGTCTTCCGGCTTCAAAGTCATAGCCCATTTTCTCAAGTATATATCTGCTGAAGTCATCCTGCTTCTTGATACAGAAGTCCTTCTTGAAAATTGAGTCATCAGGCTGATGCTCTGAAACTTTGATCTTTGATACAAGTGGCACTATCTTTTCTCTAAGCTCCTTGAATATCTTATCCAGCTTTTCGACTGTCATGCCTGGCTCATAGTAGTCAAGCAGGGTATCATATTTGTTGCTCTTGCATCCCCAGTATTCAATAAACTTCAGATTAAAGCTTACTATTTTCTCAAGGTACGGGCTAAATAAATCAAAGTCATTGTTATTCTTAGCTTCTTCCCATACAGACTCAGCTTCTGAGGTCAATATAACATATTCCTTATAAACCTCTTCCGGAATCTTCTTGAACCTGTCAAAGTCCTTCTTATACTCCTTAACAAGAGCCTTCATAATATTATCAAGCAGCTTGCTGTTTTCTTCCTTTGTAAAATAACCAAGATATTCTTCCATTTCTGTTGAGGTTGACATCCTAAATACCTCAGTAGAGAGCATTCCAATAACCTCCGCTCTGCCCGGTACCCCTTTTTTGGGTGCTCCTGTTCTCAAATCCCAATAGATTACCGCCAAAGCTTCTTCATACTGCTTAATTCTTTTTACAAATTCTTTAAAGCTGCTCACCATAGCATCAAAGCTTTTTTCCATTCGAATCCCCTCCTGTTATGTATAGTCATAAACCTAAAATTATTCTATTATATTTTTCTATTTAAGTCAAAATATGTTTGACTTAAATATTATTTTATATTTATCAAATGTAAAATGTCTGGAAGACAAAAAAAATAAAAGCCTAGAGCTTCGAGTTTAGTCAGGTATGACGGGTTATGCACCCACATAACCTGCAAACATTGTAACACAATAGGGTATAATATGTGGGGGGAAAAGTTGATTACCGGGTTAGGGGGTTGAAGCTCTAGGGTTATATTAACTTTTTTATGCAAATTCTACTTTGCCTTGACTTATTGCTTTAATTATTGCCAGAGATTCCAGTCTTACGTTTTTGCTTTTTAGAACTGTCCTCCCTGTCTGAAAGCCTTTTTCTATAACTATTCCTACTCCTACAAGTTCTGCACCTGCTTGCCTTACTATTTCAACAAGGCCCATGGCAGCGCTTCCGTTAGCCAGAAAATCATCCAGTATCAGCACATGGTCATTTGGAGAAATATACTTTTTGGATACTCTGATCTTGTAGGTTTTGTTTTTTGTATATGAGTATACCTCGCTTTGGTAGGTATCGTTGTCAATATTAAGTGCTTCATGTTTTTTGGCAAATACCACAGGTACATCGAAGTACCCGGCTGTCATACAGGCTACCGCTATACCGGATGCCTCTATGGTGAGTATCTTTGTCACAGTCTTATTGTCAAAGCGTCTTTTGAATTCCTTGCCTATTTCTGTGAAAAGTCTCACATCAATCTGGTGATTAAGAAAGCTGTCTACCTTTACTATGCTATCTCCGATGACAGTTCCTTCATCAATTATCTTTTGCTTTAAAAGCTCCATAGCATTTACCTCAATTGGATCATTACAAAATAAAAAACTCCCTAATAAAACTATCAGGGAGTTCATATCGGATTAATTCACATAATAATAGTGCAATCCAAATACAAACAACCTGTAGTCAGGCAATTCATGGCTGCCTGGTAGAAACGTTCAGACCATATCTCTGAACATATACAAGCTGTATATTTCATATATTCATATAAATATATAATATACTATTGCAGTATAAAAAGCAAGTAATTATAATCATTTATTACAAAATTATAGTAAGCCTTTATAATGTTTAGCATACTCCTGTTTGTCAGCCTCACTTTTGATATATTCAAAATAGCAGGCAAGCTCTACACCAAAGTCAACAAAGGCATTTCCTACAGCTGTAATAAGGTTTCTGTCTCTTACAACAGCCTCCTTCACATAGTTCTCTCTCGGGAAGCTATCTTCCAGCCCCTGCTGCTTCAAAAACTCCTCAGTAAGAGTTGTTGTATACTTATAGTCCTTCAGGATGCCTGCCTTGGCAAAATATTCCGGTCCTGCACAGATAGAAGCCAGCAGCTTGCCTTCGCTATGAAGCTTCAAAAGAAGCTCCTTAAGCTCATCCTTTAGAATTCTGTTCCAGCCGCCGGGTATAAGGATACCATCTACCTCCTCCAAGCTTAGTGCTTCTTGCACTGTCATACCGGGGAAGTATGTAACTCCGGGCTTGCTTGTGATGACTTCCTTCTCATAGGCTATTAAAGCTATTTCCTTTCCAAACATTCCCAATAGGTGTGTAGCCAAGGTCATTTCAAAGTCCGCCATTTCATTGTAAACGAAGCATAGTATTTTTCCCATTAGTTTAACCCCCATTCAAATTAAAAAATTTTATTACATTTTATAAGCTTACTCTATTATTATATTATCTTATACCGCTTTTTTCCATACAAAAAACCTGCTAAATTAGCAGGTTTTGATGAATTATAATTCACAATTTATTCAATAGGCTTAAGCTTTGCAGTAAAGTGTCTTAGCACCTTAGGCTCAAAAACTATCTCCAGACCCTTAAGAGTATGTGCTCTCTTTTTTATTTCTATAAGAGCATCAGCTATAACGTCCATATGCTTATCTGTGTATACTCTTCTTGGTATAGTCAGTCTTAAAAGCTCCATTGGAGACTCAAGCTGCTCTCCGTTATCTATGTTTCTTCCAAGCAGGAAGGAACCTATTTCAACACCTCTTACTCCACCTTCCAGGTAAAGCTCGTTTGCCAGCACCTGTGCAGGGAACTGATGATATGGAATATGCGGCAGCAGCTTTTTGGCATCAACAAATACAGCATGGCCGCCTGTAGGCGTTTGTATTGGAACTCCTCCATCCATAAGTCTCTTACCTAGATACTCTATCTGTCCTATTCTATACTCAAGGTAAGCTTCCTCTATACCTTCCTGAAGACCTACTGCCAAAGCCTCAAGGTCTCTGCCTGATAAGCCTCCATAGGTAGGAAAGCCTTCAAAAGGCACAAGCATAGATCTTAGCGCTACATAAAGCTCTTCATCATCCTTAACTCCCAAAAGACCGCCCATATTTACCAGGCCATCCTTCTTTGCGCTCATTGTAAAGCCTTCTGCATAAGAGAACATTTCTCTTACTATTTCCTTTATAGACTTATCTTGATAGCCGTCTTCTCTCATTTTTATGAAATATGCATTTTCTGCATATCTGGCTGCATCAATAAACACTCTTATACCATATTTGTTGCAGATTTCGTTGACTGCCTTAATGTTAGCCATTGATACAGGCTGCCCGCCTGCACTGTTGCAGGTTACAGTAATTATACAAACAGCTATATTTTCTACGCCTCTGTTGTTTATATGGTTTTCCAGCTTCTCAAGATCAAAATCACCCTTAAAAGGATGTGGTGTCTGTGTATCAAAGGCTCTGTCATGGATAAGGTTCACAGCTCTTCCGCCTGCCAGCTCTATATGAGCCATAGTAGTATCAAAGTGCATGTTTCCTATAACGTCCTGACCCTTCTTTACCACAAGTGGAAAGAAAACCTGCTCTGCACCTCTACCTTGGTGAGTTGGAATAATATATTTGTACCCTATTATATCCTGTGCGGCTGCCTCCAGCTTAAAGAAGCTTCTGCTTCCTGCGTAGGACTCGTCTCCCATCATCATTGCAGCCCATTGTCTGTCGCTCATAGCGCCAGTACCGCTGTCTGTTAATACGTCAATATAGATTTCATCCGCTCTTAAGGAAAATACATTGTAGCCTGCTCTCTCCAGTGCTTTTCCCCTTTCTTCTCTTGGAATCAGGTTAATAGGTTCTACCATTTTAATTTTGAATGGTTCTGCTTTTCTCATTACTGCCCCTCCCAACAATATATTTATTGAAATTCATGGCTTTCCGACTATATATCAACAACTTTATTATACTACTAGTCAAAAAAAATAGCAATGCTTACACAAATATTGTAACACCTTAGAAGCACGGTTTGTTTTCAGTATATCTCTGACCTACATTCGCCAAGTATGGATAAATTTCCCGGGAAATAAATTGCATTTTGTCGACTTTTCGTCACAGTAGCCAGCCTATGCTTTCTCTATGTATACCCTGCTGCCCTTTCCTTCTCTATCAGGAGGTTCAACTAAAAGCCTTCTCGCTATTCTACTCTTGAGCTCTGGCACATGACTTATCAGACCTATCACCCTCTTAGAGCTGCTGAGTCTCTCAAGAGAATCGATTACAATCTCCAGAAGACTGCTGTCTAATGTGCCGAAGCCTTCATCCAGGAAGAAAAATTCCAAAGGACTTTGACCCTTAAGCTGAAGCTGGGAGGACAATGCAAGTGCGAGAGAAAGTGAAGTAAGGAAGGTCTCACCTCCCGATAAGGATGCCACCATACGCAATACTCCTCCATTAGAATTGTCTCTTATTACAAAGCCATTTTCAGTGTCCAGCTCCAGAGAATATCTGCACTTGGTAAGGACTCCAAGGGTCTCTGAGGCTTCTCTTGCGATGTATCTTAATCTTTCCTCAGAAATGTACTCTATAAAGCCATTACCTTTAAGCAGCTTCTGTATCAACTCCAGCATTTCTTTTCTTCTGTTAACCTGCTGCAGCTCCTTATCCAAAAGCACCCACTTTTCATAGTTTGACTTAATATAGTTATAGGTGCTTCGTGCATTTTCAAGTGCTGTAATGGCTTGCTCCTTTATGGCTAAAGCTTCTTCATAGGCTGTGCTTATACTATCCCATTCATCCCTTGCTACAAAGCTCCCCTTAAGCCTGCTGTCAATTATGGCCATTCTCGTTGCAATATCCAGCCTTGCCTTTTGATATTGCTCTACCTCTTCGCTCAGCTTCTTAATGTGTTCCATGTCAAGCATCGAGAGGACAACCTCGTCCTTGCTGTTAAAGCCCCTTGAAGAAAGCTCCTTCTCCAGCTTTTCACCCAGCTTATTACAGCTGTCATTGTATATGTTCTTTTGATTTTGGAGGGTATCCAGCCTTGATTTTGTTATGAGACTTCGCTCTTTTATAGTGCCAAGCTTTTTCTCAGCAGCTTCCTCCTCCTGCCTGAGGGAATTTATTTTCATTTCCACTATATCCATTTCCTTATGAAGCTCTTTCCCTGAAAGCACTGAATTTATCCTTTTTTCAAGCTCCTCCCTTTGTGCCTTTAGCCCCCTGCCTTCTACTTCTATATCAGAAAGCTTGACAGAGCATTGAGCTTTAGCTTCAACAAATCTTTCCAACTCTGACCTGTTACCTGATTCTTCAGCTTGAAGCTGAACTATAAGCTTTTGAAGACGCTCTGTCTCAAGCTCATTCTTCTCTATCCTTTCAAGCTCATTGTGAGGATCGTTATACTGCTGCAGGCTAATATAGCTCAGATATGCTGACTTGCTCTCACTAACTTTAGCAGCTGCCTCCCTCATCTCTCCATCCAGCTTAGCCAGCGCTGCACCATTAATATTTAAGCCCACCTCTATGCTGCTTTTTTGAAGCTTATGCTTGTTCAGCTCCTCAAGGGCCTGCTGCTTGGCTGCTATAAGCTCTTCATATTGCTTTTCCCAGTCCTCCAGCTCCTTTAGTGCTGCTTCATTCCTTTTCCACTGATTCTCAAGCTGGCTCTTCATTTTGTCAAGGCTGCTCAGCTTATATTCCTCAGGAAGCTCCTGAAGTAAGGACTTAAGCTCTTTCTCGCAATGTTCAATCTCCTTCTCTAGTTCTTGCAGTGCCATATTAAGGGACCTGATAGTTGTATCAGCTCTCACAATACAGCCTTCACTTTTCTTAGCAGCTATACTCAGCTCTTTTAGCTTTTCCTTTATCAGTCTTCTTCTGTCTTCAATATTTTCCGCAGCATCATCTGTTCGACTTGCCGGCATAGGATGCTCCAGTGAACCGCAGACAGGACATGAGAAACCATCAGACAGCTCCTTTGCAAGAGCATACGCGTGCTGATTTGCATCCTGCTTTGCAAGCTCTTCATCCTCAAGCTCAAGCTGCTTTATATCAATAACCTTTAAATCCAGTTCCTGCTCTGCCTTAAGTTGATTTTCCCGTTCTGACTCCAGTCTTTTATTAAGCTCCTCCAGCTTCTCTCTTCTACGTTGAAGCTCCTGACTACTTGTGCCAAATTTATCAAGCGTGACTTTTAAAGCATGATGCTCTCTTTCATTGTTTAGAAGTACATCTCTGGTGATTGGCTTTTTTGCCTGAAGTACTATAACATTACTTTCATTATCAGAAAGCACCTTATGTGCTGTGTTGTATAGTTCAGCTATAGCATTTCTTTCAGTCTCCATGCCTTGAACCTCTTTTTTGAGCTCTGTGTGCTTTTTAGCCGTTTCTTCAAGTCCAAGCTGGTGCTTATCTGCTGCTTCCTTTAATGCCATTGCCTTTTGTACGTTTTTCTTATGTTCAATTGTTATCCTTATTTTATCTATAGTAAGCTTACACATTGATATTTCTTTATCCAGCTTTTCGAGCTGCTGTCTTTTCTCGGCTATGGACCTATCTAGGCCTTCACCCTCCTGCTTATCTCTCTGGTACTTTTCTCTTAGCTCTCGGAGCCTTACCTCTACTGCCGTTATATCCTTAACCAGCTCTGAAACTCCCTGCAGCCTTGTCTTATATTCAATGAGCTCAGGATGCTGCAGCTTTAAGGCTTCACTTTTTTGCTGCCATGTCTGTAGTGCATGCTCCAGCTCCTTCTCCTCTTCAACCAGGTTTAGTTTTGCCTCGGCTATTTCGCTTTCGGTAGCTTCCAGGCTTTTTTGGATAGATGTATGTTCATTTATAAGCTCGGTCATTGCATTTGCTTTTTGGGCTCTTTCGTATAGCCTACGCTTTTTATCTGTCTCATCCTGATGAAGCAATAGTTGCTCAAGGCTATTGCTAAGCTCGTTATACTCGATAGATTGCTCCCATGCATTCTTAAGCTCATGGTATCTGGTTTCAATGCATTTGAAGTTCTCCTCATGCTGGTGCTTTAGCTTAAGCGCTTCCTGCGCTCTGCTTTCCGAGCTTATCAGCTGCTCTAATGAAATGTCGCCCAGAGTAGACAAAGCCCCTTCAAGACCTGCGTGTTTTTGTCTTATTACAGACAGCTTTTTATTAAGCTTCTCGGATAATACTCTTCCATACTCCTCTAGATAGAATATTCTTTCCAGCATTTTTGTTTTATCTGACTTTGGAGAAAGCAAAAACTCCTGAAACTTGTTTTGCGGAAGCACTACGGAGCGTGTAAAATCATCGAACTGAAGCCCTATCAGCTCGATGATATAACTGTTTACCTCCCCAAGCTTGTCTGCAAGTATCCTATCTCCTTCGGGTTGCTGCTCAAAAAGCCTTATTAGCTTTGTTTCTATTGATATATCTGAGTCCTTTTTTCTTTTAAAAACTCTTTCTATCCTGTAGGTTTTACGTGTTCCTTCTTTTTGAAGATCAAAGACAAAGGAGACCTTCATATCATTTGCTCTGGTGTTCATTATTCCCTGAGTTCTGTTGCTGGCTCTCTGCACGCTGCCATACAAGGCAAGGGTGATAGCATCTAGTATAGTTGATTTACCGCTGCCAGTTGGGCCAAATATTCCGAACAGTCCTGTTTCACTTAACCTGTCAAAGTCAATGCATTGCAGCTCTGTAAAGCTTTGCAAGCCCTCTACTTCAAGATATCTTGGTCTCAAGCCCTTCACCTCTGCTTTCTTCTTGTACCTCTGGCTGTTCCTCGTGGTTTATGATGTCCAAAAACACATCCATAAGCTCAGAGGCTGCTTCCATGCCAGTCTTGTACATAAAATAATCAAAAAAAAGCTCATCCATTCGTCTTGTCTCTCTATCCTTGCACTCTATTTCTTCAACTCTCTCGTTTTTGATTTTAGGCCTAATATTAATAATCCCGGGATTAAGCTCTCTGATAAGCTTTTGCTCCTCTTGGGTTATTACTCGGTCTGTATAAATCTCAAGGTCTATCCAGCAGCCAAAATCTCTTTTTTCCTCACACCACTGCATAGCCTCCTCTATTCCGTTTTTGGCCCTCCATTGCTTAAGCTGCTTACCCGAGCTAAGATTTACTTCTCTTACAGCTGCTTCAGTTGAAGGCTGAGCTTCTATTACAAATACTGCCTTCGCATAATCAACCTCAGAAAAGCTGTAGGCAATGGGTGAGCCTGAGTAGTATGCAGGAACCCTGGCAGCCTTTACTCTTTGAGGCCTATGGAGGTGTCCAAGGGCAACATAGTGGGCATTTTCAGGCAGGGCTTCCGGCTCTACTATAAGTGCTCCTCCCAGCTGCCTTTCCGAATCAGATATCTTCCCATCTCTCATATATAAATGACTTGCCAAAAGATTTACTGTGTCCTCCCGAAAGCTCCCACTTAGCTCCTTCATTAAACTTCCCACCCTGTCCGAATAAGCAAGCTGCAGCGCACCTTCATCTGTAGCCCTCGATATAACCTCATCCAGTCTAGCCTCAGAAGGGTATGGCACAGCTGCAATTACAGCATTGTATTCATACTTTGATAGCTTTAGCTCCAGCCACCCTGGACCAGAGCTTGTCAGCTTTACATTTCCGTTGTCACAGCTATATATTCCCACCTCGCTTCCAGGATAGCCCAGTAAAAATATTCCATTTTTGCTTGCAAGAGGACTTGCCGCACAAAGCCGGTCCGGACTATCATGGTTCCCTGCTATTATGACTATAGCTCTGCTGCCCTTCTTATTTAGCTTTTCTATTGCCTCATAAAAAAGCTCCTCAGCTGCAGAAGAAGGGTTATATGTATCAAATACGTCACCGGCTATCAGTACCAGGTCTATTTCTTCTCTATCACAAATGGTATAAAGCTCTTCAACAAATTGCCTTTGCTCAGCAATTCTGCTTATAGTCTCAAGAGACTTTCCAAGATGCCAGTCGGATGTATGTAAAATTTTCATAGGGCTTCCTCCGTTTTTTGTTTCTGCTACCAATATTTTATCCTATTTTTACCCACTTTACAATTTCATACCATAGAATAGCTTTTGGTATATTTAGCCAAAGACTAGGCATAGTCACAAAAAAGCACCTCTGCCGGATGCAGAAGTGCTGTATGTAATACCTTTACTTTTTACCGTTACCTGACTTGTCCTTATCAGAGCTGTTCTTATTATCCTTTTCCTTGTCTTCGCTTTTCTTTCCTTCCTTTTTATCCTCCTTCTTATCTTCTTTTTTATCTTCTTTTTTGTCTTCCTTCTTATCTTCCTTGCTGTCGTTTTGCTTTCCTTTATCTTCTTCCTTTAGCTCCTTATCGTCCTTATCCTTTTTATCCATGTCTTCCTTTTCTTGCTTTACGTCATCAGAGCTTGAGCTTCCAGTAGTGGAAGTAGCGCTTCCACCGCCGGAAGCGGCGGCTTCCACACCAGTTCCGCTCTGATTTGAGCTGCCCTTGTCTTTATCTTTATTTTTATCTTTGTCCTTACCCTTGTTATCGTTCTTTTGGTCCTTATCGGACTTATTATCCTTTTGATCTTTGCTTTCGTTATTCTTTTCAGTTACTCCCTTTACTTCCTTACCCTTGTCTTCTTTTTTGATTTCTTTATCGCTGTCCTTAGTAGCCTTATCATCATTCTTATCTGCAGCCTTTACATCCTTGTCGTCTGACTTTTTATCTTTATCTTCTTTATCTTCTTTCTTTTTATCCTTGTCCTTTATCAGCTGCATTACCTGCCCTACAGACATTTCCTTAACGCTCTCCAGCTTTATTTCAGGCTTTGCTTCCTTCAGCCTTTCTGCTAGTATTACTTTCCCCGGAGAAACCTGCTCTGCCAGAGCTTGCTTGTATTCTTTAACTTCTACCTTCTCCAGTATGACATTATACTCGCTGCTACGCTTGGAAAGCTCAGCGGATGAAGCAGTATTTAGACTGCTTAGAATTTTTGTCTCCTGCTTTTTATTCTTCGTTGATACGACATACATTACATTGTTTTCCTCAGTCTCTTTGATATATCCGGTTTCATAGGCTTTATCCAATATTTCAGTTATAGCTACATCCAGACTGGCGTTCTTGATGTTTTTTGCTGCAGCTATAAGTCCTTCAGCATCCGTATTGAGGGGCTTCACATCTATAACTCTTTCAAATACATTAAGTGACAATCCAAGGCTTGGGTTTATGTCTATGCTTACATAGCTGTACGGAGTGTAGTAAGCATAAGCTCCCGTAATTAGCATTGCAAAAATTACAAAGGAAGCAGCCAGGGCCGTAAGCTGTTTGATACCTAGGTTCATGATCTTCTTTTTAAGCTCTATTTCATCCCCTATCTTGTAGCCGGAAACTATGCTGTGCTTTATAAAATCTCCCTTTTCGGTAATGATTATCATGTGCTTTTTTTCAATTTCCGCAATTATGCCCTTCATTTTTGCCACCCCCAATCTATAAACTCCCTAATGCAATAGTAATCTCCTGTAAGGATCACCACTGCTGCTATTACATAATTTCGAGCTCTTTCGATTGTTTTTCGGGGTATTTTTGTTCCCATTTCAATTTCTGCTATAGGCAAGTATTGTTTTGTCTTTATTGTCTTTACTACATGCTGGTTTTCTATGATAAATCTAACAATGTCAAGGTACTGCTTTTTTGTCCCCTTATGCTTAGGTGAGCTTTTGGCTATATCGTTAAAGGATAGCTCATACCTTCCAAGCTCCTCCTTCAGCTGAAGCAGCTCCACTCTTCTGAGTTCATTTATTTCCTGCTCCTGATATTTTATCTGAGCCTGCTCTCCTACTACAATGTATTCATAAATATCCTCGCCGTCATCCTCACTATCCGGGGTATCATTATAGTAAACCAGATCCTGGTGCTTTTTCTCTTTTCTATAATAGTCTATAAGCCTTCTTTTGATAACAGTATGTGCAAAGGCAAGAAAGCTGCCCTTTCCGGGCTCATATTGACGTATCGCTTCCTCAAAGGCTATGAGTCCGATGCTCAGCTCATCATCCTGCCCATATATAACATATTTGCCGGTGCACTTCTCAACTGCCGCTGCAATAAAGGGCTTATAGTCTTGAATAAAGCTATTTTTTTCAGCTGCATCACTCTTAATCCTGGCTACTCTTTCGTTTAATGTTTCATTATAGCTATTCAAGATCTTTCCCCCTTCCTTAACATTTTGAAAATATACCCTTAACTTACAT
>CALJSV010000195.1 GCA_937976095.1 uncultured Clostridia bacterium | reverse complement strand
TAGGAAGTATACTTGATATGGGTATAGAAGGCATTGAAGTTTATCATACAAAGCATACAGACGAAACTGTAAACAAGCTTCTTCAAATAGCACATGCAAGAAGGATCTTAATAACTGGAGGTTCTGATTGTCATGGTGTTTTTGTGAACAACGAGCCTATACTGGGAAATGTTTGGATTGATTATAAGAGCTTAATTGAGATTAAGAATTTAATAGAAATAAAAAAAACAAGTAAAATTTTATAATATTTTTATTGGAGGTTTTAGTATGGATTTAAAAGTAGCAAACAAGATTTCTAAAATTGCACCATCTCTTACACTAGCTATTGATGCTAAGCTTAAGCAAATGATTGCTGATGGCATAAAGGTGTATGGCTTTGGTGCAGGTGAACCTGACTTTGATACTCCTGAGTACATCAGAATTGCAGCCATCGAAGCTATTAATAAAGGCTTCACAAGATATACAGCTGCACAAGGTACTGTTGAGCTCAGAAAGGCAATCTGTGAAAAGCTGGAGAGAGACAATGGACTAAAATATAACCCAAACCAGATTATTGTTTCCAGTGGAGCAAAGCATTCTCTTACAAATACCTTTGCTGCTATTTTAAATGCAGGTGATGAGGTTATTGTTCCAGTTCCATATTGGGTAAGCTACACAGAAATAATAAAGCTTAACGATGGTATTCCTGTACTGGTTGAGACAAAGAAGGAAAACAACTTTAAGATGACTAAAGAGGAGCTTTTAGCTGCTATTACTGATAAGACTAAAGCGATACTAATAAATTCGCCAAGTAACCCTACAGGGGCAATATATACAGAAGAGGAGCTAAGAGATATTGCTGATATAGCAGTAGCTAAAAACCTTTATGTTGTATCTGATGAAATATATGAAAGACTCACATATGACGGCAAGGAGCATGTAAGTATTGCAGCTCTAGGAGATGCTATTAAGGAGCTTACAATAGTTATTAACGGTATGTCAAAGGCTTATGCAATGACTGGCTGGAGAATAGGCTATGCGGCAGCAAATGAAAAGCTTGTTAAGGCAATGTCTAGCGTTCAAAGCCATGCTGTTTCACATCCCTGCTCTATAGCTCAATATGCTTCTACTATTGCGCTAATAGGACCTCAAGATGATGTTGCGAATATGCTTAAAGAATTTGCTGTAAGAAGAGACTATATGTACAAGAGACTTTCAGGAATGGAAGGCTTAAGCTGTATTATGCCCGAGGGAGCTTTCTATGTTTATGTTGATATAACAAGCTATATAGGAAGAGAATTCTGTGGAGAAATAATAAAAAGCTCATTAGACTTTGCTCAAATAATGCTTGAAAAGGGTCAGGTGGCAGTAATTCCAGGCTCTGCCTTTGGAACAGATAATTTTATCAGACTTTCCTATGCAACCTCAATGGAAAAGATTCAGGCAGGACTTGATAAATTTGAAGCCTTTGTGAATGAAAATTTAAGATAGGAAGGTATGAGCTAATGTCTATAAACACTACTACAGAGGTTTATCAAAACCCGTTGATCAACAGATATGCAAGCAGAGAGATGTCCTTTATTTTTTCTGATGATTTTAAGTTCTCAACCTGGAGAAAGCTTTGGATAGCTTTGGCAGAGGGGGAAATGGAGCTGGGTTTGAATATTACTCAGGCACAAATAGATGAAATGAAGGCTCATATCAATGATATAAATTATGATGAAGCAATAAAAAGAGAAAAAGAGACAAGACATGATGTTATGTCTCATGTATATGCATTTGGGCTTCAATGCCCCAGTGCAAAGCCAATTATTCATTTGGGAGCAACAAGCGCATATGTAGGAGACAATACAGATGTGATACAAATGAATGAAGGGCTTATGCTGGTACGTAAAAAGCTAATAAATGCAATTAATAATCTGGCTAAGTTTGCCCTTAAGTATAAGGATTTACCCACCTTAGGCTTTACCCATTTCCAGCCCGCTCAGCTTACAACAGTGGGCAAAAGAAGCTGTCTTTGGATACAGGAGCTTCTAATGGATCTGGAGGAGCTTGAGTTTCAGTTAGGCAGAATGAAGCTTCGTGGAGTAAAGGGTACTACCGGCACTCAAGCAAGCTTTATGTCGCTATTTAATGGTGATCATGAGAAAATTAAGCAGCTTGATAAAATTGTTGCTCAAAAAATGGGTTTCAGTGAGTCCTTTGCTGTTACGGGACAGACCTACTCAAGAAAATTAGATAGCCAGGTTCTAAGTGTTCTTTCGCATATCGCAGAGTCAACCTATAAGTTCAGCAACGATATCAGGCTTCTACAAAGCCTGAAGGAGCTGGAGGAGCCTTTTGAAAAGCATCAAATAGGCTCATCAGCAATGGCTTATAAAAGAAATCCTATGAGAAGTGAAAGAATAGGTGCACTTGCAAGATTTGTAATAACAAACTCGCTGAATCCAGCCTTTACAGCAGCTACTCAGTGGTTTGAAAGGACCTTGGATGATTCTGCAAATAAGCGTTTAGCTGTGCCACAAGCCTTTCTTGCAATTGACAGCATACTTGACATAATGATAAATGTTACCTCTGGTATGGTAGTATATGAAAAAATGATTAAAAAGCATATCGATCTTGAGCTGCCCTTCATGGCAACAGAAACCATATTAATGGAAGCTGTTAAAAGAGGCGGTGACAGACAGGAGCTGCATGAGAATATAAGGGTTTACTCAATGGAAGCCAGTAAGAGAGTTAAAGAAGAAGGCTTGGACAACAATCTGATAGAGCTGATTATAAATGACCCGTCCTTCCATATGTCTAAAGAAGAAATTCTTAATCTGATGGATGCAAGAAACTTTGTTGGAAGAGCTCCTGAGCAGGTTGTAGAGTTTCTTGAGGATCATGTATATACTATATTAAGGGAAAACATTGATATACTAAATATTCAAGTAGACTTAAAGGTTTAATTGGATTGAAGCATCATATTCTGGATATAATACTATTGACACAATAGAAAATTTGTATTAGAATTCAATCAATAGTTAAAATTGACTGTGAAGAGAAGAGTAAATATTGCATAATGCTCTAGCGAGTCGAAGTTGGTGTAAGTTCGATGCATGGCTATATTGAAGAACATCTCGGAGTTGATAACCGAACCAATAGGATGTACTTTAGCATCATATTGTATTAGGCTTATACGGAGCCGAACCGTTAACCTCGGAGCAAATTATGCTGTTAGCCAGTCATGCTTTGCTATAAGCCGGTCATTTATGACAATAAGGGTGGTACCGCGAGCCATTCGTCCCTTGAATTTTGGGATGAATGGCTCTTATTTTTTTATAAAAGACAGGAGGAATTATTATGAAAAAGACATTGGTAAAGCAAATCTATAAACAGACTGCAGAATCCATAAATAAAGAAATCGAAGTTGCAGGCTGGATAAAAACAGTTAGAGTATCAAAGGCATTTGGGTTTATTGAGCTTAACGATGGAAGCTTCTTCAAAAACCTTCAGGTAGTGTTTGAGGAAGGGCTTGAAAACTTTAAGGAAGTATCAAAGCTGCTAGTAGGTTCATCTATAAAGGTACAGGGTACCTTAGTAGAATCGCCTGGAGCTAAGCAGCCCTTTGAGCTGAAGGCTGCAAAGATTGAAATAACAGGGCTTTCAACACAGGACTACCCGCTTCAAAAGAAGGGACACAGCTTCGAGTTTCTGAGAACTATTGCACATTTAAGACCTAGAACAAACACCTTTTCGGCTGTTTTTAGAGTTAGGTCTCTTGTTGCCTATGCCATACACAAATTCTTCCAAGAAAAGGGCTTTGTTTATGTACACACCCCAATAATTACAGGCAGCGATTGCGAGGGTGCAGGCGAA
>CALJSV010000194.1 GCA_937976095.1 uncultured Clostridia bacterium | reverse complement strand
CTTGGAGTCGTTGACCACCTTCTGCAGTGTCAGCTGCAGCTTGCCTTGTATATCATCCGGCATCTTGTAGAGCTTGCCTTGGAGCTCTTCCTTGACCATATCGTATAAAGATTTGCCAAACATATTGGTATCCCAGATTTTTTCTGGATTGTTTTCAAATTCCTCCATGAAGTATCTGATAAACTCCTCGCTTTGCTTCTCGGTACCGATTATAGGTGCTATCTCTGTTTCAATATCACATCGGATTATATGAAGTGATGGTGCACTTGCTCTCAGCTTAACACCAAACTTGTTGCCCTGCTTCGCAATTTCAGGCTCCTCAAGCTTTATTTCCTCTACTGAAGGAGCAACCATGCCATAGCCAAACTCCTTAACGTCCTTAAGGGCATCTTTTACCTTATCATATTCTCTCTTTGACTGTGCCAGCTCCTTAACAAGTGAAATAAGCTGATAGTCACCTGATATGTCATAGCCTGATACTTCACCTAGTATTCTGAAGAACAGTCCTTCATTCAGCACCATGGATAAATTGACAATACCCTCACCCAGCTTTAGCTCAGTTATATAAGTGCGATCTAGGTTTTCATTGCCATCAAAGCCTAATATGGAATTTTCAACATCTCTGAGTCTGAAAACCCCGTTTAGGTTGCCTCTGATGCTGTCAATAAGGCCTCTTTTTAACCAGTGATCCAATTCTAGAGAATCAGTCCATCTTGGCATATGGAAATTGATCTCTCTTACAGGGAACTCAAAAAGTATCCTTTCAAGTATTGCATCCAGATCATCCATTTCCATTTTAAGCGCATCAACTACGACTACAGGAGTATCATATTTGGTTTCCAAAGCTTCACGCAGCTCTATAGTTTCCTGAGAATTAGGCTTTGAGGAGTTAAGCACTATAATAAATGGCTTTTCCAGCTCCTTTAATTCCTTGATAACTCTCTCTTCAGCCTCTATGTAATTTCTTCGAGGAATTTCGGTAACAGAGCCGTCTGTAGTAACAACTATACCAATTGTTGAATGATCAGCTATTACCTTTCTTGTTCCTATTTCAGCGGCTTCCTCAAAGGGTATCTGCTGCTCAAACCATGGAGTATTTACCATTCTTGGAGCGCTTTCCTCAAAGTGTCCCAAAGCTCCATCCACCAAATAGCCTACACAGTCAATTAGTCTGACCTTAAATTTTGCATTATCCCTTAGAGTCAGCTCAATAGCCTCATTAGGTATAAACTTTGGTTCTGTTGTCATTATTGTCCTTCCGTTTGCACTTTGTGGAAGCTCATCTCTAGTTCTTTCCTTTTTAAACTCATTTTCTATATGGGGCAGCACCAGCAAATCCATAAATCTTTTTATAAAGGTTGACTTACCGGTTCTGACAGGTCCTACTACCCCTATGTATATACTGCCTTCTGTTCTTTCTGCTATATCGCGATATACATCGTAACCTTCCACTTTTTTCCCTCCTTATATTTTATAGCTGCTTTCACCTGTCAGGCTGCAAACCGGACGGCAAGCATTATAGACTAATTGAGTAGACTTGGTTCTCTATATATATATGATTGAGGCACAATAATATTACAAAAAAACGAGTGATATACAACTGAGTTGTATATCACTCTCAAAAAGCTTTATTATCGCCATCCGTTTTTTATTTCCTGCTCTGTAAAAACTGTTATATCTTCTATTTCATGGGTTCTTGCTCTCATCATCAGGTTCTCTACGGCGTCCTTAACACTTGCTCCTTCATAAAGCAGCTTGTAGATTTCTTCCGTAATAGGCATCTCCACTCCTTGCTTTTTTGCAAGATGATAGGCAGATCTTGTAGTCTTTATACCTTCAACTACCATGCTGGAGCCCCCTAAAATCTCATCAAGGCTCTTACCCTGACCTAGTGCTATGCCTGCCTTTCTATTTCTGCTGTGCATACTGGTACAGGTAACAATAAGGTCTCCTATACCGGATAAGCCGCCGAAGGTAAGCCTATATGCTCCAAGTGCTTCACCGAGCCTTGCCATTTCGACAATACCTCTTGTCATAAGGGCAGCCTTGGTGTTATCACCATAGCCCAATCCATCAATAATACCTGCTCCTAGAGCAATAATATTTTTAAGTGCACCACCCAGCTCTACGCCAATCATATCAGGGTTGGTATATACTCTAAAGCGGGGAGTCATAAACATGTCCTGTATGTATTCTGCTGTTGACCTGTCCTTAGCAGTAGAAACTATTGCCGTTGGTATATCCTTTGCTACCTCCTCTGCATGACATGGTCCGGACATTATCGATACCCTGTTTTCAGGAAAAATTTCCTCTATAACCTCTGACATCCTCAGTAAGCTTTCATTCTCAATACCCTTTGCAAGGTTTACTATTATCTGAGACTTATTTAAAGCCCCTCTAAGTGTAGTTACTGTTTCTCTTACTGTATGTGACGGTGTTGCTATGACCACCACCTCACTGCCGGAACAGCAGTCAATTATATCATCTGTAACATATATGCTATCAGGAAGCTCAACATCCGGAAGATATGCTGAATTTATTCTGTTTTGTCTTAGCTCATTAAGAAGTTCATTTCTCCTCACCCAAAGCTTTATATTATGGCCTTTCTTTGCCAGTAAAACTGCCATAGCAGTTCCCCAGCTGCCTGCCCCTATTACTGATAATTGTGTATTCAATATTTACGCCTCCTACTTTAAGCTGCTTCTTTGACCTATCTTTGCTTCTGTACCCTTTATAAGTCTTTGTATATTGCCGGCATGCCTGTATATAGCAAGCACGGCCAGAATAATACTTAAAAGAATCAGCTCGCCAGGCTGCTTAAATATATACATAGCTACAGGCAACACTGCAATTCCAATAACTGAGCCTAAGGACACATACCTGAAGATAAGTATTACAAGTGCTCCTATTATTAAGGACACACAACCAATAAGCGGATTTATGGTCAGTATAACTCCAATTGTGGATGCAATGCCTTTTCCGCCTTTGAACTTAAGTACTATTGGCCAATTATGCCCTAATACTACGAATACACCTGCAAGAAGCTCTCCCATATCACCCAGCAAATATCTTCCCAGCAATACTGCAGCCACTCCCTTAAGTGCATCTCCTATAAAAGTCACAGCCGCTGCCTTTAGCCCGAGAACTCTAAGTACGTTTGTTGCTCCAGCATTTCCGCTGCCATGCTCTCTAATATCTATATGCGCTGTTTTTTTGGATACTATATATGAGGTTGAGAAGTTGCCCAGTAAATATGCAGCTATGCATACTATTGCATAGTTATAGTTCATGATATTCCCCCTTATCGGATGTTTTAGTCTCTATCTCTTTCCCTTTGTCTTAGCAGGAACCTAATTGGAGTACCTTCAAAGCCAAAAGCCTTTCTTATTTGGTTTTCCAAATACCTCTCATAAGAGAAATGCATTAGGTTAGGATCGTTAACAAATATTGCAAATGTAGGCGGCTTAACTGATACCTGAGTTGTATATAGCAGCTTCAAGCGTCTACCACCTGATATTGCAGGCTGATTCATCAGTACTGCCTCGTTTATTATATCATTGACCATACCTGTTGATATTCTCATAGCGCTTTGGTTGGAAACATACTTAACAAGCTCAAGCGTCTTATGTACTCTCTGTCCTGTAAGAGCTGATATAAATATTATAGGAGCGTATGCCATAAAAGGAAGATTATTTCTAATATCCTTCTTGAATTTTTCCATGGTCTTATCATCTTTTTCGATAAGGTCCCATTTGTTCACGACTATTATAGATGCCTTGCCCTGCTCATTTACATAGCCGGCTATTTTTGTGTCCTGCTCTGTCACACCCTCTTGAGCATCAATAAGTATAAGGGCTACATCCGCTCGTTCGATGGCAGTCAAAGACCTTACTACACTGTATCTCTCAATTGATTCAAATATCTTTCCTCTTTTTCGCATTCCTGCAGTGTCTATAAATACATAATTGTCTTCACCGACAGTAAAGGGTGTATCTATAGCGTCTCTGGTAGTACCAGGGATTTCGCTTACTATTACCCTTTCCTCTCCTAAAATCTTATTCACTAATGATGATTTTCCTGCATTTGGCTTTCCTACAACTGCAACCTTTATTATTAACTCGTCATACTCTTCCTCTTCTCTCTCAGGGAAGCTTTTTACAACCTCATCAAGCAGGTCCCCTAGTCCCAGTACCTGTCCTGCCGAAATCCCGATAGGCTCTCCAAGGCCAAGATTGTAGAATTCATATATGTTGTCCTTATATTTAGGGGCATCTATCTTGTTTACCACTAAAAGGATTGTCTTGCTGGTTCTTCTTAAGAGCTCAGCAACCTCCTGATCTGTTGAGGTTATTCCTTCTTGCCCGTCAACAACAAACATTATTACATCTGCTGTATCTATGGCCATCTCCGCCTGAACCTTCATCTGCTTTAATATGATATCCTCAGCGTCAGGCTCAATACCTCCTGTGTCTATAAGGGTAAAGGTCTTATCCAGCCACTCTACCTCCGTATATATCCTATCTCTGGTTACTCCAGGTTTATCCTCTACTATAGATATTCTTCTACCGGCAATTTTATTAAACAATGTTGATTTTCCAACATTAGGTCTGCCTACTATAGCTGCTATTGGCTTTGCCATTTGTGCACCTCCGCAATTTATTTATCCTTTGTATTCTAGTATATTTCTTAGAAGATCACTTCCATCCTGATTACATACTATAACCTTTGCTCCCAGTGTATTTTCCAGCCCTTCCAAGGTTATATCATCTAGGAAGATATTTTCTCCATCCTTAAGCATATTATCTGGTATCAGAATAATTCTATTCTTATGATGCTTTTCCAGTATGGGCTTCATTTGTTCTATTATATCCCTACCTGTAAGCAGTCCAGAAACCTTAACAGTTTCACCAAAAAAATCATTTTTTATAGCTTTTACCTCTAAGCTTATACCCTTAAGCTTCTGTCTGACTTTTTCAGCAGCCTCAGCTAAGATAGTACCGCCATACTCGCCCGTTACAATAAAGTAGCTGTTATGACCATTAACGCTTTGTTCTTCTACATCCCTGAGAGCTGCATCAAGCTCTTCTCTAAACAAAGTGATGAGCCCAACTCCATTTTCTAGCTGAGGGAAGCCTTCATAAGCTTCATAAATCGGAAGCTCCTTCTCTGCTATAATATAAAACTCATCAGACAAAAACACAAAGCGAGTGTCAAGCTCTTCTAAAAACTGCTTCTGCCTGCTTTCTACCTGACTAATCGTGCTTGCAGCAGTCAGCTTATCAAAGGGCTTAAGTGGGAACAAGCCTTCCCTGTACCTGGTTATACCAACAGGCACGATGGCAACGCAGTTTACCTCCGGATAAAGCTTCGAAAGATCCAGAAGGGTCTTATCTAGTGCTTCATTATCATTTACTCCCGGACAAAGAACTATCTGAGCCTTAACCTCAATACCGTTTTCCTTAAATTTTTCCAGGTATTCAAGTGCCCTGCCAGCGTTCTTATTGTTCAGCATTTTTATTCTCAAGTCAGGGTCTGTGGTATGTATAGATACATTTATAGGGCTTATCCTGTATCTTATAATCCTGTCAATATCGCTCTTGGTAAGATTTGTGAGAGACACGAAGTTTCCCTGCAGAAAGGACAGTCTTGCATCATCGTCCTTAAAATACAGTGTGTCTCTCATTCCGGGCGGCATTTGATCTATAAAGCAAAAAATGCATTTGTTGTGACACGACCTCGGCTTATCAATAATTCCCTCAAAGCCAATCCCGATATCCTCGTCATACTCCTTTTCCAGCTCAAGTATCCATACCTCTCCGTTAGGCTTTTCTATCTCAAGCTCAAGGAACTCATCGGTAGTCAGAAACTTATATTCAAGTATATCCTTTATTTTCGCTCCATTTATCGATATCAGCTTATCTCCTGCTTCTATATCAAGCTCCTCTGCAATGCTGCCAGGAAGTACATTCTTTATGTGTACTCCATTCTCCTTCAAAAGAACTTCCTCCTTTAAACAATTCTCCAAACAAACAATATAAGTCACGCTACATTTTAACATAAGTTTCTATGTGTGACTATAATTATTTATTATATCATATTGTTTTACTTATAGGTTATTTTATTCCAATCAATGACATAAAAATGTCCCGAGAATTGCTTTATCCCGGGACATTTAGCATTAATCATTAAGATTTAGATGCTC
>CALJSV010000193.1 GCA_937976095.1 uncultured Clostridia bacterium | reverse complement strand
TTATAGCACAAAATTCTGTTGATCCGTTTTGGTATGAGGTGAAGCTTGGTGCAGAAAAATCAGCTAAAGAAAATGGTGTTGTGATAGAGTATGTGGCGCCAAGATTTAATAACCCAATAGAGGAATATAAATATTTGGATATTGGTATAACTTCAAAGGTGGATGGGATTATAACCCATGTACCAAATGGTAAGGACTTTACAGAAATAATTGATAGAGCTTATGATTTGGGTATACCAGTGATTACAATAGAAAATGATGAAAGTGAAAGTAAGAGATATGCCTTCGTTGGTACTAACAGCTTCGTATTGGGTAAGGAGGCAGCTAAGCTGCTGATTGAAGCAACAGGAGGGATAGGAAGAGTAGCAGTAATTATAAATAATGATCTTGATCAAAGCTCCATTGAGCATAACTTAAAGATGAACGGCTTTATAAGTACTCTAAAGGATTATCCTGGGATTAGTATAGTAAAAACCTATACTTCAAAAATGGGGATATTGAGTGCAGAGGAGATTACTCAGACAATACTTGAAAGTAATGATAATATAAATGCAATATTTACTTTTAGCTCAGCAGATACACTAGGCTCAGCTCAGCTTATTGTTGACAGGAACAGGGTTGGCAGCATAGTACTTGTAGGCTATGGTAGCTCCTCGGAGATAATAAGATATATAGAGAAAGAGATTATCTATGGTACAGTTATAAGTGACCCCTTTAAAATGGGCTATGAAAGTGTAAAAGCTATGATAGATGTTAAGGATGGAAAAAGCATTCCTACATTTATAGATACAAAGGTAAAGATTATAACAAGACAAAATGTTGAGTTGTACAAGAACGAAGCTGACGAGGCTAAAGAAAAATAAAACTTTTATAATCTATGTTTTGCGGAGGCTGCTATGAAGCTAGAAATGCTTAAGTTTTTGGGGATAAGAAAAAAGTTAATAGTTTATTTTTTAACTACAATAGCATTACTGGGTTTAACAAGTGTTTTTTCCTTGTATAATTCAAGGGTAGTCTTAAAAAACACAGATAATATCATAACAGGCTATGCGTATTTGAACAATTTGAATAATGATGTGAACGGGCTAATGACTGAGCTTGAAAAGTACATGACGACTACTTCTTCAGAAAACCTGCTTAACTATTATACTTTTTACAATAATCTTCAAAGAACGTCAGGCCAGATTCCCAGAGCAGCAAACTATAACTATGACATGCTGCTGATGAAGGATATTGGAAATATGATAGATGAGCTACTAATAGAAACAGACAATGCAGTTAGGGCAAAGCGAGGAAGAATTAGCAGCAGGTATATCTCGTATTTTCAGAGGTCGAATGAGATAAGTGAATATATAAAGCTATATAATAATAAGCTTTTAGATAGCAAATTAAGAAGCGGCTCGGAAAGGTATGAAGGCATAAATAGAAGCATGAGCTACCTTATGTTTCTTAATTTGTTCATAATAATTGCAGTGGTGCTTGTTAATCTTTATATTGCTGTTTCTTCAACTTATCGTCTAACCAAACCAATTACCGAGTTATCACATTCAGCAGAAAAGATAGCTGAAGGAAACTTTGATATTGAGGTACCTCAAACTCACACCGGTGATGAAACAGATATCCTGGCAGGTGCATTTATAAAAATGGCAAACAGTGTTCGCGACTATATCGAGGGTCTTAAGAGTCAGGCTGAGGTTGAAAAAAGACTTAAAGAGCAGGAAATGCAAAATCTGAAAATGGTGAGTCTTTTAAAGGACGCAGAATTGAAGTTTTTGCAATCGCAAATCAACCCGCATTTTTTGTTTAATACCCTAAATGCCGCATCTCAACTGGCAATGATGGAAGGGGCAGACAAGTCCTCTGAATTTATGGGTAATATTGCTCACATTTTCAGATACAACCTTAAGAATATTGATGAACTGGTTGCTTTACGTGAAGAAATAAAGTACGTAAAAAACTATATGCAGATCCTAAAGATTCGCTTTGGCAGTCGTATAGAATACTTTGAAGATATACAGAAGGATGCACTTGACATACTTATTCCCAGAATTACTGTACAGCCGATAGTAGAGAATGCCTATATACATGGACTTCAGAATCTTGAAAGAGATGGAGAAATACATCTTAATGTCAGAAAGGATGAGCAGCATACGATTATTGAGATTATAGATAATGGTATGGGTATGGATGAGGATAGAATTCAAGCCCTTCTTAATCTTAATGAAGATATCGGGGTCGAAAAAAAGCATATTACGGGAATAGGAATAAGCAACGTTATGCAAAGGCTTAAAATTTTATATAATGTTGAGGACCCCCGTGAGCTTATTAGTATAGAAAGTAAGCTTGAAGCCGGTACAAAGGTGACATTAAAGCTACCCCTAACGGTAAAAATAAATAGCAAGGAAGTGGAAAGCAGTGCTGAAGCTGTTGATAGCTGATGACGAGTATTTGGTATTAGACTCATTAAAGCTTATTGTAACCAAAAACATAAAGGATGTTGCAGTAGTAGGAACTGCATCAACCGGAAGAGAAGCTATAGAAAAGGCTATAGAGCTAAAGCCGGATATCGTTTTTATGGATATCCACATGCCGGGAATTGATGGTATTGAGGCAATTAGACAGATTAAAGCCGTAAATAGTGAGATTGTATTTGTTATACTTACAGCCTATGATTTTTTTGACTATGCTAAAGAAGCAATTAACTTAGGCGTTTCAGAGTATCTGCTTAAGCCTATCAGTAAAAATAAGGTCATAGAAACCATAAACTCGTTATGTGAAGCGATTGCTCAAAAAAGGAGAAAGCTTCAGGGAGAGCTGGAGCTAAAAGAAAGGATAAGCAGACTGGTGCCATGCATAGAAGGGCAGTTTATATCCTATTTTCTTTATAATTCAGGCTCAGTAGGAGATATCAGTTTTTATGAGGATATTTTCAAAATGAGCATAAGGAAGGGGTATGCAGTTACTGCTTTGCTTGAACAGAGTGAAGGAGGCTTTAAAGAGGATAGTATAAAGCTGAGTCTTGATAAACAGTCCTTATATGATTTCTTTAGGTTTGAGTTAAAGCGTCAATGCCCCTGTCTTATAGGAGATCCACTTTTGGATAGAATATCAGCCTTTATTCCTGTTGAAGCGGAAGCTATTGATGGCTATGAAGCAAGGAATGCCTCTATACAGCTTGCAAATAGGCTTATGGAAAAAGCAAAGCTCAGCTCGAAGATTAAGTTTAAAATAGGGATTGGTAGAAGCTATGACTTGGTAAATATAAACAAGTCCTTCAACGAGGCTTATATGGCAGCATCCCTGCCAAGCGATCAATCTGTAATGCACTTTGAGGACATAAATCCCTCAAACACAAGTCAGGACAGCTATCCCATGCATCTTGAAGGAATGTTTGCTAATAAAATACTTACTGGTAATCTAAGAGGAGCCAGAGAGGTTTTTAAAGAAATATTTATGTGGTTAGCCAACAACTATAGAGAAGATATAGATAAAATCAAATCAAAGCTAATAGATATGCAGTTTGTAATAGAAAAATCCTTGCCCTTTGAGCTTGGACATTTTGCAAAGAGCAAGCAGGAAAATATAATGCGTATACTAAAAGCAAGTAAATATGAGGAGCTGGAGGGCTTATTTTTGCAGTATCTATCTGATTTAGCCTTTGAAGTAGAGAATCAAAGAAAGAGCGAAATAGATGGAATCATTCCAAATGTATTAAGCTATTTGGACAAAAATTATGATAAAAATATAACATTAGATAGTGCGGCAAAAAGTGTAAATCTAAGCTATCATTATTTTAGCAAGATTTTTAAGGACGAGGTAGGAAAAAGCTTTGTAGATTATTTGACTGAGCTGAGAATTGAGAAATCCATGAGGTTTTTGGAGAATAGCAACTTAAGTATAAAGGAAGTCTGCCACAACATCGGATATAATGATCCGAATTATTACTGTAAAATTTTCAAAAAGGTAACAGGGATGACGCCAACAGAGTACAGATCCAGCATATATAACACGAGGTGATTTGCTTGAAAAATAATTTAGTTAAAAATTTAATAATAGCTTTTCTTTTTACTCTGCTGCTTGTTATAGGAGTTATGATAGCAAAGACTGTAAATGCTCCTAACCTAAGCGCATATGATGATAAGCAGATCAATCCTGAAAATGCAGATAGGATCAAGATAGGTTTTTCTTTAGGAACCCTTAAAGAAGAAAGGTGGATTAAGGATCGAGATATTGTAATGGCAAAGGCTCAAGAAGCTGGTATTGAGATCATTGTACAAAATGCAAACAATGATGATCAGGATCAGTTGAAGCAGGTCAGGTATTTGCTTGAGCAAGGCATAGATGTGCTGATAATTGTGCCAAATGATTTGTATAAGGCAGCTTATGCAGTTGAACTGGCAAAAAAACAGGGAGTGCCAGTTATTTCATATGACAGGCTTGTTTTAAATGCCAATGTAGACCTTTATATAACCTTTGATAATGTTAAGGTCGGTGAGCTTATGGCAAAACGCATTACTCAGGCTGGCGGTAAAAAGAATCTTTTGATTATCAATGGTGCAAAAACCGATAACAACACGAAGATGATAAAAGAAGGCTATGATAAGGTTCTGATGCCTCTTATGCAAAGTGAAAAAATAAATCTGATTGCTGAAGAATGGGCTCCTAACTGGTTAAAGGAGTACGCCTTTAAGGTAGTAGACGATACATTGCAAAAGGGAACGAGAATAGATGCCATAATAGCAGGTAATGACAGTTTAGCAGAGGGTGCTGTTGAAGCTTTATCAGAGCACAGGCTAAGTGGAAAGGTTGCAGTTATTGGGCAGGATGCAGATTTGACTGCTTGCCAGAGGATCATTGAAGGTACACAGCTGATGACAATATATAAGCCCATAGAAAAGCTGGCAGAGGCTACTATCGAAATGGCTGTTAAACTTGTAAAAAAAGAGGATTTAGAGATATCCGAGTATATAAATGATGGAAAGCATAATGTAAAATATTATCTGCTGGAGCCTATAGCGGTTGACCGTAAGAATATTGAAAGCACGATAATACGTGATGGCTTCCATTTAAGAAGCGAGATATATAGGGATTAATAAAGAGTCCAGGTGCAGAATGTATGTGAAAAGCATACGTTCTGTATTTTTTTGTAGCAAAATATTACTGTATATTTAAGTAATATTTTATCTTGACTAAATTGTTATATACAAGAGTAAATCGCTACAGAGACAAAAGCTGCAGCATATGTGATAATTTAACTAAGATTTAACGGAGAGTTAACCTTAGTTAAATCGGAGCAATTACTAATCTGCCTCTAATATATTTCGATATATAAGAAATATGATTAAGGGCATAAAAAAATGGTAGTGTAAAGTAGCCTATGAAAAAAGCGAGTATAGCAAAATTGGTTTGGAAAAGGCGAAAGAGATAAAAAGAAAGGTTTGCGAGTGCCGGCCGCCACCCTTGACCGCATGACAAAACAATGCTCTGAGACAATTACCGACGGCGAAGAAACTCAAGAGCAGAGCTAGTTTCACCGTCGCAATCACAGCATTTTAGCATTGTTGTGTAATGCCATCAAGGGTAAATCAAAATCAAAGATTTTAATGGCTAGAGAAGAACCTCAGGCTCAAAAATCTAAGAACAGAATGCATCCGATTTCTGTTGATTTTGAAGATTGATGATAGTCTTCTGACCTAGGTAAATAAGCAGTTGCCACTTACCAGGCATATTATCAGAAGCATTTAAGAACTCAATTTCGTTAAGAGGTTTTAACCAATCTGTGTATTTGTGAGGGCGAAGGAAGTTGTAGTAGGCGACCCAAAGAGCAAGAGCATAGTTAGCACCATCAAAGTTATCGTAGCCGCAAGTAACACGATAAGAAGCTTTAAAGGTGCGGTTAAGACGCTC
>CALJSV010000192.1 GCA_937976095.1 uncultured Clostridia bacterium | reverse complement strand
TCTTTCGTCTAATAATTATTTCAAATAGCAGCTGTGTATATAGAACTACAAATACTGTGTACTTGATATTTGGATATGTAGAAAGCAAGGTCAAGATGGAAAGTATCAGCATAGCTGGGTACCTAGCAACAATATATATGGCTGCTGCATATTCACCCCTGTATCCAGACATTTTCAGTTTCTTTTTGACGCTATTATAATAGCCCAGCTTTTTATCCTTTTTGTCATACTCTCTAATAGACCTCTTCACCAAATCCAAATAAGTTTTATATGTATTACTCTGACCTCTACCGCCCTTTGCATCTATAATGTTGGCCTTAAATCTTGCCTTAATCGGAGTTGCTAATGCCCAGATCAGCAGTAGATTGAGGATTGATGCAGCAGCTGTGAAAAATATATATTGTCTTAAAAAGCTAATAAACTCTGCCATATTTACCTCTCTAATGCTTAAATTTAGTTATGCTAATAAACAAGTAGCAGCCAAGGGCATACATTACTGTAAATAGTGTAAGAAGCATTTTGCCCTGTATAGTACCCAAATAAAACTGATATACCTTGGGCTGAGTTTTAAGCAAGTACCATGCAATACCAATAACAGCTGCCATAACGCCTACAACCCACATTCTATCGCTATAGGTTGAAATATTTCTTCTGTTGAACTCCTCCTCCAGCTTGTAATACTGCTCCTCCATGTTGCTCAGAAGTATGTGCATATTGCCCTTTCTTCTGACACAGTGCTTAATATTGATTATAAAATCCCTAAACTGCTCATTATCTACCTTGAGCTTTAGTATATCAAGAGCTTCTATTGGGTCCATTCCCCTTTTGACCTGAACAGCCATATCACTTATATAGGTCTTAAGTGGCTCACCTATGCCTGAGTCTACTGACTTTTCAAAAGCATAGAATATATCCTCCTTTACTGCATACCACTTTAGGAGTACTGATATAAAGTAAGATAGTCGTTTTCTAATTTTATCCGAGTTGTATTTCCCCATGATGTCTAGTATGTAGTAGGGTATCATTGACAAAACCGAACAAATTATCACTACCGAGGGTACAAACCTTAGTATTTCGTATACAGGTGCAAATGTTAGTCCAAACACTACAACCGAAATGATTATTAGCACGTAGAAATTCATAAAAGGTATATATCTTCTTATGTTCGACTTATCAATCAGAAAAAGCTCTGCCTTCTCCGCTGTTGTCATCTTTATTGATATTGTCCTAGTGTGTCTCTTAACCTCTCTTAGGAGCTTGCGATCTTCGTTTTTATCGTTGATCCTATCTATTCCGTTATTGATATAGCCTGTAATACTACTTAGCTCAACCTGACTTATAACCAAATATGCCAGTATACATGTCAGTACTATGATTACCATAGAATTTATTATCAGCACCATATCAGCATTTCCTTCCAAACTTATTTATCAGTCGCTCTCCTATGTCCCCGCATTTTACAAACTTTCCTGTAATTAGCTCATCCTCATATTCATCCCTTATATCAAACTTAAACAGTTGATTTAGTAGGAACTTGTCCTGTGTTGAGTCATAGCCAAGCACTTCGCAAATATCAACTACCTTAAAGCCTTTCATATGGTAAATTATATCGATACTTTTCGCCATCATTTCCTTGATAATCTTTTCTGACTCTGTTGTGCCAGCTCCTTTTGCTAGTGTCAGCAGTCTTGGAAAAACATCAGCAGAGCTCCAAGTGTGTATCGTTGTACCCACCCTATGTCCCGTAAAGCCTGCCTTGATAAACTCCCAGCTCTCATCCCCTACCACCTCCCCTATAAAGTAGGTATCAAGGGACATTGTCAAGCCATCCTTTACTAAGTCCCTAAGAGTAACCTTTACTCCTCCTTCGTTTAGCTTCTTAATCCTTTGCACTATGCAGTTAGGCTTATCTGGATATAGCTCTGAGTCTGACTCTGTAACTAGTATCCTATCAAGCTCAGGCATGTTGTTTATTATTGCCCTTGCCAGAGTAGACTTACCCGAGCCACCCTTGCCACAAAGCACTGGTGATGCATCCGATCTGGCTATCCTATATGTAAACTCTGCTATCTCCTCGTTTATCATCTCAAGTCTTACCAGATCATTTAGCGTGTAGCTGTCTTTCCTGTGTTTTCTTATACTTATTGCAGGTCCTGATATATTCCTTGGCCTGATACTCACATTGATTCTCAGCCTTCTTTTTTCATCAGCCACTCTGCAGTGGGTATCATTTTCGTTCAGTATTCCCCCATTTCTTATAGCTATTAGTTTGCAGTAGGTTTCCAGAAGCTTCTCATTTCCAAAGCTAATATCAAGCTCATATCTCCTTCCATTTTTTTTGATTGTTCCTTGGTTATACTGAGTAAAATCTATATCGCTTATATCATCATCGTTTTCTATGAGCTCATGCAGTATGCCATAGCCAAACATATAGTTAAAAACCTGTTCTATAACTTCATCCCTTGATAAGCCTACTTGGAACTTCTGCTTATCCAGGCTTTGTATTACTGCCTTTTCGAGTACTGCTTTTTCCATGTTTCCATTCTCTACTTCCGCTACAGTCTGAGGGTCCTCACGAAGTATATCAAAGGTTATATTAGTGACTAGCGCATTAATATCAAGACTTTTCTTATCCGCTACAATTATCTTATTTGCATTTAGACTACAGTCATGCAGTGATTTAACAACGCCCATTTAAGCTCCTTTCCTTTCAAAATACTTTTTTATCCTCCTTGGCTTTCTAATTAATCTAAATAACCTGCCTAGCTTGCTTCCTATTATATCCTTGAAGGATCGCTTAACTGTAATTCTCAAGCTGCCCAACACTCTAAAATAGTCTGCTTTTGTGCTGTCCTCCATCCGCCTCATATATGGAGCTCTTTTATTTCGATACATCCTACGCAGCTTGCTGTATCCAATACTACCTATATAATTGTTCTCCACCAGCTCCTTAATCAGCTTATGCTCTAAATCCAAGCCCCTTATGTACTCAAACGCCACAAGCTTAGTCTTTTCTATAGGTATTTGCTGCATGGACTTAAGGAGCACCACATACCTGTTGAATTCTCTTACTGTTGGAAGATCCGCATTCTTTGCGAGTAAGTTATAGTCAGACCTTGCAAGAGCTCTGAAGGTAAATTCATCATAAATAGATCTATTTACCAACAGTATTGTAAGATCAAAGCTCCTGTAAGCATACTCAATCAGCTTTTCTAGTCCTTCATTGTTGTAGTACTCATAATTCTCTAGCTTGTAGTTGCCTGTTAGTACATGAAGGTTTTTGTTTTCCTTTCTTTTCACAGCAGCTTCATAGAAAAGCTCTGGTTTGAATATGTCCTTATCTATGGAATCCAGGATAATATTTAAACCTGATGAAGTAAATATCCCCTGACTCTTGATGCCCTCTGCATGCTTTGGCACATTAAGAATCATATCTGCCTTTGGGGCAAGCAGGTCAAGGTCTATTAGCAGCACCTTATGATCTGTATGCTTTGCAGCTATATATGCCAGCTCACAGCCAAACTCTGCATTGTCCCACACTGTGAGGATGAGCTTCTTGAAGCCTATGGGCACTACACTTTCTATTACTGTATCAGCTTCCTCTGACGCATCTCTTAGAAGGTTAAAATCAAACCTTGGAGGGTATTCATCTATAAGCTTCAGCAGGCTGTCCTCACTTAGCTCGGCAAGCTTGATATATCCATAAACCTCATAGCTCACCAGCTGTGTTATCAGCTTTTTCTCTGTGTAGTCCTCATAGTTGTCCATGAGCAATATTATCTTTATCCCATATTGCTTTGCTTCCTTTGCCACCGCCAGAAGCATGCTGCCATCCTCATCCAGAAGCCTGTTTACTATAACGCAATCCACCTGCAAAAACTCCAGAAGGTTTTTTACCATTTCCAGATCTCTTTCCTTATCTGCAATCTCAAAACCACTCATTTGACTTATTCTTTTCTCCAGCTCCTCATTGCCTATAGCCAGAAAAACCTTTTTTAACAACCTATCACCTACTTTCATCAATCGTTATTCTGTTTGCCTCCATAAATACTACTATGGGATATGGGTTTATCCACGTAAACTCACTATCACCCTCGTTTATTATTATCCCTATTTGCAAGTGTAAATGGTCCTCAAACTGCCCTGTAGTCCCCTCAGACCCATAACCAGAACTTCCCACATAACCAATAACTGTGCCCTCATTTATACTTTGTCCCTCAGATATTTCAGCTGCGTAGCTAAGCATATGTGCATAGTACCAATAAGATCCGTTTGAATCTGTGATACCCAGCCTCCAGCCCCCCAGCTCATCCCAACCCATCTTAGTCACTACCCCGTCTGTCATGCTGACTATAGGAGTACCAAGCTCTGCCATAAGGTCGTTGCCAAGATGCCTCCGCTCACCGCCATAGCTCCTGTCAGCTCCGAAGTCATCAAAGTGAGAATAGGTCCAAGCTCTTGCCTTGGTTATCTCAACCTTCTCACCGTTTTCAATATTCTTCACTTTAACTGTGTACAGGGTTTGAAGGGGTATGGGCGACACCTTTAGAGTGGAATAGCTCTTAAGATATATGTCATATAGAGTGCTCTCTAAGCTGTCAAAGGAGCTGTCATATGCATTCAGAGCTTTCTCGAGTGCAGCATCATCAAAGCCCTCACTGCTAAGTCCAGTCTGTGATGTAAGCTTTACCAGAAGCTTTATGAAGTCCAGCTGCCTAGCATCTGCTGAAGCCTTTGCCTTTATCAGGTACTCCCCCGGTATCTCAATAGCTCTCATTGCCTCTATATCATCACCACCAAACATAGACATAAAGAGAATTACAGTGCACGACAGAAGTATAAGGGGTACAAGCAGTATGCTTCCTGCAACAAGCATTATCTTCAGTTTAAGCGCCTTTTTATGAAGTCCCTTCTTAATATATCTCCACCTCCTAAACAAAAACAAAAATCCCATATAGAAAAGCCCTTACTCTGAATCCAGTAAGTTAACTTTCTATATGGGACCTTATGGTCTCGTATTTTTATTTGTTTAGCCCTGTGGCCTATATGAAAATTATACCATATATTTAGGCTGATTGGAATGTTTTTTTATGATTGTGAAACTGGTATGTGGTTGTAGCTTATGTTTAAAGTCAATATTCTTCTATAGAAGTAATCTAATAAATCTTTTTAAATAAATCAACGCTATAGTCCTGAATATCCGAAATGTTAAGCATATTATATTTACTTGCAATTTCACCAAAATACTTACTGATTAAATCTTTAGAAATAATTCTATCAGAAGGCTCATCATCTCTTAATCCGTTTCTAGTTATCCTCCATGGGTTCTCTATATGTGTCATTTTTTCTAATATTTTTCCGCTATAGCATCCAAAGTTCATAATTACAGAATCCAATATTTCTTTTTCAGATTCATTCAAA
>CALJSV010000191.1 GCA_937976095.1 uncultured Clostridia bacterium | reverse complement strand
AACTACGATGTATGAAGTAGAACAGTATTTATACAATTATATTTCAGAATTGAGTGGTGGATGTGATGATTTTTTTGAAGATATAATAATTAAAGGTACATTTTATAAAATAATAGAGGGTGAAAAGGTTATAGGAGTGTTTTCTATTACTAACAGCAATAAATTATCTTGTCTATATGTTGAACATAGGTATAGAGTGTTATATGAAAGAATCTTGGACAAGGTATTAAATTTTAATGAAGTGAGAGGAATTTCTACAATAACAACTGATTCATTAATGATTTCAGAAATTATAAGAAGGAATTATACTATAATTAAGCATGCATACAATTTCAAGTTCCTTGGAAATTGTATGCCAACAAATATTGTAATGAAAGAAGCTAGTCCATCTGATTTGGAAATGATTGAATCGGTGTTTGGCGATTTTTTAAGCAGCTATGAAGATAAGATTTATAGAAAAGAATTACTTTTGGGTTATGTTGAAGGTGAATTAGTAAGTTTGGGTAATATAGAATATCACACTTTAAACAAGGAAATGGTCTCAATTGGAATAATGGTTAAAGAAGATCAAAGATACAATGGTTATGGAGTTGAAACCATTAAGGGACTGATCGCTGAAATATCACGTAAGAACCTTAGCATCCATGCAGGATGTTGGTATTACAATCATGCATCTAAAAAGACCTTGTTGAAGGCAGGAATGGCGATGACTGGTATTTTGATTAGAGTAGACGAATTATAGGCGATAATAATATTACGCGCAAAACGTCTTATAGCAATATTTTCCCACATTCATTCAGCATTTATATTCTTGATATTGGCAAGCTGCTGACCAGTGGATTTTAGTGTATCAAAGAATCAGACTCAGTTCGTGTCCTCAATTGCTTGGTAAGGTCATGGAAAGTGCGCCATGACACCCTGCTCACTAATAGAGAAGGAGCTTAATAGATTATTATGGAGAAAATCTATCATTGTAGGAATTGATGCAAGTGGTAAAACAACTCTGGGAGACTTGTCCTTTTGGATCACTTAACAATGGATTGATGAGCGACAGGTCGTTGTATGAATATAAAGTTGGTGGTGGATTAAATGAAAGTAAGGTTTTATGAACTGGAAGAGATAGATTCTGAATTGCTGAAGTATGCAGTGATAAATTCTGTATATGACGATAAATTAGTTTTAGTAAGGCATAAAGAAAGAAAAACTTGGGAAATACCTGGTGGAAGAAGAGAAGAAGGAGAATACATTGATAAAACAGCTGAGAGGGAGCTGCAAGAAGAAACCGGAGCAACAAAATATAAGCTAGCTCCAATATGTGACTATTCAGTTGAAAGAGGAAGTTCAATTAGTTATGGGAGATTATTCAACTGTGAAATCTATGATTTTGGAGAGTTAGGCGAATCAGAAATAGTGGAAGTAAGACTATTTGAAGATCTACCTAATGATCTTACATATCCTGATATACAACCATTTCTGAAAGAAGAAGTAGAAAAGCGTAAGTGTAAAATTTAGCTGGTTAACCTCACCATATATTGTTAGTATCAGATTTAAATTGGAGGAGTTAGAAAAACAGTGTTTAAAGCATAACTCTGTAGTAGATTAACTGAAGGAGAATAAATCTATGTACTTAAAGATGATAAAAGAAATAGAAATAATTGTTGAAAATGCATGTAAGAGTAATTCAAATGCCTTCGGGTATGGTATTTGGTCTCATCATATAGTAGATGTTGTTAAATATGCAAAGTTATTGGCAGAGAAATTAAATGCAGATACAGAAATAGTAGAGATTGCTGCATTATTGCATGATTATGCCGGCATCAAAGATAGTACTATGGCAGAAGAACATCATATATATGGTGCAGCTGAGGCACAACGAATTCTAGGTGAATTCAACTATCCTCAAGAAAAGATTCAAAAAGTGAAGGATTGTATCATAACTCACCGGGGTAGTGTTCCAATGAAGAAATTATCACAAGAAGCAGAGTGTATTGCAAGTGCAGACGCGATGACTCATGTGTTTAATGTTCCTTCATTACTACATTTAGCTTATGTTCAACATGGGATGGGAATTGATGAAGGAAAAGAATGGGTACTAAACAAGATCGAGAGAAGTATGAATAAACTTTGTCCTGAAGCAATGGAAATAGTCTATGAACAATATTTGAAGGTTAGAGACGTACTTAGCCGCATTGCTGTATAAATACCGCAAAATAAGGAGTGAGCATAATGAGTATAGATATGAAAGATATAGTGATTAAGAGAGCAAATGGCGAATATGAAAGGTATATAAGCAATATAGAAAGTTTAGATCATAATACTAGCTTTGTGGCAATATCAAGCGATAAAAACATTGTTGCAATAGCAGATTTTATTATTAAAGATTGTTTTGAAGCGGTGGTTGACTTTACATCATTTTTTGAGTTTAAAGATGTAACACCTTTATTGAAAGCTTTTTTAGAAGAATTTTTATACTGGAACCCTTTTATTAAAAAAATTAAACTATTTAATCCATCTAAAGAGGTAGATATAAAAGCCATAGTAGAAAATAGCTTTGTGTCTTCACATTGCGAAGAGAATGTTTATACAAAGGAAATCGAGCCATCCGTTGAGTTATTTAGAATTGATATAAATTCAATTCAACCAAGCCAGCTAACAGTAAACATAAATAAGCTGGAAAGATTATCTAAGTGGATAAAGAAGGAAGCTGATATAATAATACCTGTAATTAAGATCAAAGATAATATAGTAGCTATTGATGGTCATACAAGGCTATTAAGAGCTCATCAATTGGGGTTTCAGTATCTGTATGCCTACTATGAAACAGAAAGTTATGACGAACAATTATACAATACTTTTGTTAGTTGGTGCTATGACAATAGTATTTATAGAATTAGAGATTTAGAAACAAAAATTGTAAGTGAGAAGGAACATGAGCAGCTATGGGTTGCTAGGTGTCAAAACTATATAAGAAATAGAAGTTAGTTTTTTAAAGGGTCTGGTCTCCAAGGTTGGACACTGGGGGATTACGAAAACCAATATGGTAATGACGTATACTGGAAGTGAGCTTCCAGTTGTGTTATGATATAAGAAGACTGGAGGGAAGGGCATATGTATGAGTTTGATAGAAAAAGTGTAGTTGTTCCTGTTACTAAGGTTGATAAGCTCCTGGACAATATTTCGAAAGCTATAGTTGCTATTATTATATTCCTTATAGCTGGTTTTTGGTTTAGGCTTCCCGGTACCATACCCACTCACTTTAATGTATTTGGTGAGGCTGATGGCTATGGCAGCAAGTATATGCTGGTTGTTCAGCTGGTATTAGTGTTCGGCATATATGCAGCCTTTTCTTATCAGATAAAAAGACCGGACTCCTATAGCTATATTGTCACAATAACACCCAACAATGCTTTACCTCAATTTACCTTACTGACAAAATTTCTGAGGATACTTAAAATAGAGGTGCTTTTTGTATTTCTATACTTGACAGTAAGTCAAATATTTTCTTCAGCAATGCAAAAAGCAGGAGTAGGCCTTTGGTTTATACCTACTGTGCTGTTAGTGATCTTTGGTTCCCTTGGGGTATATGGTTATAAATCCTCTAAGCTGAAATAACTTAAAAAAGAAATGAGGTCAATATATGAAATTCGATTATACATTTAGTGCTAGTGGTAGGACGACAACTAAAAAGAGTAATAAACTTAAGAGAGTCACTTTAACTGTGCTTCTGGTATTGGTACTAATATCTCTTACAATAATGACAGCAGTTCCGCCTCTAATTATGAAGGACTTTATAAATATGCATGTAGATTATAAAGAAACCTATAAGCCCGAGGAATATGGACTGACTGCAGAAAAGATTAGGCTTGAAACTGAGGACGGTCTTAACGTAGTTGCATATGATGTATATGTAGATAAGCCTAAGGCTGTTGTAATATTTTTATCAGGTATTCATAATCCGTCAGTTACAGCATATTTTGGCCATGCAAAAATGCTTCAGGATAATGGCTATGCAAGTGCACTCTTAGAGGTTAGAGCACATGGCGAAAGCGATGGTAACGTTATAGCATTAGGCTATAAGGAATACTTGGATGTAAAGGCTCTTGTTGAGCACATCAAGAAAAGCGACAAGTATAAGGATGTGCCTATAGTTGTGTTTGGTGTATCAATGGGTGGCGCAGTTGCAATAAACTCTATAGGTGAGATACCTGAAATAGACGGATTAATAAGCTTATCGGCTTATTCGGCTTGGGAGGATGTATTTGGAGATAATATGGTAAATATGGGTGCTCCAAGCTTCTTTGCGACCTTGCAGAAGCCTTTTGTTAAGCTGTATAGCGCTGTAAAGTTTGGCTTTGGCAGCTATAATATTTCACCTAAGAATGAAATAAAAAAGCTAGGTGATAGACCTGCACTTATAATGCATTCTAAGGACGATTCGCAGGTTCCATATGCGAATTTTGAACGAATTGCAGAAAAAATGCCTCAGCATGTAGAGACTTGGTCAAGGGAAGGGGATCTGCATTTTATCATCCATAAAGACCACTTTATGGCTCCTGAAGGAGATATTGAATACTCACAAAAGATTCTAGGATTCTTGGATAAGCATTTTGGGAATAGGTAGATTTGAAAAAAGAAAGGACATGAAAGATGAGAGACATAACGATAGAGCTAGGAAAAGCTAGTGACCTACTGGCTGTTTCCATGCTATATGATGACTTGAACGATGAGCTTGCGAGAGGGATAAACTATCCCGGATGGCTTAAAAATATATACCCCACGAAGGAAACTGCTTTAGAAGGAATTGAGGAAGGTACTTTATACATTGCTAAGCTTGATGAAGAAATTGCAGGTACCATAATACTAAATAGCAAGCAGCCCGGAGGATATGAGACACTTGAGTGGTCGGTTGATGAGCAAGGGGAAGAGGTTATGGTAATACATACTCTGGCAGTTCATCCTAAGTTTTTAAGATATGGGATAGCTAGAAGGCTATTAGAATTTGCAGATCAGCTTGCAAGGACAAAAGCTGCAAGGACTATTAGACTGGATGTATATACCAATAATTTACCTGCAATAAAGCTTTATGAAAGCTGTGGTTATGCATTTGTAGGGGAAGTAGATCTTGGCTATGCTGAATATGGACTGGATTTATTTAAGTGTTTTGATAAGAAAACATTGTAATTTTGCGCAATAATTTTTATTTCACGCAATATATAGGAAGTGTAGTATGCTAAAGATTATTGATACATTTGATGAGATACAAAAGCTCTATGAATGCTTCTTAGGTAAAAATGATAACGAAAAGCTAGATTGCTGGCTTATGTATATAGATAAATACCCTGAGCTGAAGGAAAAAGTTATAGCCGATTATGCTTCGGATGGCTATGACTGGGTTGATATAGCTATAAATATGTCCTTTCCTTTGTTGGAGAGCAAGCTTGATAAGATTTGTGAAGCACATGATAATATAATGCTCAATACTAATACAATAGGAGAAAAAATAGAAACCACATTTGGGTTAGAAGAGGATATCGATATAATTTTATACTATGGACTGTGCAACAGTGCTGGTTGGGCAACATCCTATAATGAAAAGGCGGCGGTATTGCTCGGTATAGAGAAAATTGTAGAGCTTAACTGGCAGAAGGATAAAAGTATAAAGCATCTTATATGTCATGAGCTGTGTCACGTAGCTCATAGTGTTCTTAGAAGCAATGAGTGCTTGGATAAGGCTTTTGATAGCTTGGGTGACGAGGCAGCATGGCGTTTATATATTGAAGGCTTTGCACAGAGGTATGAGCAGGTGTTGCTAGATGATGAACACTATAATCAAGACAAGGACAATTGGCTTAATTGGTGTAAAGAGAAACACCGCTATATATGCAGCAAGTATCTTGATTGCATTATGAATGAGCTATCAGTAAAGGATTTTTATGGAGACTGGAATAGCTTTGAAGATCGAAGTGATGTAGGCTATTATCTTGGCTGTGAATTTATTAGAAAGCTTCAGAGTTCCTTTGATGTTAGTAAAATTGCAAAGCTTGATATAAAAGAAGTAAAGCAGTTGGCTATAGAATACTTAAAGGAAGGTAAAACTCATGGTTAAGCCTAGAAGTAGAGTGTTATATTTTGTTTTATTAGTGTTTACAATCCTTTTAGGTCTAACTGTAAGAGGCTTTTCTCCTTGGACGCCAAGACTTTTTAATCTATATGCCGGTGATGTATTATGGGGAGCTATGGTTTATCTGGTTTTTGCCTTTGTATTTTACAAGAGCTCACCAAAAGCATTGATATTTGTTGCTATAGCCTTTTCTCTGGGTGTTGAGCTTAGCCAGTTGTATCACACACCATGGTTAGACGCCTTTCGCAGTAGTCCAATTGGCGGCTTGCTTCTTGGCAGAGGCTTTCTTTTTAGTGATTTGATCTGCTATATCATTGGATGTCAGCTTGCATTAGGCGTGGATTATCTGATAATCAAAAAGCAGGCAAAATAATAGCTCTATTGCTACTTATGTGCATCGCAATTACGATGTACATATACATGATGAGTTTGGTTTGAGAAAAACTTTATTACCTTAACCTCTGAATTATTCGGTATCCTATTACCGCACTTAAGGCAAACATAATTGCTTTTCAATACCTTATCATAATATATTTGCTTGCTCAGATTACTATACTTTTCCCAGCTTTTCCAGCCTGTTTTGCACAAAGGAACCCGGTTTTGATAATCTGCATATACCCACTTTAGAAGCCTATGAAAGTGGAAGGGATACTTAGTGTATAGTATAAAGTCCCGTGGTAGACCGAGAGAGAAGGTATACTCCTCAAAGGTTTTTTCTATTAAGGTTTGCAGTGGATCTTCAATTTTTGAGCTAAAGTAGTTGTATCCATG
>CALJSV010000190.1 GCA_937976095.1 uncultured Clostridia bacterium | reverse complement strand
GCGCTCGACCTTTTTTTTCTCGTCCTTCTCTGTCTCCAGCTTAACTATCGTTCTGGCTGTAGAAACAGGCACAATTCTTGAAATGCCCATTTCTGTGCATTTTTGTATAATAAGATCCATTTTCGTTGATTTCGGTATGCCTTGGTAGAGCACGACCTCAATTGATGGTTCACCTTTAGACGGGTATTTATCAAGAATCTCTGTCTTTACAATATGCTTTTCAATCTCCTCTATCCTTACCTGATAATCTGCACCCAGTTGTTCACAGACTGTCAGTTCCTCACCCTGGCGAAGCCTTAAGACCTTCGCTATGTGCTGTACATCCTCGCCGTCGATAGAAATACAATTATTATATATGTTATCCTGTTTTATAAAAAACCTATGCATTTTTTCCACTGGCAGCAATCGCGCACCATTCTCCCATTTCCATAACCTCAAGTATCTCAAAGCCCGCCTGCTTAATAGCCTCCAGAACCTCGTCTCTTCTGTCCTTTATTATTCCCGAGGAAATAAATACTCCTCCGGGCACTATAGCCTTTGCAGCATCACCGCTAAAGCCTATTATTATATCTGCAATTATGTTTGCAACTATCATATCAGCCTTCTCTTGTACCACGTCTAAAAGATTGCCACACCTGACTTCAATATTATCCTGCACTTGGTTTATCTCTATATTTTCCTTTGAAACCTTGCAGCATACTTCATCTATATCTACACAAAGCACCTTTTTCGCATTGAGCTTCGCTGCAGTTATTCCAAGTATTCCCGAGCCGCAGCCTACATCAAACACTACAGTATCCTTATTAATGTACTTTTCTATAAGCTTTATGCACATTACTGTCGTTTCGTGGGTACCTGTTCCAAAGGCCATTCCGGGGTCAAGCTCTATTATGACATCTCCCGGCTCAGCAGCATATTCCTCCCAGGATGGTTTTATCACTACATGCTCTGCTACCTTTACAGGCTTATAATACTGCTTCCATGCATTTGCCCAGTCTTCTTCATAGACTTCAGCAGTACTTATATCCCCCTTGCCCTTATCAAGTCCAAAGGAAGCGTACTCATCAAGTCTGGCTCTCATTTCTGCAAGCATAGCTTCGTCGTAAGTGAGCTCTGAGAAGTATCCCTTGACCTTCGCATCGTCTCCTAGCTTGGCAACCAGCTCCTCCTCGATATAATCCCAGCTTTTTTCATCCTTATTATGCATTATAAGGTCATTTGGATCCTCTATTACCACACCTGCAGCTCCGAGATCATAAAACATCTCTGAGACAGCGTCTGCAGCTTCAGTTGTAGTTGTTATCTGTACCTCAATATATTTCATCCTTTGCCTCTCCTTCACTATATATGTATGTACAAGCACGCAAACAAGTGCATTATTTATGCTTTTCCATAAATATCACTTCTGTCCATTCATTCTATATATTATATATAATTGGACTGAATTTGACAATATATGCATAGAGCTATAATGCAGCCTTCTTAAGCTACATACAAAATTATCATGCGATTTATGTCTCTCATAATAAGCAAAAAATTAAAAGACCGCTCCTTCAGTTAGCTATAACCTTAGAGTGATCCGCGAATTGCATTTTTACTCTTTTATCAGGCTCGTATGGAGTAAAGACTTTTTGTAGAATATGAAATAGGCTTTATAATAAAATTGTCCTCAAAAACAAAGCCTCCATTAATATATATCCTTAGGATCCAATTTCCTGTTGGTATTTTTTGCTCTCTAACATTTATAAAAAAATTTAGTTCTAAAGGCTCGCCCTCTTTGCCTTCAGGCGTCCATTGAAAAGTCTCTGCCATATGGTAGTACTTCATATCAGGGGCATACCATACTGCAGCAACAGAGTGCACTCCAGTAACCTTACTAAATTCAAGCAGACAAAAAATCTTCTCGCTAGATTCCAAGAAAGACTTTTTCCCCTGCTGCTCCGGTATACTATCCTGCTTGTCCCATAGCACATATCTATCAAGCTGCATTGAATACTGTTGGTTATTGACCAGGATTTCCCCTTTATCATCAATAATAATCAGTGACAGCATCTCACCATTATCTACTGGGATATAAAGGTTTGCATAAGGATCATTAAGCTTATATAGACCATCTATAAAATACTTATACCTATACCTTCCTGGCTGTAATTCTACATAAGCTTCCCACTTTCCATTCTCATCCCTCTCCATAACATTTACAGACTTATCCCAGTTATTAAAATCACCTACAAGTGAGACTGTCTTAGCTTCGGGAAAATCATAGCTGAATTTATACAACATTTTGCCGCTCCTCCTTATCCTTTAAAACCAGTACGGCTACCTGTTTTCAAACACCAGCAAACCGTACTTTTCCTGCTTTTCTTTCTCTATCTGCTCTTTCATAGCGGTTACATCTATATTCATTCTTTCGATTATTTTCTGATTACGCAAAGTTTGAATTGTCTTTGGATTATCTTTAAAAATATCAGCATACATCTCTCTAGCCTTATCTATATTACCACTTTTTTCATAATAGTTAGCTATATAATACTCCAGCATCGGTGTATCTTTATACTTTTGCTCTGCTTGTTCTATATACTCTTGTGCCTTTTCAAATTCACCTTTTTCTGTGTGGTAGAATAAAAAGCCAGCTAATGCTTCTAGGTCTTTTCCTGCATCTTTCGTTTTTATCAAATACTCGTATGCCTTATCAAACTCTTTTAAGTTTATGTAGCAGGTTGCTACATAAGAATTTAGAGCCACATCTTCAGGTTCTAACTCTAAAGACATAATGTAATTATCTACAGCCTCAGAGTATCGCTCTTCTACATGAAAAACACTTGCCATATAATAATATATTTCAGAAATATATTGATTAATACTTTCATCCTTAGCTGCGTTATATGCATTCAGCGCTTTATGAAAATATGATATTGATTTGGGATTTCCTATATTTCCTTCGTAATTAATAGAATTAAAATATGATATACCACCTCCATAATAAGCCCAAAACACTTTTTCCATTGGC
>CALJSV010000189.1 GCA_937976095.1 uncultured Clostridia bacterium | reverse complement strand
TGGAAAGGAATTTATTAAGTTAGAATGAGTATATTTTGAGACGGTTCACAAGCTTCAATAAACATAAATTTGGAGAGGCTATTAGTATAAGCTGGAATGGAGAGACTAGCTCGAAGTTTTTCAAAGATTTATATGGACACTAGGCTTCAACTAGGAAACAGACTGAGCTAACTAAGGATGGTGTTTTTAAACCTTTAACATCAGGTAATGGAGTTAAGAAGAATGCACAGCTTGAGGACTGGCATATACAGCCAATTGAAACAGAGAAGATAAAATCGAGTGACAGAAAACATTCTTCGATGCTTATAAGAAATAGGGGGATAATATGAAAATTAAATCTATTATTTATATTTTGTGAGGCGAAGAAATAAAAAGAATTGACGATAGTTGTCATGCAGCTAAATCTGTTTATTGTCGCGATGCATATTGTGGTTATTTGACATGAGTTCTAAGCCTCCATATTAAACAGGGTAAAAAAGTAGTGGTATTGTTTCTTGTTGTTGCTATCCCTTTCTTTGTTTTCCTCAGCAAACTGAGTTATATACTGACACACGGCCTCAGCTTGATCCTTGGTCAGAAATACTTCCTGAGTGCTGAAGACTCCTTTAATTACTTCTCTATTATTCTTATGCTTTTCCAGCACATCAAAAAAAACATCCTTGCTCCCAGAATAAAGCTTCGCAACCGCTTTCTGAACCTCTGACAATACCAGTCCTTTTGCAATGACATCATCCTGATCATATTTAACTTCAAAATGACGAGCAGTTAATTCATAATACTTTGCGATTATTCCATTTATTTCCTCAGTATGATGAAGTACCAAAAAGCCAAGTCTCTCAAGAACCTTTACATGATAATGCACCTTTGCTGGTACTTCCCCCAGCCTATCTGCAATTTGTTTGACAGTAGCGGGTACTTCAAGGCTATTAAAGCAATTTATTATCCTATATCTGTATGGATCAGCTATAGCCTTGATCTCATCTATAGTAGTCAAATATTTGATTTCTTCCATAAGCTCCACCATGCCTTTGATATTCGTTGAGCTGCAGTGCTAAATATTATACCTTCAGAAAATCTCTACTAAAGAACTGCATTGCAGCTATTAATACTATTATACCACCCATGGCAAGAAAAATAATAGAGGGTGCAAGCACTTCGCTGACAATACCAGTAAGAGAAGCGCCAATAGGTATAGCAGCACAGCTTATCATACTTAAGAAAGCACCAACTCTTCCCATCATACTTTTTTCTGTGTTCTGCATTATATATACCTGCATAGGTGAAGCGATTACAGGTATTAGTAATCCCATAACAAAAAAGCTGGCATAGGTAGTGATATTTGCAAATATTCCTAGTGGTATGACATATCCAGGCAAGGCTAGCATTGAATATGCTGCTCCGAAGAATAGCAAGCCTATTATAATTAATCTGCTTATTTTAAAACGAGAGCCGAACTGTCCTAGCGCTACACCCCCAATTATCATACCAACCAGTAAGGATACTCCCATGAAACTTATTGCATTGGGTCCACCCCCTAAGACATCATTGGCAAACACAGGCATCAGTACATTAATAGGTGCTAAGCAGAAATTTACCAAAGCAAATAATAATAAAGTTTTTCTAATCAAGTGTTGGCTCTTAACAAAATTGAAGGCATGACGTATATCAAGTAAATACCCCTTTACTCCAATATCTTTCACTTGTATTGGTATATGCTGAACAGAAATAAGCAGCATAATAAAAGCAGCTGCAAAAAAGGTAATACCGTCAAGAAGAATTGCCCCGGAAATACCTAATGTTGCGATTATTAAACCTGCTGTAGCTGTACCAAAAAGCTCAGCTAACTTGTAGGCAGATGAGGAAAAGGAATTGGCAGATAAGAATTCCTCTTTTTTCAGTATTATAGGTAAAAGTGACATGGCTGCCGGCATAGTCAAAGTTTCCAGTGTCGAATTGAAAATTGTAAAAGCGAAAAGATGCCAAGGCTCCAGCAGTCCTAGTGAGTAAAGCAGAGCAGTAAGAGAAACGGCTATCCCCCTTCCAAAGAAACCGACAAAAATCAACTTTTTCTTGCTGAAGCGGTCTGCCATTACTCCTGCAAAGGGCCCCAATAAAATGTTTGGAAGTGCATTAACTGCAAATAAAGTACCCAAAAGTAATTTAGAGCCGGTTAAAATATAGACCATCCACCCATATGCAATACTATCTACAGAATCCCCAAAACGTGATATTAGATTTGCAAATAGCAGCAGGGTATAGTTTTTTATACGAAACAAATCCTTAATTTCTACTTTTCTGGTAACCTCCATTGATTGCATGTGTAAACCTCCTTTAACGATAAATAAATTTTAACGATAAAATAATTTTAACGAGATTTTTCAGCAAAGTCAATAAGAAGATTTTCTTATTTCCTATTTTTTTCAGTATGAGAATAATACCATAAAAAATGACTTTAGAAGAAGTCTTCCAATAAAAGCATTAACTCGAATTTTCTATGTTAAACAAAAAAGTTATGTAATATAATTAAAGCATAGAAATGAGTGGGTTTATGTGTTTACCAATATAAAAAGAATTGCTCAAAATGTGTGCATATGCCAGATAAGGATACCTTCGCCCCTTTTGATTGATAATAATAAACTCATCTAGGCTATAAGCGAAAGGAATGAAAGCTAATGAAAATTGAAATTTGCACCGTTAAATATGAGGATAAGCAGGTACTTGCAAATCTGCTAGAGCTGTACAACTATGACTTCACTGAGTTTGATCCTGAGGACGTTAACGAACATGGATTATATGGGTATAAGTTTCTAGACAATTACTGGACCGAGGAAGAGCGCTATCCCTATATTATAAGAGTAGATGATAAAATTGCTGGCTTTGCACTAGTGAGTAAAGTATGTGCAGAAAGCAAGCTTTCTGATGAAAGCAAGTTTTCTGCTGAAATGTATCACTCTATGTGTGAGTTTTTTATTTTGAAGAAATATAGACACAACGGTATTGGGCTTTATGCTGCTCATAAGCTGTTTGATATGCATCGGGGAGAGTGGCAGGTAGCACAAATAGAAGAAAATAAGCCAGCACAATATTTTTGGAGAAAGGTAATTTCAGAATATACATCAGGCAGTTATGAAGAAATAAGAAAAGAAGACTGGCCAGGACCAGTTCAGAGATTTGTATCAAAGAAATAATTAAGAAATGACCCAATAAACACTGAGAATGAGGTGGTAATGATGACAGAAAAGAAGCTGGAAAGCATGAGTGAATTTTTTGATAGCCGTGCTGGAGAATACGATTATCATATGATAGAAGAGCTTGATTTAATGGTGTTTTATGATGAAATAGCAAAACAGATACCTGATGGCAGGCCTAATATTAAGCTGCTGGATTTAGGCTGTGGGACAGGCTTGTAGCTGTAGCTATCCTTGTATAGGAAAATCTATTCTTTTCTTAAACATGGTAGAGTTTATATTGAAGGGGGTTTTACCATTTTGACATACCACTTGCAGTAGATACACAAATTGACTTGCTAAAAGGAACAGGGTTTAAAAAAGTGGAAATTTAGAAGCAATGGGATAAACAACGGAGGTACAATAATGGCGAGATGGATTGCACACTTAAGAATTGCCGATAATCTGCTAGGTATGTCTAGCTTTGAAGCAGCACCTCTTTTGGAAGGGAAACTAGTGATTTAGGCAAATGTATAGGGACTTTCCTTTTATAGCGGCTAAGGTAACTGAATACCTAAGAAAGATGTCCAATAAAGATGCAAGAATATTTCTTCAAGAAATAGTCGAAGAGCATGCACCTTGCTTTGAAATTTTGGGCTTCAAGTTCAAAGAATGCGGTTTTGGATGATAATACTCGCAGCTTGGCTTTATAAGAACAGAACACTTGATGATATGCGTCTATAACATTCTTTCATACTTGACAAGAACGAGAGATAAAGAACATCGCCAAATTCTTCTTCTCACTTAGATGTGATACATATTTTTTATTGACATGGAGTTAACTCCATGTTTTATACTTACCATGGAGGGATGAGAATGGAAATTGGAGAGTTTTCTAGGAAATCAGGAATTACTATCGACACACTGCGATATTACAACAAAATAGGTTTGTTAGAGCCTCATAGGATAAAAGGGAGGCGCTCTTATAGCGAAGAGGACCTTGAAGCTGTATTGGCTATTAAGAAGCTCAAGAGCTTGGATTTTTCCTTGGATGAGATCAAACTGTTGTTCGCTATGGGAAAGAATATCGAAGAAAATGATAGGCTTGATGAGAGTAGTAGAGCAAATATTAAAGGCTGCTTAGAGGTGATTGAGGAAAAATATAAGGATATCGTGAGGAAAGAGCAGGATATTAAGCAAGTTAAGTGTATGCTGGAGAAAATGATTGAAAAGACGAATAGGCTGCTTGAACTGGGATACTTTTTTAACAGTGGCGATTATAAGGATGTTTAGGGGGTAAGGTATGAATTTTGTTAACTCAATACTATTAATAATAAGTATAATCTATGGAAGCCTAACTATGCTTGCGGGTATACTACAACTAAAGCAAAGGAAAATTAAAGCATGGGCAAGCTTGCTCATGCTTGCTGGAGGGTTGCTGGTAGTTATTTCAACTGCACATAATTTGTTTTTAGCAGAGTATATTGCTATAACTGGGCTTGTACTCATACATATCGCTGCGATAAGCAATGGGATCAAGCTATATGGCAGAATAAATATCAGTCATCATATGGTTCGGCTCTTCATTTCTTTATCCGTGGTTGTGTTATTTGTACTCAAATAGAATTGTGCTAAAAAAGTACCAGCTTTACAAACCTATAAAGCTGGTACTTTTATAAATATATGCTGTGCCGTACATGACTAGAAGCTATGGAAATAAAGGATTATGATGCTGCCTAAGGGCAGATTTTTTTTGCTCTAGTATCATAAATAGTAATATGTGGTTTGGTATGTTATAATGTGGATTATAAATTTATTAAAGCTACAGATTTAAACTTAAAATACGATAAATGTCAGGTCTTTCGAATAGAATATGATATAAATTCTTTATGGAGGTAGAGGTATTTTGAAAAAGACAGTATACACAGTTTTATTTCTAATACTCCTATTGATAATGACTTCCTGCAGCTTTAGCCCTAAAGAAGCGGGAACCATGCTTAGTGTAAGGGATAACCTGATAGTGCATTTCCTTGATGTTGGTCAGGCAGACAGCATACTTATACAGCTGCCTAACGGTGAGATATCACTTATAGACGGTGGAAACAGAGATGATTCAAACTTAGTTGTAAGCTATATAAAGAACCAAGGTATAGATACTATAGATTATCTAGTTGCAACGCACCCCCATGAGGATCATATAGGGGGACTGGCAGAGGTAGTTAAAAGCTTTAAAATAGGAAAGGTCTATATGCCCCGTGTAGCAGCAAATACAAAAACCTATGAAAACCTGCTGCTGGCTATAAAGGATAAGGGTTTGAAGATAACACAAGCCAAGGCTGGGGTTGAAATAATTGCTGACAATACACTTCGGTTTACAATCCTAGCTCCAGCATCTGAGGAATATGGTGAGTTAAATGAATACTCCGCAGTTGCTAAGCTTTCGTTTAAGGATGTATCTTTCTTATTTACTGGTGATGCAGAAAAGTTATCAGAAAAAGAAATGCTTGATTCAGGTTTTGATCTAAATTCAAATGTACTCAAGGTGGGACATCACGGTGGCAGGAGCTCTTCTACAAAAGACTTCATTAACTCAGTTAATCCTGATTATGCTGTCATTTCGGTAGGCAAGGGGAATGACTATGGTCATCCCCACGAGGAAGCCCTAAAAAGGCTGGAGGAAAGAAATGCAGAAATATTAAGGACAGATGTTCATGGAAATATCGTTATGAAAACTGATGGGAGTAAGATTAATATAGTAAATCAGTTAGGTGAGCCTCAAGGAGAAACAACTGTATATGTAACGCAAACAGGTAAAAAGTATCACAAAGAGGGCTGCTCTTCACTTTCGGAAAGTAAAAAACCTATAAAACTGCAGGATGCAAAGGCTGAAGGGTATACCCCATGCAGTAAATGCAAGCCAGCAAATTAAGAAAGGAAGCTTTTATGAAAGGAATAATTGATAGATTCGAAGGGGACTATGGAATAGTTGAACTTGAGGGAGGTACTATTATTAATGTACCTAGAAACCTACTGCCTGATAAGGCTAAGGAAGGCGATACGCTGGTCTTTGATGAAAGCAATATTGAAATAGATAGGACGGACACAGATAACCGTGCAGAAAAAGTTACTAAGCTCATGGACGAGCTATTTGAATAATTAAGAGTTCATAGCCCCAAAATTTATATGTGTTACAAAAATAGAGGAAAATCATAATTTATGTATAATTATTATTTATATATTATTTGTTTTTATTGAGGTGATACCATGAAAAGTAAAAGGCTTATACTTCTAGCTGCCACTATGCTTTTCTGGATATTAATCAGCGGCTGTGCTGTCAGAGAGCCAAGTGTACTGCCGAAGGTTAAAGAAGGGGTAATGGATTTGAGGGAATGGAGCTTTGACAGTGATGGGATTGTCAAGCTTGACGGGGAATGGATGTTTTATTGGAATAAGCTTATTAGCCATGAGCAAGCTTTATCTGATATTAATGATATCCATTACTTCTATCTGCCGTTGTACTGGCACAAATATGAGAAGGATAGCCTCTCAAGGTTTGGTTACGCTACTTATACCATGAGTGTTTTGACTGATGAAACTGATAAAATATTAGCTTTAAATATTCCAAACATTACAGCTGCCTATAAGCTATGGGTTAATGGTAAGCTTGTGGCAGAAAGAGGAGTCTTAGAGGCTAACAGCTATTGGATGCCATTTATATCACCAGTTATAAGCGAGAGCTTCAAGGCAGATAAGGGGAAGCTTGATTTAGTCTTGCAGGTTTCTAATTATATCGACCCTGAAAGTGGTGTTGCACATAGTATTGAGCTAGCTGGCGTAAATCAAATATTCGAAAACCGCATCTATAAAATCATTAACGAAGCAGGTATATTTGGAATATGCTTTATAATGGCGTTTTATCACTTTATTCTATATGTTTTCAGGAAAAAGAATAAAGAAGTTCTGTACTTTGGATTATTCTGTATATCAATTGGAATTAGACTGGCAAGTCAGGGGGAAAACATCAGAGAATACTTGTATCCGGATTTACCATATTACTTTGGCTCAGCTATATTATATGGAACAGCCCCATTAGCAGCATTTTGCTATACTTGTTTTAAAGCACAGCTCTTCAGTAAATATGTATCAAAAAAAATAATAAAGGGCTTTCTGGTGGTCAATGCGGTATATTTTATAATGACTCTGGTTACACCTATGGTTTTCTATGGAACGGTATTCTATATCTATCTGTATTTCCTAATTGTAAATGCTGTATATGTGATGATTTACATAGTATTGAAGGCGGTGCTTAATAGAGAAAAGGAGGCATTGATAGTTCTCCTAGGATCTGTTGTGCTATTTGCAACTATAATTAACGACATCATGTATTTTAATCAGGCCAACAATTCTGGTTACATTGTATCATTTGGGTTATTCGTGTTCATATTTTTTCAGTCCCTTGTAATAGCCAGGAGATTCTCACATGCATTTAAAAGTGTTGAGGATCTATCAGAACGACTTATTGTCATGGACAAAGTTAAGGATGAGTTTTTAGCAAACACATCCCATGAGCTTAGAACACCTGTGAATGGTATTATAGGGATAAGCGAGTCTTTAATAGATGGAGCGACAGGTGAGTTATCAGAGGAAACAAAAGAAAACCTGGGTTTGATTTCCTCAAGTGGAAGACGCTTAGCAAGCCTTATAAATGATATTTTGGATTTCTCCAGGCTAAAGAATAAAGATATAGTGCTCCAAAAAAGAAGCATTGATATTAGTCAGACAGTAAATGTAGTTATTACAGTTATAAAATCAACCTTTGCTGAAAGCAAGGTCAGCCTTATTAATGATATTCCACAAGATACGAAATATGTTTTTGGAGATGAAAATAGAGTTCAACAGATTATGTATAACCTGGTAGGGAATGCTGTTAAGTTTACAAAGGAAGGCTATATAAGGGTTGCAGCTAAAGAAGTCAATGGATTTATACAGGTTTGTGTGGAGGATACCGGAATTGGAGTACCTAAGGATAAATTTGAAGCCATATTTAAGTCCTTTGAACAGGTGGATGCATCGATCTCCAGAGAATTTGGAGGAACTGGGCTTGGACTTAGCATTACAAAGCAGCTTGTTGAGCTGCATGGCGGTAATGTTTGGCTTGAATCTGAGCTGGGAAGGGGTACCAAGGTATACTTTACTCTCCCGGTAAATATTAGTCGGGACGAAGCTCCGCCAGTTAATGAGGCTGTAAGCTCAACAAACACTATAAGTGATAAGTATGCAAATATTGATATAAGGCATACTGATGATTTAGACATGGAAAATGACTTAAATGAGAATGAGTTTAGCTTTAGGATTTTAATTGTTGATGATGAGAAAATCAACATTAAAGTACTGACCAACTATTTATCAATGCAAAAGTATCAGCTTGATGTTGCGGAGAATGGATTAGAGGCACTCAACAAAATAGAGCATAATAAATATGATCTAATACTTCTTGATATCATGATGCCAAAGATGTCCGGCTATGAGGTATGTAAAAAGCTTAGAGAAAAGCATTCCCTATATGATCTGCCAGTTATACTTCTTACAGCAAAAAATCAGGTTAAAGACATGGTCGCAGGCTTTAATGTAGGGGCAAATGACTACCTTATAAAGCCCTTTGAAAAAAATGAGTTGACTGCACGTGTAAAAACCCTGGTTTCCTTAAAGCAAGCAGTAAATAGCGCTATAGAAAACGCCAAGCTTTTTGGAGAAGCAAAAAAGCTGGCAGATGTAGATCCTTTGACTGATATAAACAACAGACGAAGAATGTTTGAGCTGGCGCGGCAGGAGTATGATTTTGCGGTATCAAATAACGGAGATATGTCAGTACTGATGCTGGATATAGACTATTTTAAGAATATTAATGACACCTATGGACATGATGTTGGAGATATAATCATAAAGAATGTAGCAAATATCATATATAGAAGTCTGCGGGTCAGTGATATAGTTGGAAGGTACGGAGGGGAGGAGTTTGCTGTAATACTTCCTGGTACTGCGTTGCCAACAGCTCTGATTGTGGCAGACAAGATTAGAAGAGCTATAGAGGCTAGTGCTTATACCATTAAGGATATTAAGCCTTTAAGCTGCACAGTCAGTATAGGAGTAGCTGGTTATAGCAAAAACATATCTGATATCGAGCAGCTCTTTAAAATAGCAGACTCTATGCTATATAAGGCAAAACACAGCGGAAGAAATAGGGTTGAAGGCTGATTTGGTAATTATTAAAGTAGGCAAAGTAATTTTACAATTAAAATTTTTAAGAGGGGGTGAACACCATTTCGATGGTGTGTAGAAAATGAGTGTATATGAAGCTAGGAAAAAAAGCTTGGTAAGTCTTATGCGAGAAGAAGGCTACAAGGCAACAATTCTAAGTCCATCCGGAAACCTTTATTACATGACCGGTTTCGATACCTTTCCGGGAGAGAGATTTTTGGCAGCAATATTTACTGCTTCAGATGAGGTTGTTTTTATTGTTCCGAAGCTTTATGAGCAGGAGGTAAGAGAAACAGCAAGCTTTGACAGGCTGCTAGCTTGGGATGATTCGCAGGATCCTGCTGAACTTCTTTTGGGAGTAGTAGAGCAATATGGTCTGCATGGTGGAAGTATAGCAGTTGAAGACACAATGTGGTTTTGCAGCTTTGAAAAGATTATGAAGGCGTTTGAAGGCACGAGCTTTAAACCAGCATCCAATCTGGTAGGAAAGCTTAGGGTCAAAAAGTCTCCTGAAGAAATAGGTAAGCTGAAAATAGCAGGAGAGCTGGCAGACAAAGCGCTAGCTAATATACTTGCCAGTATAAAAACAGGAATGACTGAGCTTGAAATAAAGGAAATGCTGGAAAAGGAAATGAAGCTGGTTGGACTTTCTGCACCCTCCTTTGATACTATTATAGGGTCAGGCTCAAATAGTGCGCTGCCTCATTATACGGCCGGAAGCAAGCCTATCTCTGAGGGTGATGCTGTTGTGGTGGATTTTGGTGGTATATTTGATGGCTACTGCTCTGATATGACAAGAACCTTATTTATAGGTAAACCAACTAACGAATATGTAGAGGTATATAACACCGTGAAGGAAGCTCAGCAGAAGGCGATAGATGCTGTTAGACCTGGAATGTCAGCATCAGAAATTGATGCTGCGGCAAGGGAGTATATCACTTCTAAAGGCTATGGAGAATACTTCATACACCGCACGGGCCATGGAATAGGTATGGAGGTGCATGAAAATCCTTACATATCTGAAAAGAGCAGCACTATACTTGAGGCGGGAATGGCATTTAGTATAGAGCCAGGTATATACTTGCCCGGAAAATTTGGAGTAAGAATAGAAGACATAGTAGTAGTTACCGAGTCAGGAGCATTAAGGCTTAATAATTTCACAAAGGAATTGACTACAATATAACAAAATACCTCAGCTGCATGGCAGCTGAGGTATTATTTTTAATATTATTTCTTACCCTTATACTCTGGAGCTGATGGATCATCTTCCAACTTCATCATTGTAATACCTGTATAACCGAATACTATAGATACTATTGGGTTAACAAGATTTAAGAATGCAAATGGAATATACTCTATAGTTGGAACTCCGAGATAAGTTGACATTGTAGCACCGCATGTGTTCCAAGGAACAAGTGGTGAAGTAAGAGTACCAGCATCTTCAAGTGCTCTGGATAGATTTCTTGGTGCTAGGCCTCTCTTTCTGTACTCATCTCTGTACATCTTTCCAGGTAATACTAGAGAAAGATATTGGTCTCCTGCAAGTATATTCGTAAACATACTTGTTAATACAGTTGCTGTAACAAGGGAACCGGTGGTTGTAGCAAATTTTAATACTCTCTTTGCTATAGTTTCCAGCATTCCTGTCTTTTCAAGAACCCCACCAAAGGTTAAAGCTGCGATAATAAGTGATATTGTCCACATCATGCTTTGATATCCGCCTCTTGTAAGGAGAGTATCAAGTATTTCGTTGCCTGTCTCTGAAGTTACACCATATTGCATAGCTTCCAATACAGCTGGTATGTTTGCGCCTTGGAAAATTATCGCTGCAAGACCGCCTAATAATGTACCTGCAAATAAGCCAGGTATAGCAGGAACCTTCTTAGCAACCATTACTATAACAAGTACAGGAACTATTAGAAGTAATGGATTGATATTGAAATTAGCACTCATAAGATCGAGGATTTCGCCTATAGCTGCTGTATCTAGTGCTTTGCCGGCAAAGCTAAATCCAAGTATTGCAAAGCCAACTAGCGCAATGATTAAGCTTGTTCCAGTAGTATAAAGCATATGTCTTATGTGATCGAATAGATTTGCACCAGCCATTGCAGGAGCAAGGTTAGTTGTATCAGAAAGTGGTGACATTTTGTCTCCGAAGTATGCACCTGATATTATTGCACCTGCTGCCATAGGAGCTGGTACTCCAAGACCTGCTGCAACACCCATAAGAGCGATACCAACTGTGCCTGCAGTAGTCCATGAGCTACCTGTTGCAAGTGAAACAACACAACAAAGTATGCAAGCTGCTACCAAGAACAGTCCAGGTGACAAAATCTTAAGTCCATAGAAAATCAAAGTTGGAACTATGCCGCCAAGTATCCATGTACCAATAATCATACCTATGATTGCAAGAATAAGGATAGCCTGTAATGTACCTGAGATACTGCTGACAATACCTTCTTCGATATCCTTCCAAGTATAGCCTAGTCTAAGAATTGCAACTGCTGCTGCAATAAGTGCGCCTATAGCCAACGGAATATGGACATCCTGTCCCCATCCGAATAGAGTAACCCCACCTAGAACTCTCTCTTCCAGTACTGACCACATTAGTATTAGTACAGTTGCTATTACTGGTACTAGAGCTTCCCACAAGTGAGCCTCTCTTTTCTGTTTAATTTTGTTTGTCATATGCATTACTCCTTCCCCTTTATATTAATTGCCAAGGGACTACTAATGAAATAGTATTATCCCAAGACAACTAGGAACAAATTGTACAAGCTATTAATATTATCTCAAAGGTTTAAAATAATGTAAATAATTAAATTTATCAGACAATTTTTGAGAAAATTTCTTTTTTATTATAATATATCAAAAAAATGGTTATAATATTAATGTCAAACTGATATTTATACAATACATATACAATAGATTATATAGCCAAACCATAATTAATAACGCTAAGTAACACAAAGGAACAATAGAAGTTGGATGAGGGCGTCGCGAATTTCGGCACGTGACAAATTATTTACAACTTATTTCTAAAAATAAGCAGGTAAATCAGAATATTTATAGAATATCTAATAAAACTAAACATAAGAAACCAAATGCACTAACGAATTAGGCTTTGCATAGCCTAAGATTTTTATTCGTAGCTGCGGGTTTGAAAAGTTACATAAATATGCAACGTGCCTAATATGCTCATTACATTAACTTGATATAAACAATATGTTAGGGGGTAATTAAAATGGTTAAGTTTATTTTAGGAGCAAAGGGATCAGGTAAGACAAAGCTAATGATCGACATGGCAAATGAAGCAGGAAAGAAGTCAAATGGCAGTGTGGTTTATATTGACAGAGACAGAAATCACATACACGATTTGGACAGAAAGCTAAGGTTCATTGACACTTCCGACTTTAATATCGATAGCTTAAAGTCTTTTTACGGATTCCTATGCGGGGTTATTTCACAGAACTATGACATTGAACAAATATATATTGATGGGCAAAAGATTATAACAAATGCTCCTGACGAGCAACTGGAAGAGTTTATCTTTCACCTGAAGAAGCTTGGTGAAAAGTTTGGAGCCAACTTCGTATTAAGCAGCAGCAGAAATCAAGAGGCTGCACCTGAATTTCTTAAGGAATACATGTAGATTAAATAAGAAAATATTTTGATTTAGATATTAAAGACCTTTCCTAGGAAGGGTCTTTATTCATGTGATCTACTATAACATATGCAAAAACACGAATATATGTTTGACTTAGGGACATTGTTTGCTAAAATATTAGTAACAGAGTACAAAGGTTTATATAAGGAATGGTGAAGCTATGAGCAACTTTCTAGAGTTGGGTGAATACAAAAACAGGATAATATCTTCGAAATGCATACCTGCTAAGCTGCCTTTGCTAGCAGATTTTCCTGATGAGCTTTCAGAGGAGCTTAAGGGCTACCTAAGAAGCCAGGGGATTGAAAGGCTATACTGCCATCAGAGTGAAATGTTTGAAAAGTCCTTAAGTGGAAGCAATTTAGTCATTACAACCTCAACCTCAAGTGGGAAGACCTTGAGCTTTTTACTTCCTGTTGTGCAAAAAATTCTTGAAGATCCAACCACCAGAGCAATATTTCTGTATCCTACTAAAGCTCTTGCACACGATCAATTCAGAAATCTGGTGCCTATACTGGAGTATTTTGGACCCAAAAGAATACAAGCAGGTATTTATGATGGTGATACGCCTAATAGTGAGCGCTCTCGAATAAGAAAAAATGCGAATATAATACTTACTAACCCAGAGATGCTGAATTCATCATTTCTTCCAAATCATAGCGTGTATGGATTTAATCATATGTTTTCAAGATTGAGCTTTATGGTAATAGATGAGCTCCATTATTATAGGGGAGCCTTTGGCTCGCATATGGCGAATATCATGAGAAGATTAAACAGACTGTGCAAGTACTATAAAAGCTCACCACAGTTTTTGTGCAGCTCAGCGACTATTGCCAATCCGGTGGAGCTGGCTGAAAACATATGCGGAGGAAGCTTTCTTCATATAGACAAGGATGGGTCTCCTTCCTCGGAGAAAAACATATACTTCTGGCAGCCACCACTGGTAAGAGATACCCAGTATAGAAAGACTCCGGAGGCTGAGGCTGCAGAGCTTATACCAATTTTGGTAGAACAGGATGTAAAGTTTATCAGCTTCTGTAAGACAAGAAGAGAGGTAGAGGTAGTTTTAAAGGAAGTCAGGGATAAGCTGTCTAATATGGATAATAAGCCTTCGCTGGGGCGCAATTTATCGCATCTTGTTGCCGGCTACAGAGGAGGGTATACTCCTGAGGAACGAAAGGAAATTGAGCAGAGGCTGGCATCGGGAAAGCTGGCCGGAGTCGTGTCCACTAATGCGCTAGAGCTGGGAATTGATATTGGCAAGCTGGATCTTGTGATAGAGGCAGGCTTTCCGGGGACGAAGGCATCCTTCTGGCAGCAGCTGGGAAGGGCAGGGAGGCGCGGAGGCAAGGCATATGGGATTTTGATACTGGACATTACACCCAACGACCAGTACATTGCTGTTAACAGTGAATGGCTATTTGAGAGCGGAGTGGAAAATGCAGTTATTGATAAGAATAACCTGTTTATACAGCTTGCACACGCTCGTTCTGCTGCAGCTGAGCTTCCGCTGAGTCTGGATGATGCAGCTATCTTCCCTGATTTAGGCGAAATAGTACCTGTTCTGATAGAGGCAAAAGAGCTGAAAAATGATTCTGGCAGCTTTGCCTGGATAGGAAATGAGTTCCCGGCAGGAGATTATAATTTGAGAAATATCAATAATAAGACCTACAAGGTAGTAAACAGGCAAAACGGGGTAGTAATAACTGAAATGGATGAGTACCTTGCCTTCCATGAGGTTCACCCTAAGGCTATATATATACATGACAGTATGCAGTATATGGTTGAGACTCTTGATTTAGTCAACAGGATAGCCTATGTTTTTCCCGTAGATATGAACTATTTCACAGTACCCTTTGTTGAGACTGATGTCAATGTCCTAAGAGAATTTAAAGTGCATAAGGTGCATAGGACAGAGCTTCAATTTGGAGATGTAAAGGTTAAGGAAGCGATACCTGCCTATAAGATGGTACAGTTCCACAATCACCAGAATCTGGGCTTTGAAAGAATTACCCTTCCACTTTTTCAGGAAGTCGAAACAGAAGGTCTTTGGTTTACTGTAGATGATGAGGTTGATAGGGTATTTAACAGCTACACCCAATATAACTACTACAACGGGCTTAAGCATAGTATTCTTAGTGCAGCGCAAAGAAGAACCATGTCAACCTCAGAGGATTTGGCAGGAACTGTTTTTAACAGCAAGAATGAGCAGGGCGAGGTAAAGAAGAGTCATGTACTGTTGTATGACCTTTATCCGGGCGGCCTTGGCTTTGCAGAAAAAGCATATGATTATGGTAGGGATATTATTGATGATGCAATAATACTGGTAAGAAATTGCAACTGTGAGGATGGCTGTCCGGCATGTGTTGGGGATTATCATCTGGATAAAAAGCTGGTACTTTGGGGGCTTAATATGCTGTTGGAGGAGTCAAAGGCTCCTGATGGCATAAAGAAGCCGGAAAAGCCGCCGGTAATCATCCAGGAATATAAATATAAGCTTCAGGAATTGCCAGCCAATTGGTCTGACTTTGTATTATTCCTAAAGGCGGCGGGAGAGTATCTGAATAGCTTTTTGAGTACTATTGACAGTGTTGAGGTCAAAGGAACCATACTTAACTTTATAACTGACTTCAAATTCTATGAGGAATGGATACTGGATACTGCAAATAAGAAAAAGCTGATAAACATACTTAAACGCTATATTGAGGTGCCGGAAGGCTTTGAAATAAGTGTAAAGACAATTGACAAGACTCCTGCAGACATAAAGGATAAACTGATGAGAAGGTATGATGATCTAACAAAGTAGGTGGTTTGATGTTTAGGCAAAATGAAATAAATCTAACGAGCAGCGAGCTTTTAAGCAGCACAGTCAGCATGGAAGCCTTCCACAAAAGCTTTGAAAGCCTAAATGAGTACCAAAAAGCTGCAGTAATAGATCATAGAAGGGTTTTGCTTGTAAACTCACAAGTAGGAAGTGGGAAAACAACAGTACTGCTGCATAAGCTTTTGTATTTACATTTTATCAAAAAGCTGCCCCTTCAGAGTATGGTGGTGTTGACCTTCACAAACAAGGCTGCACAGGAAATAAAGGATAGGCTTAAGCAGTTGAACGCAGACATTAAGGATGAGGAAATGAAGTTCTTTGGAACCTTTCACGGTGTCGCAAGAACTCTGCTGGCAGATGTGCTGCCTGTTGAGGATGTTGGGTATAGTCGAGGCTTCACTATTGCTGACAGCAATGAGATGGTAGAAATATACGAAAGAATCATTAATGAAAACAAACTATCTATAAAATATAAAAGCAAGCTGCAAAAGCGTATAGATAAGTTTAAGCAGGGTCAGCCTCTATATGCAAATATGAAGCAGGATGATGATATAAGCGAGTTTCTGGAGCATGTAAAGATTGAGAAAAGAAAAAGCAATGTTATGGATTTTGATGATCTTATTGATTTCACCGTTAAGCTTTTACCTGAGTCAGATTTCAGACCGGAATGGATAGTAATTGATGAATTTCAGGACTGTGATAAAAAGCAGCTCCAGATGATTGAGCATATGACCAAAGCTAAGACCAGTGTGTTTGCCGTGGGAGATCCAAACCAGGTTATATACACTTGGAGAGGTGGAAGCAAGGATATATTCAGGGAATTTAAGCTAAAGTATGATGCTGCGGAGCTTACACTGCCCATTAACTACAGGTCTACATCAAATATTCTGAAAGCAGCAAGGGTCTTTATGGAGCCCGGCGGTGCCTTAGAGGGTGTCAGGGATAAGGGCAAGCCCATTATTATAAAGAAGCACCATAACAGCTTTAATGAGGCAGTTTACCTGTGTGACAAAATAAAGCAGCACATAGCCGAAGGTGACAGCTATAGTGATATAGCGATTTTTTACAGGAAGCAGAAGCAGGCGGAGGTGTTTCGGGATGTTTTTGCCAAGCATGAGCTACCCTGTGAGGTAGCTGTAAAAAAGACACTTAGGGATATTCCCGTAATGTACTGGATGATACGTCTTCTTAAGGCTTCTGTGAACCGGTCAGATAAGGATAGTTTGATATATATACTTTGCAATAATAGATATGGAGCGGGAATTACCTTGAAGAAGGCTAAGGAGCTTATAAAGAGCTATGATAGCTGCCATGCTGCCGAGGCTATCGAAGGTGAAATAATCAATTGTACTAGAGGCTTCGAAGCATGGTGCAGGGAGTTAGGTAAAGCCTCCCCAAAAGAGATATATGATTATTTTGATCTCAGTATGTTCCTTATGCCCACATCTATCAGCTTTGAGGAGGATAAATCAAATGTACTAAGGCTCCTTGAGGATATTTGCAGCTATGCCGGTCTGATAAGCTTCAACACCTTTGAAGGTATTAAGGAATATGTAGATAAGTCAGCTCTATATGGGAATCAGGTAATAAATGAAGGCATTAGTAAATCTGTTGACTCTGTGAAGCTTATGACACTGCATGCCTCAAAGGGGCTGGAGTTTAAACATGTATATATTTCTGGCGCAAACTTGGGAAATATTCCTATGGCAAACAAAAGCCCGGAAGGGGAGCAGGAGGAGCAGCGGTTATTTTTTGTTGGCATAACCCGAGCAAAGGATAGCTTGGAAATATCCTATCACTCAAATCCTGATGACTATGGAGTATATGGTGTTCCGAGCCCCTACCTTAGAATGATACCAGAGGAGCTTATTGAGAGCGAGGATCTTGGAAGCAGAGCTTCAAGCCTTAACCAGCTTAGAAGGGAAATCAAGAATAATATAGATAATAAGTCTGATGCTGAAGAGCAAGCTGTCATAGTGCCAGTTGAAAAAGCTTACAGGCTTGTGCTTCATGATAAGTACGGCGAGGGAAGAGTGATTAGCGAGGATGAAAGCAATGTTCTTGTGGATTTTCCTATATATGGAGAGAAAACCTTTATAAAGCTGTTTAGCCAGTTGAAGTATAAAGAGTAGGACCTTCTGCATACTATATAAGTCGTGATAAAGAAATTACATTTAGCAAAATAGAAACACGACTTATATTAAATAGAAAGCACTTGTTATTGAGTATCATAATGTTAATTCATTAGCGCTTTCTATATAGACGTATATAAATTAAATTGATAAACTTATAATATATTTTATTTTTTTGGAGAGTGGGTGTTTTATGGAAAAGGGAAGCTTTAGAAGCGTGTTGACAAACAGAAATTTCATGATACTTTGGATAGGACATGCAATAAGTGTATTCGGCGATATGATTACATTTCTTGCACTGCCGCTGCTGGTATTTGAGGCTACAGGCAGCAAAAACTCATTAGCCTTTACATCTCTTTTAAGAGGAGTGCCTATAATTGTTCTTGGTTTATTTGCAGGGGCTTTGGTTGATCGCTGGAACAGAAAGAAGATAATGATTTCCTCGGATCTTATAAGAGCGGTGCTGACGCTGCCTATAATATTTGTACCCAGTGAATACTTTGTTATAACAGTATATATAATATCTGTACTTAAATCACTTGTAGGAATATTCTTCAATCCTGCAATAAACTCGTCTATTCCGGCAATGGTAGAAAAAAAGGATTTAAACACAGTAAATTCTCTTATGGGCTTTACAGGAAGCACCTTAGCTTTTCTTTCTCCACTGATAGGTATATCGATAATCCCTCTTTTTGGTGCTAGGGTGGTGCTTCTAATAGATATCATATCTTTTATAGTTTCTGCGGCAGCAATATACTTTGTTGATATACCGCAAAGAGAAAGCAAGTCTGCCGAAGCTCTGAATGTAGCAACAGTGCTGAAGGATGCAGGTGCCGGAATAAGATATATACTTAAGTCTCAAGCACTAATAGTAATAATGCTAACCACTATGATAACCATGTTTGGTCAAGGCTTTATTGGACCACTTTGGATGCCTTATGTTGTAGAGGTGCTCAATAAACCGGCGATTTTTGTTGGGAAGCTTGGCTCCAACCAGAGTCTTGGGGCACTAATCGGAAATGTGCTAATAATGCTTATGGGGCTAAGAGCTGCCAAGTCCTTTAACAAAATGTATTCCTTCTTTGTATTTATGACGGGACTTACTATATTTATGCAGATTACAACAGGTGACTTTAATGTCTTTTTAATGTGGGGCTTTT
>CALJSV010000188.1 GCA_937976095.1 uncultured Clostridia bacterium | reverse complement strand
AGATATAAAATCAGTTCTGAGCTTGTCATATTCTATTGCTTCGCTTAGAAGCCTTTTATTCTCCATAACCTTTTGAATTAACTCTTCTGATAGCTTCTTCTCAGTTATATCATGTATGATTGTAAGCAGTGGAGATTTATCATTATGTGATAAGGACATAAACATAGACTCAACATATATTTTTGTGCCATCCAGTCTTAGCAGCTCCCATTCAAATAAAGGCGAGTAAAGATCGCTTGCTTTGATTTGTTGCAGATTCTGCTCGAAGCTTTCCCTATAGTCAGGGTGAACAAATTCAAGCAGATTCGCTCCCTTAAGCTCTTCAGGGGTAGAAGCTCCAACAAGCTTTGCTCCGGCATTATTTGCATAAATGCTTTCCATATCTTTAAATATAAAAATTGCCTCAGGAAAAAGCTCTACAAGCTTTCTATACCTTTCTTCACTAGCTCTTAATGCTTCTTCTACCGACATTCTCTCAGAAATATCGCGTGAGGTAAATATTATGCCTGTTATTTTTCCATCAGCATCAAATATAGTTTTTCCTATAATTTCCAACCAAATGTAATTGCCTCCGGCCGCCCTTATCTTAAAGGATGCTCTTATTGCAGCGTTTGACTTGACTGCATTTCTAAACCAGCTTTTTGCATAAGCAAACTGCTCAGGATGTACTAGATCAAATATTGACTTTCCCGAAAGGTATTCATGACTATATCCTAGTATCTGGTTATTAGCAGAGCTAACGTACAAAATATTGCCTTCGCCATCTGTTTTACAGATAATATCAAGCATATTCTCTATAATCTCATCTATTTGAGCTTCCTTTTTCTGGAGTACGGTGACTTTTTCTTCCAGCTCCGCTATCCTGCTCAGTAAGTCCTTCTCTTTTAAGCTATGATCTATGCTCATCAAATCACCACCAATAGTCATAAACTACTTTTTTTATATTAATACTATATTCTATTCAAATTTCAACAATCCTTTATAAAAATATCGCAATATTCGACAAACCTTGTCCACCTATCGTTCAATAAAGAACAATCCCGACACCTCTTTTAGTGTCGGGATAAGTTCTTCTATATAAAATAGCTTTTGTTTTCTCCTGCCATCTCCATAATTCCGTTATATACATCTGCTGCTTCATCTAAGTAGTTGTCTACTCTTATATCGGGCATGAAGTGGGTCAGCAGCAGTCTTCTTACACCTGATTTGGCAGCAATTTCTCCAGCTTCCTTAGCAGTAAGATGCATGGATCTAATATCTTTTTCGTCTCTTTCCAATATCCCTGCCTCACATAGCAGAAGGTCGGCACCCTTAGAAAACTCGACTAGGTCTTCGTTTGGGCAAGTATCTCCAGAGTATACAAATTTTTTACTGCCCTTCTCAACAGATATGGCATAGTTATCAACACCATGAACCATTTTTTTGAATCTGATTGTTAAGTTTTTTATGATCAGCCTATTATTTGGATCAATGGGTATCAGATCTATAGCGTCCTTATACCTTAGCCTTTCAAATTCTTCTATAGGACTTTCAGGTGCATAAACCTTAATTCCTCGCTCCATTAATCCCTTCATCATCTTAATATTTACTGCATACCTAAGTATCATAACATCACTCATATGATCACTGTGCAGGTGAGACAGGATAACTGCATCAAGCTCTTCAATATCTATATACTGCTGAAGCCTACTTAAAACTCCGTTTCCACAATCCAATAGAATCTTAGTCTCCCCGCTATCTACCAAAAACCCTGAGCAAGCCCCTCCAGCCTTGGGATAAGGGCCATAATTACCCAAAACGGTCAATTTCATTAGATTCATCTCCTCATTTACATACAAAACTAAATATCGTCAGAACTAATTATTATTTAAGTAGACAAAAATGTCAATAGCTGTAGAGCAAAGTTCGTTTTAATGTCAGAATATGTATATTATTTATAAGGCTTTCAGGTTATAATAAGTTGAGATATAAGAAATGCCCGGTTATTATACTGCGTTATACAGTTAACAACCAGGCATTTGCTACATTACTCTAGTAGGAAGAATTGCATCAATAAGTCCTATAACAAGAGCACCAACTATTGCACCTAGCCAGCTTACCTCCATATTAGGAACAAGATATTGCGCAAAGTATATAATCACAACTGATACAGCAAAGCCTGCAATTCCTCTACCAAACGGAGATGCATCAATCTTAAATAGTTTTTCAACTAAATAATCTGCAGCTGCAATAACTAATGCAGCAACCAACGCTGATACATATCCTCTTATAACAAACCCGGGTACAAAGTATGAAGTTACTATTAGTACTAAAGATGCTACTGCGAATCTGATTACAAACCCTATAAAGCCTGTTCCAGTGCTTCTATGAGGTCTATCGTGTCTCATTGTTGCGTTACCCAATTGAAATCACCTCCTTATGTTAATTTTCCCTCGCGGAGATGATTATATGCTGGCATTAACAGGAACGTTTTAAGGCAGCTTTAGCTTGATTATAATAGAAAATCATCCAACCTTTTCATTTTTTGTGTCTCAAGTGCTCCATTGTGTTTTTTGCTCCCGAATACAAGCCTGATGCTGTCAAGCCATAGATAATTCCTTTAAGTATTCCATGCTTTATGTCTCCATTGCTTAAATAGAATATTCCTACCAGCACCCCGAAAACAACAGAAGCAAGTGCCGCAAATTTTTTAGGCAGGCCCAATCCCTTCAAGAGCTCAACCGAAGCAATTAGGATGGGTACTATGACTGTTTCATTAA
>CALJSV010000187.1 GCA_937976095.1 uncultured Clostridia bacterium | reverse complement strand
TTGAGACACTCTTCCACAGTCAGAGAGGACTTTTGCCCATCCAGCATACGGGTAATGTAGGGACTTGAGAGCGACAAATCAGTAAGTCCTATATGCCTTGACCCCTTTATATGCACATTAAATACATCCTTAGGAGTATCCAAAAGCAGCGCTTGATTTTGTGCATACTGCGGGCGATTTGCAATTATATCCCACGAGCTGTCCGAATAGACATTAAGCAGCGGAACAGGATAGGACTTATCGACAAAGACAAATTCTCCATCTCTAACGCCCTCTATATCACACAGAAATGGTGATTCCAGTGCAATTACAGCCCCAATGCCGGCTCTCACTCTCCCTATCCCAAGTGCTGCAGAGCCACCAAGGGAGTGCCCCATAACACCTATTTTTTCGATATCAATAAGCTTATACACAGCTGCATTATCGCTTCTTGTATTATTGATAATTTGGTCTATAACAAAATCTATATCAGCTGTACGCACACTCATCCATTTTTGATAATACTCATAGCTTTTTTGCCTGTCTGATTGAGCATCCTCTGCAGAAACCTCCTTCATATATCCCTTATCTATCTGGGTCTTATTTCCCTCAACATCAGTTGTATAGAGACAATGATAGGTATGATCGATAGAGCAAACAACATAACCATGGCTGGCAAGCTCTCTGTATAGTGTTTCGTTGCTCGACCTGATTCCAAATGCACCATGGGAGAATACTATCAGAGGGTATACCCCCTCAGCATCATGAGGATACCAAAGCTCTATGTTAAGCTTGCGACTGCTTTTTGCCTCCCCATAGGTCTCAATGCGTTCAGTATCAGTATAAGTATAGACTGCACTTTCAACCGTGTAAGCGCCAGTAGGCTTTATTTCCTTATACTGCGGAAATATGATTGCAGGAAGAGTAAAAGCAAAGATAAGCATAGACATTCCCGCCGCATAAAGAATTACTCGAACTGCTCTAAATTTTCTTTCTTCCTTTTTTCTTCTAATCAATGATATTACTGACAGTAATGCAAGTGTAAGTAGTAGAGCAGCCAGTGCATAATAGCGTATACTCCACTCTATTATACCAATAGCAGCAAATACCACAAAGCACACTAACTCAACAATTCTGGCTATGCTTTTGACTTTACACTGATATGAGCTTGTTGTTAAGCAAAAAACAGCAAATAAAGCCTCAACACCTACGCCTATCAAAAAAATTATAATCCCCATATTTTTACCCCTCTTTGTTTATATCAATATTTTAAACTGCATCTTATAAGCCTATAGATGGCACTTTTGAGAAAATTGAGTGTCATATTCCTTTGCTTTTTCTGCATCCACATTAAAAAGAGGCGATTCATGATAAGTTCCTGTAACTCCATCCAAGTCTCCATAGATAAGCTCCATAGCCATGAACGCAGGAAAGTTGTTGCCTTTGCATGTGGTAATTCCAAATTCTCTAGCCTCTTTGAAGCCAAACCGTGGGTAATAGGTTGGGTGTCCGAAGAAAATCACCGCACCATATCCCAGCCTGGCAGCTGTTTTTAGCGAATGTCGCATTAGTGCACTACCTACACCTTTTCCCTGAAACTCAGGCAAAACGCTTAAAGGCCCAAAGTTCAAAACATCATGGCGTGTCCCATCAGGCTTAAGCACATAGGACATGCTATACATAACATTTCCAACCAGATTGCCGTCAACCTCTGCTACAAAGTCAAGCTCAGGTACAAATTCAGGAGCTGTACGCAGCGTATGAGCCAAATAATGTTCGTCACAGCCAATACCTATTTTTTCTATATTTTCTTCCTTCCAAAAAGCCTCTCTGGTGAGAAGCTCTACCGCTCTCCAGTCGTCTTCTCTTTCAAGTCTTAATATCATATTCATTTAACCTCACCCTCACAATCAATAATATAAATTTGCTTATTCCTTTTGATAACTCCTTTCATAATTCTACATTTATTGGATATTTCCTTCCACAATAGCTCTCTCTATGGTTATGGTTTTAGAATCGCAAGCAAGTGCTGACTTTCTTATATAATAAAATCCTATAGCATTGCACATAATATGAAAAAAATGAGGTGTTGTTATGAATATCTTAAGGTTTACACATTTGTTTTACTTTGCATTTACTTGGGGACTTGTTTTTATACTAATCAAGCCAAAACGAATTGTTGAGCTATTGCCAATATCAGTCTTAGGCATAATAACCTTAACTATTGTTGATATCTTTATTATTACATTAAACCTGTACAAATTTAATAAACCTCTCGTAAATGTTTGGGGAGCTCCTCTGTTTCATCTGCTTTGGGCCGGTGCAGCTGCTTTGATTTTTGTAAACTATATGAAACAGGGCTTTAATAGAAAAATTGTTACTATAATCTTTTTTACAATAGTGACCTTAATACTAGAGCTAATAGCAGAAGGTGCCGGTGTTGCTACCAGGCTAGGCAACTTTACTCATATTCATAGTGCGCTGCTTGACTTTGCAACCTTGGTCGTGCTGCTCTGGATTTCAGAGGGACTCTATGGAAACAGAATTTATAAGAACAAGTAAAAAGTTAGAAGGCATCTCTGCCTTCTAACTACTCTACCATCTTTCTTATTCTCTCTATAGTTTTTTCCTTAACCTCATTTATCGCATTAAAGTCCATGTTGGATATATAATATGTCTCCATGACATCATGGAGCTTCTTTGCTTTGCCTATTCTTATTACCGCTTCATCAAGCAGAGTTTTCTTCATCTCGCTATCAATTGTCAGCATTTCCTGCTTATCCGCCAGCTTGCTTTGGATTATATTGTTATCCAAGTTTACTACCATATATGCCGATGCCTCAAGCTTTGGGTGGACTGTGATCGCAAGCTTCAGCTCATCAACCACCAATGTATTGAGTCTCTCCGGGTTCAGCGGCTGGTGGTACAGCTCAACCTTGTAGCCTCTTATGCATAGAGCCTCCGCAAACTTATTAAGCAACTCCGTACTTCCTATGGTGTGGTTTCCTTTCAGGTAATAGCATTTATGCTGTTTGCCGATTATGGTATCCACATAGTCTACTAGACCGTCTGGAGTAATAGCCGCGTCAAACAAGTGCCTTATACTTCCTACTCTTTCGTGTGCTTCCACACCGTCAACTATTTCGCTCTTAAGCTCAAGAAGCATCTGGTTAAACTTAACCCGGTCAACTGCCATATCTATAGTATTATCTATATCATCCTGCATCTCCTTTGCCGAAGCCAGGAAGTGATAAGCGCTGTAGAAATAATACTTTAGACCCTTATTGCAGCTTAGTACCTCCTGCTTGTGCTGGACTATTCCTTCCTCGTTCCAATGCTCACCAAGGTTTATTATTTCATCTACCGCACCAGGGGTCTTGGGGTCTACTATATGTGGTGCAGTGCCATCCACAAGCGCAATATTTGCCTTCGGAATAACCACACCATCAAGAGAATTATTATCAGATGAGCAATAATGCTTTTCCACATCATAGCCCAAGCTTAAAAACTCTTCAGCAACAGCCTTCATGAGGCTTGACTTACCTACACCAGGGCCCCCCTTAAGCACAAAAATACGTTTTGCATCTATCGGTATTATATTGTCGTAAAAAGAATAAAAACCTTTACTTGTATTTCCTCCCGGGAAAACCAGCTTTGCATGTCCTTTAACTGCCATATTAACCCTCCCTTTCTGCTTTCAGATGTACTATATATTCATATGATTGGCGGACAAGAAATATTTGTGTTTATTTTTAATTTTGATAATTTTTTTGTACAGGCGTGCATATATAACAATTCTGCCTGGAGTATTCTAATATTTACCAGAAATTTATTGGAACTATACCTTATATGCTAGCGTCAAAATAGCATAAATAAACATGAGGTGAAAATAATGAAAAAATTAATAACAGCAGCTTTAATCCTGGTTATGATAGCAGCTTTCACAGTAGGCTGTACCAACACAAGTGTTCAACCTGATTCTACAATTCCACAGGAAACAGAAGGTCAGGCTTCATCAGCTAAGATAGCAGCAAGTGCAAATGACGCTCAAGGCAAGCTTATAGGCAGAATCGATAATAACTCAGTAGAAATAGAAATGTCTCCTACGGATTCACCAGCATTTAGAACAACAGAGGTGAATGATCAGCTGGAAGGAATAAAGGACGGAGACATGGTAAAATTCTCATATGAGCTTGGTCCGGAAGGCCAACTGATAATAACCAAAATTGAAAAGCTTTAAGCCAAAGGCATCTTATACGGGTGCCTTTTTTTATTATGAAAAGTAGATATTGATACATGTCTATTTCTGTGAGATACTTATATATGGCGTATAAATTATGCTTCTTTATATAGATAGGTCAGGTGGATATAAATGAATTTCGCAGCTATAGATTTCGAAACAGCCAATACAGAAAGAGACAGCGTTTGTTCTATGGGTATAGCAGTGGTTGAAGGTGGCAGGATTGTAAAAACAGCTCATTGGCTTATCAAGCCTCCCAAGCTGTATTTCAGTCCATACAATGTAACGATACATGGAATAACAGAGGATGACGTTAGAGACAAGCCCGAATTTAATCAACTGTGGAATGAAATATTTCCATACCTCAAAGGGCAAGTAATCGTTGCTCACAATGCCAGCTTTGACTTAAGCGTGCTAAGATATATTTTAGATAGATACAATATTACTTATCCCGAGCTGGACTACTGCTGCTCAGTAAGTATTTCTAAAAAGACATGGACAGAGCTGCCAAGCTATAAGCTAAACGCTGTAGCTAAACACATCGGCCATGAGTTTAGGCATCATGATGCGTTAGAGGATGCTGTAGCGGCAGCCAAAATAGTTATAGAAGCCTGCCAGCTTAACGAAATAGTTGAACTTAAGGAGCTATGCGAGAAATGCAGTGTTAAAATCGGCAGGATTTTCCCGGGAGGATATCAGCCCCCAACAGATTCTAAAAAGAGTAAAGCCTCAAAATCCTATGGTGTAAAGGCTAAAGATATAAAGACAGGTAAAGCATCCTTTGATATAAACCACCCGTGCTACGGCAAATCCTTTGTTTTTACCGGGACTCTTGCTTCAATGTCAAGAAAGGCAGCCATGCAGAAAGTTGTGGACAATGGCGGAAGCTGCTTAGATATGGTTTATAAGGATACTGATTATCTTGTAGTAGGTAAGCAGGACCCTACAAAGCTTAAGGATGGAGAAAAAAGCGTGAAGCTAAAGCTCGCTGAAATGTATATCCAAAGAAAGTATCATATACATGTTATCTCTGAAGAGGATTTCCTTAATATGTTATGATTTAAGCTTTTATAATTTTTTACTTAAGATAAATTAGGCGGGTGTTCGCAGATTACTGCGACACCCGCCTAAAAACTTTATCAATCAACCTTCACACTGTTGCTGGATATGCTTTTAACCTCTAAGGTGTGTTGTATAGCACGCTGCAGCATGCTATTTACACTGTCGTTGGTTTTTGCATTTGTTCCTCCGATAGAGATAGCTATCTTGCTTACTCCCGTATCTGTACTATAGTTGGATTTTAGTATTAGTGTTCGCAGCTTATCTGACAGCAGCAGCAAATGACTTTTCCTTGAATGCTCGCTTATAATCAGGAATCTTCCATCCTCCAGTCTGCTTACAACATCAGTAGGCTGGGTATTTGCAGCAATAGTTTTGGCTACTGTCTTTAATATATCGTTTGAAACCTTCTGACCGCCCTGCTGACTTTCATACTCAACATCTATTATCAAGAGACCAATATCAAAAAACTCCTTTTTGATGCTCTCCAATAAAGATGTCAGCTTCATCTCAGCATATCTTCTGTTCACAAGCTCTGTAACATCATCCGAAAAGGCCATTTTAGCAAGCTTCTTCATTTTCTCTGCATTAGCCTTATTTTGGGTGTTGTCACTAAATATCTCGACAGCCCCTATAATTTTTCTAGTTTCATCCTGAAGTGGCATAATCTTTACCACTATTGGAACTCTATGACCCGACTTGTGAAGCAGATATAGCTCCTCTTCATGAGGGGTTCCAGCATTTATTGCCTTTGAAAGTGGGCATACTCCCTTGCAAAGGCTTTGACCCTTCTCATTAACATGCATTAGTATATTGTCAGCACACCTATTCCCTACAACCTCATCAGCCTTATAGCCTGTAATACGCTCCGCACCTATATTCCAATAAGTGATTACTCTGTTTTGGTCTACAAAATATACTCCGTCATAAATGTTATCCAGTATCACCTTATAAAACTCAAAGCTATCTCTCATATAATACCCCTACCTCAATAAAAATCTATATACTTAATATTCCTTTTAAAACTACTACTGCCTTTAAAGTCCCGCTCATGCTCTCATATACTATTGTATCATCTCCAATACCATACTCGTCAAATAGTATCTTCGAAGCAGCTAGTGTAGCATGTCCGCATAATGGAATTTCCATCCTTGGTGCAAACCAACGTATCTGATAGCTGTAGGTTAATCTTGTTCTTTTTGCTTTAACAAAGGCCGTCTCGGAAAGACAAAGCTCCATTGCTTTAATAGTATCACTATTGGGTAATAAAAATTATTTGTAAGTATTGCTAAAAAATTAGCACTAAGTATATTGACTTTAATTGGTATATCTGTTAACATTTAATTAGTAATATTTTGTCGAATTTTGTAACATTGCGTAGGAAGGGGGATTTTTCAGTGAAGTCAACAGGTATAGTAAGAAAAGTAGATGAGCTCGGAAGAGTAGTAATTCCAATAGAGTTAAGAAGAACTCTAAGTATAGAGGAGAAGGATTCTTTGGAAATTTACGTAGATGGTGAGCACATCATCCTTAAAAAGTATGAGCCAGCTTGCATTTTCTGCGGAAACGCTAAGGATGTAAATGTATATAAAGGCAAGAATATCTGCCCAGCTTGTATGAGCGAATTAAAGAGATAATAAACAGAGGTTAGGAAATTCCTAACCTCTGTTTATTATATTTACTCATTAACACTATTTAAATCTGAAAGCAGCTTATCAGCATCATAGCCGTGAACCATTGCAGCTTGACCTATGGTCTCACCAGTTGCTCCAGGGCAGCTTAAGCAGTGCATGCCATAGCTTCTGAAAACATCCGCAGTCTTAGGATTTGCTCTAAGCACTTGTGCTACTGTCATATCCATTGTAAATTGCATATTTAGCCCTCCTTTCGTATCTGTATGCGGGTAGGTTGCATATCAGTCTAGTATTATATTTCTATACCTATCCTATATACTTCCTTTTTAGGTAGATTTCTATCCTCCGCAACCTTTTTTATTGCATCTTTCTTTCCCATACCCTGCTCAATGTACATATTAATATGTTCTTCAACGGTTATATTATCCCATTTTTTCATACTAATATCAATCAATTCTTTTTCACTTATACCCTCAATAACCAGTACTATTTCTCCCTTTACTCCCTTATCTTCAAAAACTCTTATAACCTCGCTAATTTTTCCCCGCACAGCCTCTTCAAACTTTTTGGTAAGCTCTCTGGATACTGAAATATTTCTGTCTCCCAGCTCCTTTAAGAGGTCTCCTAAGGTGCTCAACAGCCTATGAGGTGCTTCATACAGTATGATGGTTCTTGTATCATGAGAAAGCTGCTTTAAGCGTTCTCTTCTCTCCTTGTTGTTTGACGGAAGAAAGCCTTCGAAGCAGAACCTTCTAGTAGATAGACCTGATACAATAAGTGCAGTTAGAGATGCAGAGGGACCAGGTATAGGGGTTATCTGTATACTATTTTCTATGCATAGTCTAACTAGCTCTTCTCCAGGATCTGATATAGCCGGCATACCTGCATCTGATACTAAGGCTATGTTTTTGCCTGCCTGCAGCAGCGCTATTAGCTCCTTACCCTTTTCATGCTTGTTATGCTCATGATAGCTAATCATAGGCTTTTTAATGTCCAGATGGTTCAAGAGCTTGATTGACTGCCTTGTATCCTCGGCAGCTACGATATCTACTTCACCTAGTATTCTAGCACACCTTACTGTTATGTCTTCAAGATTCCCGATAGGGGTGGCACATAAATAGAGTATTCCAGCCATTAAACCAGCCTCCCATATATCCTGTAGATTTCTTCTGTATATTCACCGTTTTGATCATGTATATATAAAGGATCCATAAACTTCAACTCCGGATTCCCTCCCCTTGCCCCTTCTATAAGCACCAAATTAGGGCGCTTTCCTATGGAGGGGTGAACAAAGCGAATCCTTTTGGGTTCCATATCCAAGCTTCTCATTGTATATATTATATCCACCAGCCTGTCAGCCCTATGCACCATAAAAAGCTTTCCACCGCTCCTTACAAGCTGCTTAGCAGATTCCACAACATCCTGCAGGGTGCATTTTACTTCAAATCGGGAAATAGCCTTTGTTTCCACTGGATTGTTTATACCGCACTGCTGTTTCATATACGGCGGATTCGTGATTACACAGTCATAAACAGCCCTTCCAAGCAGCGAAGGGGCCTCCTTAAGGTCCATACACTTTACAGTTATTCTATCCTGGAGCTTGTTATAAAGGACACTTCTTTGAGCCATTTCAGCCATATCCTCCTGCAGCTCTATAGCTGTTATACTGGTGGGACTCTTTTTGGCATGCAGCAGTATAGGGATTATGCCGGTTCCCGTACCCATTTCCAAAACCTTGTCTTTCCTCTTAACATCAGCAAAATCAGCAAGCAGTACTGCATCGACTCCAAATCTGAAGGTATTCTTTTTTTGTATAAGCATATATCCGTTTTGAAGATCATCTAAGGTTTCATCTTCATTTATGTGTACATCCATAAACATGCCCATGCCCAACAAATTGCACAAAATCGTATGTTAGCAGTTGCATGGGCTCGGTACCTCCTTTTTGATTTATCATAATTTCTGTCAACCTTTTCTCTCCTATGAAAAACTATTATACTCCAGATACCCATAAACATAAAAAAGACCTAAAAAGGTCTTTTTTTATGTAATACACTACTCTTGAACTGGAGCGTCTACTGGGCAAACGTTTGCGCATGCTCCACACTCAATGCACTCTTCAGGACTGATTACATATATATCATCACCCTGAGCTATACAGTTAACTGGACATTCTGATTCACAAGCACCACAGCTTATGCATGTATCTAATATTTTATATGCCATATTTACACCTCCTAAAAAACTATATTGTGTATTGGAACTTATGACCTATGCGCATCTTCGTCAATATTATTAACAAAAGACTCGCACTTCATTTACATTTTACCACTAATTATTCGTAAAGAAAACCCTGGATACAATATTATATTTGTTTTTTATCAACAAAATATGCTATTTTAATCCTCGAGTCTCTTGAGCTCTTCAAAGTCCTCTATCGGCACATCAGGCACCACAGAACCAAAGTCCTTTCCTGGCTTTATCTGTACTATATCCTTAACAGAGAAGTCCCTAACCACCCTCATATTGCCTTCTACAAGCTCAAGCATTACTTTCACGACTTCCTTAAGTATATTGGAATGAATTACTTCACCTCTGCCGTCAGGAGTATCTACCAGCGCACCTACTTTCGGCATTATCTTTCTTGCACATTCATATGCTTCCTGCTCGTACTTAAGGCAGCACATCAATCTTCCGCATATTCCCGATATCTTTGTAGGATTGAGAGATAGACTTTGTTCCTTTGCCATTTTTATAGATACAGGAGCAAACTCTCCAAGGTGGGTGGAGCAGCATAGACTCTTTCCGCATGGACCTATCCCGCCTATCATTTTAGCCTCGTCTCTTACTCCAATCTGTCTCAGCTCAATACGCGTCTTAAAAACAGCAGCAAGATCTTTAACAAGCTCTCTAAAGTCCACTCTGCCATCAGCTGTAAAGTAAAATATTATTTTGTTATTGTCAAAGGTATATTCAACATCAATAAGCTTCATATCCAAGCTATGCTGTTGTATCTTTTGAAGGCATACCTGAAAGGCATCCTTTTCTTTCTTCTTGTTTACTTCGTATATACGCTTATCCTCTTCAGTAGCTACTCTCAACACCTTTTTAAGTGGTGCAACTATTTCACTCTCATCCACCTCACGGATCCCAAGAACAGCCGTTCCAAACTCAATGCCTCTTATAGTCTCTACTATCACATTATCATCTAATGCTATTTCCTGATCTTCGGGGTCAAAATAATATATTTTGCCGGCCTTTTTAAATCTTACCCCAACAGTTTTAACCATTGCTTACCTCCATTATATTAAGTACCATAACGTCTATACTATTCTTCACATTTACGTTATGCTTAACTTGTTTTACTGTATCCTTTATTATATCTAATATATCGTTAAGCCTGTGAGAAGTCAGCGTGTCACTGCAGATACGTAGTTCTTCCAGCCTATCAATATTTATTATCATCTCTTGCCCTTCTTCTTGAAGCTCCTTTAAAAGCAGTACATCCCTAAACCAGGCAAACAAAAAATCCAAGTAGGCATTGGCTTCCTCCCTTGTGGAAACCAGTTCCCCTAAGCTTGCTGAAAGCTGTACATAAGTCCCGTCAAAAAACTGCATTATTGTCCTTACATACTTGTTCCTTAATTCAAAATAGCTTTCATCCTTAATAATTTGTACTGCTCTTCCTATTATACCACTAGAATGTGCAGTTGCAAGCTTTATCTTAGCTTCATCAGTCTTACAGACGCCTCGTAGATAATCCTCTACATCATTATTACTCACCCTTTTTATGGCATAAACCTGGCAGCGTGATACAATAGTTGGAAGAAGAGAATAGTGGTTTTCAACCAGAAGCAAAAAAACCGTATTCCCGGGGGGCTCTTCCAAGGTCTTTAAGAATGCATCCTGAGCCTCATGAGTCATTTTTTCTGCACTGTCTATGATTATAACCTTGCAGCCTGATTCAAAGGAGGTCTTAGATACTTCGCTAATGACCTCTCGTATCTGCTTGATCTTTATGGTTGCTCCTGTAGGACTCACCACCTCAATATTAGGATGATTCCCACTACTGAACTTTATACATGAGGCACAGTGCTCACAAGGCTTATCTTCACCCTTACAATTAAGAGCCGCAGCAAAAATAAAGGCTGTAAGCTTTTTACCACAGCCCTTTGGCCCACAAAATATATATCCATTAGCAACCTTGTCCTCCTCGACAGCCCTTCTCAGACTATTCACAAGTACAGACTGACCCACAATATCACTAAACTTCATATCCTATCCCCAACATATCCTTAGTATTCTTGATAGAAATCTGGTAGCTGCCAGCCGGCTTCCGGCTACCAGCCAGCTTCCGGCCACCAGCCAGTAGCCAGAAACCAGCAGCCATGATTTTGCTAACAAAATCACATATACATATCCAACAGCATTCCCTTTATAATTCCTATATTCTCTAATATTTTAATATTATCCTTCTCTTCCTTTAGAAACTCTCTGCTTATTTCTTCTATCTTAGCATTAACCTTCTTGACTATGGCATAGACCTTGTGTCTTCCTCTTCTGTCAAACTGATTGTTCTTTGTGTATTTAAGCGAGCTGTTTACAACTTCATCCATAAACTCCGCTATGAGCTTTTTATAGTTTTTTAAGTCCTTTAAGTCCATATTCTTTGCAAGGCTCTCCCCTTGCCGTCCTATATCACTCATAAGTCTCGTTAGCCTAGTCTCAAGGTCAGCCTCTTCAGTTTTTTTCAATGTATCCCCAAAGTTGGTCTTGTTTCCGGATATATCAGCTCTTTTTTCTTCTCTGCCAAAGACTCCGGTTACAGAAGAGGATCTATTGCTTATATCACTAATTTTCATAAAACCTACCTATACCTTTACAAACCTATCTATATCAACAACAAATACTGTAGCTCCTCCCACTGTAACCTCTACGGGATACGGTATAAAGACTCCTGCTGACCCTGTCGGAGGAATAGGAGTAGTAAGTGTCTGGCTTCTGCTTTTGCAAACATCACTAATCACTGATATTAGATCATCCACCTTTTCCGGCTCCACTCCGACAAACAAAGTAGTATTTCCTTCTCTCAAAAAGCCACCTGTTGATGCCAGCTTGGTTGCACTATACTTTTTACGAACCAGCTTACCCATCAATTCATTTACATCCTCGTCTTGTACTACCGCAATTACTAGCTTCATAAAATCTCCTCCTTTTATATTAATTGTTTTGCTATATAAATCTCACTAAATATATTTCTTCAAGATATGCTTGACCACGGGTATAAATTACTTATTTTTTATCACAGCCAGCTTTTCAAGTGTAACATCAGAAGCCCCATTGATCTTTATTCCTTTATCTATGCATTCAGCAATGTAGTCCAGTACTTCCTCCGTTACTACCTCTCCGGGCATAATTACCGGAATCCCCGGGGGATAAGGTATAAGCATTTCACCGCATATTCTGCCGATGCTGGTTTCGAAGCTGACAAACTCCTTCTCTGCATATACTGCCTCCCAAGGCAAAATAGCTTGCTCCGTAGTTATTTCCTTCAAGTATAGTCTTTCAAGGGAGTTATCATTCAAGCAGTCTGAGCTTTTTATTGAAACTGTTATCCTCTGCAGCGCTGCAACCATCCTTTCATAGGATTCTTCGTCATCTCCCACTGTAGTAATAGCTACTATATTATATAAATCGGCCATTTCTACCTGAATCTTGAAGCTTCTTCTGAGAAGCTCCTCAATCTCTGTGCCAGACACTCCAATATTTCTGAAATTTACAGTCAGTCTTGTAGCATCTAAGTCAAATACTCCATATCTGCCAATTCTGTCCCTGCCTAAGCAGTAAACCCCTTTAATACAGTTTATTTCATCTCTAGCCCAATTGCTAATATCAATTGTCTTCTCTAAAAGAAGTCTTCCCTTTTCCTGCATTATGTAACGAGCTGCATCCAATGAGGCAAGCATAATGTGAGATGGGCTGGTTGTCTGTGTCAGCTGTAAAAAAAATCTGAGCTTATCCATGTCAACACGCTTTTCTTTTATATGAAGCATAGATGCTTGTGTCATGGCAGGCAAGGTCTTATGAGTGCTTTGTGCCACCATGTCTGCCCCGGCGGCTATTGCTGATATTGGCAGCCGTTTATTAAAGCTAAAGTGTGCTCCATGTGCCTCATCTACCAGGAGCAGCATATTGTGTTTATGCACTACATGAGCTATGCCCTCTATATCAGAGCATACTCCATAAAAAGTGGGATTGGTTACTACTACAGCCTTTGCATCCGGATGAGCCATCAGTACAGCCTCTATAGCCTGAGGTGTTATCCCCATTGCAACCCTTAGCTTATCATCAACCTCTGGGTTTATGTATATTGGCCTCAGTCTTCCCAGTATAATTGCACCGGCAACTGACCTATGACAATTTCTTGGTACTATTATTTTATCTCCCGGGTTTGTTCCAGCCAATATCATTGAGTAAATGCCCCCTGTGGTACCATTTACTAAAAAATGTGTGTAATCTGCTCCGAAAGCCTTGGCTGCCAGCTGCTGTGCCTTCTTTATGGACGCTTCAGGACAATGCAGATTATCAATTCCCGGTACCTCTGTAACATCTAATGCCAACAAATTCGAATCGAAGTATTCGAAGCCAAGCTTACTATATATGTTTCCTTTTTTATGCCCGGGCATATGAAAGGGCACTACTCCCTCTTCATAATAATCCAATAATGCTTTTAATATTGGCATTCTTTCTAATTCCACACTAATCACCCTTATCTTAGGTTTTGCAGCTCTGTATATTTATCCTTATACTTTTTAGGTTCTGTTTCATAAAGACTTACACCATAGCAGTCAGTAGCAACAATAACAGGAAAATCCTCAACCCAAAGCTCAGCAAGGGCCTCAGCTCCAAGATCCTCATAGGCCGCAACCTTCATCTTCTTAATTTTAGCTGCAATTAAAGCTCCTGCTCCTCCTATTGCTGCAAAGTATATGGCTTTACTTTTCTTCATAGCCTCTACAACTTCCTTGCTTCGTTCTCCCTTGCCTATCATTCCCCTTAGTCCTATGGCAAGCATAGCAGGTGTATATCTGTCCATTCTGCCAGAAGTAGTAGGACCAAAGGGTCCTGTAACATACCCGGGCTTTGGCGGGCATGGTCCGGCATAATATATAACTTCGTCCGTCAATTCCACCGGCAGCGCTTCACCTCTTGCCAGTGCATCGCACATGCGCTTATGTGCAGCATCCCTGGCTGCGTATATGCGCCCGGTTATCAGCACTCTATCACCGGCTTGCAGTTCTTCAACTATGCTATCACTAAGGGGAGTCGAAATTTTTTTATACATAAATATGCCCATGCCCAGCAATTTGCACAAAACCGTAAAACAGAATTGCATGGGCTCGGTACCTCCTTTGTTGTTTATTTAATTTCTTTCAACCTTATGCCTCCGTAGTAGTATTTTTTGTTAACCGGCAGCTATAGCTATATTATTGCTTCCTTATGTCTTGATGCATGACAGGTTATATTTACAGCTACAGGAAGACCAGCAAAGTGAGTTGGAAAGACCTCAATGTTAACTCCCAATGCTGTTGTTATTCCACCCAAGCCTTGAGGACCTATTCCTAAATTATTAATCCTGTCCAGGAGTGTTTTTTCTAGCACTTCATAGAATTCCTCCTTATGCTTGCTTCCAAGCTTTCGAAACAAGGCTTTTTTTGATAAAATTGCCGCCTTTTCCATAGTGCCTCCTATGCCCACACCGACTATTATGGGAGGACAAGGATTTGAGCCGGCTCTACTTACTGTATCAACAACAAAATCAATAACTCCTTCAAGCCCATCTGCAGGCTTTAGCATTTTTATTGCGCTCATATTCTCACTGCCGAAGCCCTTTGGCATAACCTTTATATGTATTTTATCCCCAGCTACAATATCATAGTGTATGACAGCCGGTGTATTATCTCCTGTATTTATCCTCTTTAAAGGATCGTTTATAACTGATTTTCTAAAGTAGCCTTCATCATATGCTTGTCTTACACCTTTGTTTACAGCTTCAGTTAAATGGTCTCCGATGATGCTTACCTCTTGTCCAAGCTCTATAAAAACAACACACATGCCTGTATCCTGACAAATAGGAAGCTCTTTGACAGATGCTAACTCTGCATTTTCTATTATCTGATCAAGTATCTCACAGCCTGTTTCTGAAAGCTCCATAGCTCTATATTCTAAAAGCTTATTTCTTATATCTTCAGAAAGATGGTAATTAGCCTCCATAAATAGCTTATTAACAGTCTCAGTAATCAACTCGCAGCAAATTTCTCTCAAACCAGCTTCCTCCTTACTTTTACGTATATATTAAGACGGTTTTGAATACCTTATCTATTGAGATAAGCAGCCTTTATTAAGCTTCTTTCTGCTATTTATCCCAAATAATCTATCTTACTTATAATTATACTAACTTTTACCTACTAAAATCAAATTTTACTGTAAATACATATAATGAAAATAAGCAATTTATCAGTTATTGCACTTGTCGAAATATCTATTATAATTGCTATGTATGGCAGTTTCTAATATAATAGACCTATAGATGGTGTTATGCTTTCAATCTAAGTCTAATTATTGAGAGGTGATGTGTATGCGCGCTGACTTAGAAAAATACTTAGCCATTTCGTTAAAGATACTGATGTATATAGCAGGGTTTTTACTTGCATTCTTTATTTTAAGGTTTGCGTTAGCGTACTTTGCTCCGTTCATAGTCGCATTTTTGCTATCCCTAATAATGGAGCCATTGGTACGCTTGTTCCAAAAAATCAGAATTAGCCGTGGTTTTTCAACCATAATTGCAATGATACTCACTATGGGAAGTATACTTACAGCTACAGTATTTGCAGTTCTAAGAATAATATCAGAGCTAAAAAACCTATATAACAGTCTTCCTAATATTTATGATCAAGCCTATAGCATTGCGACTGAGCTTGTCGAGAAGATAACTTACCTATATTTACAGCTTACTCCCGAAGCTACTACAGTGGTTCAGGATTTGCTGAATACAAGCTTTGATAAACTAAAGATTTTCTTAGGTCAGATGCTTAGCAGGACTCCTCAATCGACAATAAGCTTTATTACTTCACTATCTACTACTTTGATCTTTATTATTATTACACTGATTGCAACCTTCTTTATGACCAAAGATAAAGAGATTATAAAAGGCTTCTTTCTCAGGCAGTTTTCTCCTTCTTGGCAAGCAAAATGGATTTCTCTTAAGAAGGACTTGTTTTTTGCTTTAGTAGGCTTTTTAAAGGCCCAATCAATAATTATCGGTATAACCTTCTTAGAATCCTTTATAGGAATGTCGATAATCGGTATACAGTACGCATTCCTTATAGCAATTGCAATTGCTGTTGTTGATATACTTCCTATCCTCGGAACTGGCAGTGTATATGTTCCTTGGGCAATTGTTAATATTATAAGAGGTGACTATAGACTTGGAATCTCACTGCTTGTCCTTTACGGCGTGATTGTAGTAGTAAGATATATGATAGAACCGAAAATCGTTGGTAAGCAGCTAGGAATTCATCCGGTGGTAGCACTAATGTCGATGTTTGCAGGACTTAAAATAATCGGTGTAGCCGGAATCATACTTGGACCAACTCTTGTAGTAACTATTAAAGCATGCCAGCATGCAGGTATTCTACCCAAGTTTAAATAACAAAAAATCAGCGATGTTAATCGCTGATTTTTTTTATTACGGCTAATTAGCAAAAGAAAAAGATCACAGATTCCTCTGTGATCTTAGTTGCCTGGGCGACGGGCAACTACTGGCGCAGTTGGGCATCTGCTAACGCAGTTGCTTGGAGTTTTCTTCGCTGTGCTGCGAAAACGTCCACAGCTCTGTGGGTCAGAGTATAAGTAGCTCTATATTGGCAGGTAAAAGAAAAGATCACAGATTCCTCTGTGATCTTTTCTTTTACCTGGCGACGACCTACTCTCCCAGGACCCTGCGGTCCAAGTACCATCAGCACTGGAGAGCTTAACTTCTGTGTTCGGCATGGGAACAGGTGTAGCCTCTCCGTCATTGTCACCAGATCTGCAACCTACGGTTGCTTG
>CALJSV010000186.1 GCA_937976095.1 uncultured Clostridia bacterium | reverse complement strand
CTAATCTGACATTTTTGAGCATGCTAGTCATATCAGCCGCCAAGTTATCAAGGCCGCTTTTTGGTATAAACGGACTTATACCTCCGCCGCCGATATAATTGTGGTCTTTATTAAAATGTTTATACCAAACTGAGTAAGCAAGTTTATTCTTCAGGTCCTGACTCGAATCACTGCTGAATACTACTTCTACGTTTTCTATTACTGCAGGTATGGTACCTTTGTTCATAAAAATCAAATCATAGCCTGCACCAGTTCCTGGATAAAGGTTTGAAATCTCTACAGTTACCAGCTTTGGATTTTTCTGATCTATAGCTCCCTTTGTATATATATCCGAGGTTGTAAATGGCTCTATATGATCCATAACATATATTCTGGGGTATCCGTATGCCTTAACAAATTCAACATTAAGTTCGCCTGTTGACACGGTGTTGTTAATAGTTATTGCATCCTGCCAATATGCATAGCCAGCGCCCATCAGCGTCACTGCCATGCACAATACTGCCGCTATTATTCTTGTTTTTCTCATTTTTTACACCTCTCTACTATATGGGAAATCCCCCTAAAGCAGCGTCTTACGTTTAAATATCACTTTAAGGGGATTCATTTAATTAATTATCATTGAAATGTATATCTTTAAATTTCAACTATTCGTTGTGCTGCTTAAAGTTTATTGTCAATGTATTCTTTACATATTTGTGCTCTAGTTTGTCGCTATCACCTACAGCTGAAGACAGTGTCAGGTCCATGTCAAATACCATTGTATCTTCTGGCTCTAATCTAGGCTTGAAGGTATTAAGTACAGTTTGCAGGTTAGCCAGCGTAGTATTTGCAGGAATTGTAAATGTTTGTTGAGCAACGCCAGCCTTGTTCTTTCTAACGATTGTTCCTGTAACCAGGAAGAAAGCTTTTTGATCATCTGTAACTAAAGTTTTGCCTGTTACCACTCCTGCTACGTCAAGGATAGCATAATCTTTAACGACTGCAGGTATTGTTCCGTTGTTTAGAACTGTAGCAGTATATTTGGCAGCTGCTCCTGGATAAAGGTTGCTTAAAGTATAAGTAACTGACTTATCTGCTACTACTGGTGTGGAAGGCTGTGCATAGTTGTCTGTGCCTACATTTAGCAAAGTTGCTGCTGTAAATTTCACATTGAGTTCACCTGTTGCTACTGTGTTGCTTATTGTTATTGCGTCCTGCCAGTATGCGTAGCCTGCGCCCATTAGCATAACTGCTGCACATAATACTAGAGCTATTATTCTTGTTCTTTTCATTTACTACCTCTCCTTTTATCTTTGTATATTTTCAATTTTAGTTTTCCAAGGTACTATTATTGAGCGTTATGCTGCTTCCAATCGATTTTGACTGTAAATTCTGCTGTTGCCTTTTCTACAGTTTCTGTAGCACTATATGGCAGATGGAATGTTATACATTCATCGCCATTAACATCAAAGCCTGGTACTTCAAGCATAGCTTGCTCATAGAATTCCTCAGGAATATCGAAGGTTATTGCTTCGTTTGGCTCTAATCTTAAACCACTAAGTAAAGCTTTAAGCTCTTTCTCAAGATCTTTAAGCTTTATTTCAGCCTTTAGCTTGTTGTGCTTATCAGTTTCATTTGCTTTATATGCCTCTCCATTTGCTTTATACTTAGTAACACCAAGTGAAACCATAAGAGTATCTTTCATAGCTATTACCTTAGGATCGTTTTCATTCGTGAAGCTTACAGTTACCTTATCAAAAACAGCAGGAATTGTTCCTTTGTTTTTTACTAGCATGTCAATTTTAGCATAAGTACCTGGGTACATATCTGTAAGAACAATCTTTGTATCCTTAGCTCCATGTTCAACTCTTGCTTGTGCATAAGTATTATTCTTTACCCAATCATATTGTCCATTACCTTCACCTTGACCTGGGTTGTTCTTCTTATATGATTCATATATACCACTAGATTTTGGGTACCCGCCCTGATTCACAAACTCTACATTAAATTCTCCAGTTGAAACTGTGTTGGTGATAGTTATTGCATCCTGCCAATATGCGTAGCCTGCACCCATTAGCATAACTGCCACACACAATACCGCTGCAATGATTTTAGTTTTTTTCATTTACATACCTCTCCTTTAATCATCTAAATTGTTCTTACCCTTTAACGGGCTTTACATATATGATTATAGCCTCCTCCTTGTTCTTTTAAGTCCTGCATCGGTATGATTTTGGAGTACAGCTTTGTGGCATCTTAGATGACCATAAGGGACTATGTGCATACTACTTTCGTGCTATATCAGAACACAACCTCCTCTATAGGAACGTCTTTCCTGCTCTTTATTAAAAGGGTTGGCCAACCGATTTGGGGAACTACGTATACTACCTTTCCCCTTAAATCCTCTGGCTTAACCAATTCTGTGTCGGCTACAGAGTTGTTGTCTCCTTTGGTTCTATACCGGATGCCATCCTTTTTGTCCTCTATTATTTCTATTATCCTATGGGATATAAGAATATTATCCCTCCTGAACTGTACTACATCATCCAGCTTCACCTGACTGATATCAGTCAGTTTTCTT
>CALJSV010000185.1 GCA_937976095.1 uncultured Clostridia bacterium | reverse complement strand
GTGGAAAGGCTTGTATATCAAGGAATTTAAAACGACCCTTACTTCATTTGAGGTTTTTTCTGTCTTTAAGGATGATCCTTACTGTTTTATATTAGATAGCGGCATGGACCCTGATAAGTTGGGAAGATTTTCGTTTATAGGCTCAAGGCCTTTTTTGGTTTTTAAAAGCAAAAACCATACTATAGAAATAAGCAAAAATGATGCAACTATAAGCAAAACAGGAAATCCTTTTTTTGAGCTTCAAAGGCTGCTTGATGAATACCAAGTAGAGTCAGTTAGCTCCATACCCTTTATTGGAGGCGCTGTGGGTTATTTTAGCTATGATCTATGCCACCATATAGAAAGGCTGGCTCGAAGCGCTGTGGATGATGTAGAGGTTCCGGATTGCTTTTTTGGGTTTTATGATGGAATAATAGCAATTGATCATAAAGAAAATAAGTACTATTCAATATCACTAGGCTTAAAAGGAGATAAACAGCTTATTGCTGAAGAACTTATAAAAAGGATTATAGAAGCTAAATGCACATTAGAAACTCCGATACCGTATAGAGCAGGACACAAGACTGACTTCGAAGCAAGCTATACTAAGGAGCAGTATCTGGAGGCAGTTGAGTCAGTAAGGGAATACATCAGATCAGGCGACATATATCAGGCTAATCTGACGCAAAGGTTTAAGTGCAGCACAGAAAGGCCTGCCTTTGAGCTATATAATATACTCCGCACCATAAACCCTGCCCCCTTTGCAGCCTATATGAATATTGGAGATGCATTTATACTCAGCAGTTCACCGGAAAGGTTCATAAAGATAAAAGATAAGCTCATTGAGACCAGACCAATAAAGGGCACAAGACCGAGAGGTAAAAACCCTGAAGAGGATATGATCAACAGAAAAGAGCTTTTGGAAAGTGAAAAGGATAAGTCAGAGCTACTAATGATAGTAGATTTGGAGAGAAACGACCTTGGCAGAGTTTCTGTTCCTGGCACTGTAAAGGTAACTGAGCTTTTTTGTCTTGAGGAATATGCTACTGTATATCATCTGGTAGCTACGATCACTGGCAAAATAAGGGATGAATATAGTGAAATGGACGCAATAATGGCTGCCTTTCCTGGAGGCTCAATAACAGGAGCACCTAAAATTAGGGCTATGGAAATCATTGATGAGCTGGAGCCTACTCAAAGAAACATATATACAGGAAGCATAGGCTATATAGGCTTCGACAAGACAGTTGACCTTAATATAGCTATTCGTACAATAGTACTAAAGGACAAAACAGCTTATTTTCAGGCTGGAGGCGGTATTGTATGGGACTCTAATCCTGAGGAGGAATATAAGGAATCCCTGCAAAAGGCAAAGGCTATGATGAAGGCTTTGTCCTACTAACTAGTACTGAAATTATTTGTGGAAGTGATAATATGTACATTTATTTGAACGATAAGCTGCTTGAAGATGGAAAGGTACAGATAGCATATGATAGCCCCGGACTTCTATATGGATATGGTGTTTTTGAGACCATTAAGATTTATAATGGAAAAAGCATTTTTCTGTACGAGCATTTAGAGCGTATGCGTTGCGCTGCCACCTTTTTAAAGCTTAATTTTACTGAGAGTATGGAGAGCGCTGCACTAAAAATAAATAACCTGTTGACAGTAAATAATATATCTAATGGAAGTGTAAGGATAACTTTGTTTAAAGGAGCAGGCGAAGACATTATTATGTTGCATGTAAAAGCTGTGGTATATGATGAAAGTAGCTATAAAGAAGGCTTTAAGCTTATAATATCTGATTCAAGAAGAAATGATAAATCACCCTTGTGCAGCATTAAGTCTGTTAATTATATGGATAATATCCTGGCAAGGAATGAAGCCTTAGAAAAGGGCTTTAATGAAGCCTTACTCCTTAACACAGAAGGTGTAATAGCTGAAGGAACTATATCGAATGTTTTTTGGGTAAAGGATAGTATCGCATATACTCCAGAGCTAAGCTGCGGAATCCTTCCAGGGATTGTTAGAGAAAAAGTAATTAAGCTGTTTAACTCTCATGGAATTAAGCTTATAGAAGGGCGCTTTACACCGGCAAATATTTTTGAGGCTGATGAGGTGTTTATAACAAATTCACTTATGGGAGTAATGCCGGTCAGCATGGTGAATGATGTTGGCTATAGGATAAAAGAGTACAAGATAGCTAGTTGCATTGGCACAGAATACGAAAGAATTGTTTTAGATAATCTATTTTAAGAGAGGTAAGTTTTATGGATAAAGAAAAGATAGAGAGAGCTATAAGAGACATACTGGAGGCAATAGGAGAGGATCCTGATAGAGAAGGGCTCAAAGAGACTCCAGCAAGAATTGCACGTATGTATGAAGAGATATTCGCTGGTATTAGTGAAGACCCTAAGGAGCATCTGAAGGTGTATTTTCAGGAGGAACAGCACGAGGAGCTGGTATTGGTTAAGGATATACCCTTTTACTCAACCTGTGAGCACCATCTTGTACCCTTCTTTGGAAAGGCTCATGTGGCATATCTTCCTAAGGGTGGAAGGCTTACCGGTTTAAGCAAGCTGGCAAGAACAGTGGAAGCCGTAGCTAAAAGACCACAGCTTCAAGAGAGAATAACAACAAGCGTTGCAGATAGTCTTATGGAGGAGCTTCAACCCTTTGGCGTTGTTGTTGTTGTTGAGGCAGAGCACATGTGTATGACCATGAGGGGAGTTAAGAAGTCAGGGTCAAAAACTGTTACCTCTGCGGTAAGAGGGATATTTAATAAAAACGCTGCTGCGAGGGCTGAGGTAATGTCTCTTATTAATTCGAGATAATAGGGATCAGGGATTAGGGAACAGGGAATAGGGATTAGGTGACAGGGAACCAAGAGGAGGTATGTATGCGGAATATAAAATATAATACACATCGTAAGAGAACCTTAGCTATGGGAGAGCATATTTTAGAGCTTGGGGCTCGAACATACATAATGGGAATACTTAATGTTACTCCGGATTCTTTCTCTGATGGTGGGGACTTTATAGATGTTGATAGAGCCCTGAAACAAGCAAAGCAGCTGGAGGCAGAAGGTGCTGACATCATAGATATAGGCGGTGAGTCTACACGTCCCGGCTCTGCTGAGGTCAGTGCAGAAGAGGAGATAAAGAGAATAATACCTGTTATAGAGCAGGTTAGAGCAGAGGTAAAGCTACCTATCTCGGTAGATACCTATAAGGCAGCAGTTGCTGAGAGGGCAATAATGGCCGGCGCAGCTATGATAAATGATGTATGGGGCTTGCAGAGAGATGAGGCAATGGCTTTTACTGTCGCAAAGTATGGAGTGCCGGTAGTTATGATGCACAACCAAAAGGGGCATGAGTATTCAAGAGACATTATGGAGGAGATTTGTGATTTTTTGGCTCGTTCCATTCAAATTGGTTTAAAGGCAGGCATAAAGCCCGAAAACATGATGCTCGATCCCGGGATAGGCTTTGGCAAGACCCCGGAGCAGAACATGGAGGTTATGGCAAGATTGGGAGAGCTGAATGATCTGGGATATCCTGTGCTGCTAGGCACCTCCAGAAAGTCTATGTTAGGAAAAATTCTGAACCTGGAGCCAAAGGACAGAGTAGAGGGTACTCTGGCGACATCAGTTATGGGAATAATCCAAGGTGTTGATATAATAAGGGTTCACGATGTCATGGAAAACTATAGGGCTATAAAGGTTACAGATGCGATAGTGAGGAGATAGCATATGGATAAGATAATTATGAAGGACTTGGAGTTCTTTGGCTATCATGGAGTTCTCGGCGAAGAGAACAGGCTGGGACAACGGTTTATTGTAAGCATCGAGCTTTATACTGATCTAAAGAGAGCAGGAGTCTCAGATAATGTACTTGATACAATTAACTATGCAGAGGTCTATGCAGTTGTCAAAGGCTGTGTAGAACGAAAGACCTTTAAGCTTTTAGAAGCACTTGCTGAAAATATAGCAGAAAGCATATTAACCGGATTTTCAGCAGTAAATGAGCTTGCAGTACATATAAAAAAGCCAAATGCTCCTGTTCAGGGTATTTTTGAATACTTTGGAGTTGAAATAAGGAGAGGCAGAAATGAGTAGGGTTTATCTTGGAATAGGCGGAAATATCGGAGATAGAAGGGCTAATATTGAGAGAGCCGTAGAGCTTTTGGCATCCAAGGGAGCATTGCCTATAAAGGTATCATCCATATACGAAACAGAGCCTGTTGGCTATATGGATCAGGACTGGTTTTACAATATCGTTGCTGAGATTGAGACCTCCTTAGAGCCCTATGAGCTGCTTGAGCAATGTAACCATGTAGAGGCTGAGTTGAAGAGAGAAAGGCTTATAAGGTGGGGCCCAAGAACCATAGATATAGATATATTACTTTATGATGACCTGGAGCTGTCTGACGAAAAACTCACTATACCGCATCCAAGGATGCAGGAGCGGGCTTTTGTAATGCTGCCACTTTATGAAATTGCGCCCGAGCTGAGTATTAAAGGACAGAACATAGGTGAAATCGTCAAAAACCTAAAGGGCGAAAGGATAAACAGGATTGTATGATTAGAATAGCTGCTGTATATGGAAGTCCAAGACGAAATCAAAACAGTGATCTTTTGATGAGCAAGGTGCTAGAGGGTATAGGCTCTGATAATACTATAGTAACTAAGATATATGCTTCCTCACCGGATATTCAGCACTGCAATTCCTGCAGCCGCTGCTTCAAGGAAGCACAATGTATAATTAAAGATGATATGCAGGACATATATACTACCTTTGATAAGGCTGATATAGTTATTACCGCAACGCCTGTTTACTTTAATACAGTAACCTCACATCTAAAAAAGCTTATAGACAGATGTCAGGCAGTATGGGCAAGTAGGTATGTGCTTACTGAAAGCAGAATAATAGAAAGACGACCAAGGCTAGGCTTTGTAATATGTACAGCAGGACCTCAGCAAGAAGAGGAGTATTTTGACTGCACAATAAAGACCCTTGATATTTTTCATAAATGTTTAAATGCAAGAATAACAGGAAAGCTTGTTTTGTCCAATGTAGATAATGTTCATGCAAAGGATAATGAAGCAGCCCTTAAAGAAGCTGTAAGAGAGGGCAAGAAGCTGAGAAAAATGATAGATGAGATAAAGAAGCTTAAATAATAAGGCAGTACTACATTGAGGTTAGTAGTACTGCCTTTTCTATACTGAAATATCAGTTCATAAGGTAGTTATAGCTAATTATTTATCAGACCAGCTGCAATCAGTAGGTTTCTAACTGCTGTTGCTGCCTCGGCATAGGTAAAGGTTGCTTGTGGGTCAATGGTATTGGGGGTTCTTCCATTGAAGACTCCAGCACTGACGGTCTTCTTAACATATAAGTAAGCCCAGGAATCTATGGCTTCCTTATCTTCATAGCTCTCTAGCTTATTGCTATCAAGTTCGTTTAAACCTGCAATATCCATTGCCCTAGCATACATTGTCATGGCCTCCTGTCTGCTTATCAGAGCATTTGGCTTAAAGGTTCCATCAGGATAACCATCTATGATGCCATATTGAGAAGCTATAGTTATGGCAGCTGCTAACCTGTGAGTTGCTCTAACATCACTAAATTTCTTTGTTTTTTCTACACCTGTTCTGAATATTCCAAGAGCCTTAGTTATATACTCAGCAAATTCACCTCTCGTAATAAAACCATCTGGGTCAAAAGTGTCCGGGTTTTTGATTACAAGTCGTGATGCCATATCATTAACGATTTCTTCTGACCAATGGTTCTTTACAGATGCTACAGTGATTGGGTTCCAAATTACTGTATATATGGAGTTCGTCAATGAGTTTAATCTTGCATACCATTTATTATCATGCTGAAATACATCTGTGGGTATATGTGAGAACGTTCCATCAAGGTTTAAGACAATACCAGTAGTGATACTTTCCGGATTTATTTCGGCTGGTATTTCAATTACTCTTTCCACATATTGGTTAAAGGTTGATATAGCAACTTCTTCCCTTTTACCTTCGGCAGTAACTATTCTTGCATTAACTGAGAAGCTTGTGGGTGTTACTAATACCTTCATATTTTGCGAGCTTGCTTTTTCTGCAATTCTGCTTATGCTCTTTTCATTTGCTTGACTGATAATTATGTCTACAGTGATTTCTACAAGGTTTTCTCTTGAAACTCCCAGCAACTCAGCCACTGTATCAATACCAATTTCTTTTGCAGGTATGTTATAATTCACATCCTTTGTCTGAACTGAAAGCTTGAAGTCGTTGTTCTCCAGTTCCTTAACTATATCACCTGTGAGTATCGTAGTAAACTTAGCTGCATCTGAAGAAGAAGCTACAATAGCTATGGTATTTTTCGGTTTGTTGCTGCTGGAGTCAGCTTGTGAGGTTTGCTGTGCTATAGCCTCGTTGATTAGTTGGTTAATAGCTTCTGATTGTATGACAATATCAACGGATGTGCGTCCAGCTTCCTGCTTAATAATTTCCTTACCGGCTGTAAGGCTTTTACCGTTTATTAATATCCTAGCTTCAGGGACAGGCAATGGCTCTACTGCTGGAGTCGGAGTAGGTGCTGGCATAGGTGATGGCGTAGTGCTTGGAGTTGTTGAAGGATAATCAATATACTCTGAACTGTTATCCACTACGACAGCAGCTGTCCATTTAGCATATAGGGTTACATTACCGGACTCTATATTAAATGTAGAGCTTCCGTTGTAGGTAGTTCCATTGCCATCAGACTGGGTGTTCCAGCCACCGAAAGTGAATCCGGTTTTGGTAAGGTTATTAGGATTATCTAAAACTAATACTGTCATTCCAGGGCGGTAATATTCATAGTCTACCGGAACACTTCCACCTGTGCCGCCATTTCCATCATAGATTATTCTGTATCGAGGGCTTTGTGGAGCGTCCTGAAGAACAGGAAATCCATCATTGATTGTGGAGTTAATTGACCACACACCTGTTGCAGGTGTAAAATTCCAGCCCGTAAAGGTAGAAGCATTCTTTAGCTGTGCCAATGATTTTGCTGTTGTATGGCCTAGTTTTGTTAAATCATCTAGATAACCAATGCCTTGTGAGGCTGTACCTTCCTTATAAAATGTATTTGTTAAAGCTAAATCATCCACCGGCCATCCCCAGTTAGCTCCCAAAATAGACCCGCCATTTGCACTTTCGCCTGATGGGACTGAGATATCGCCTAAGTTATAGACGTTAGTTATTGAAACACCGGAGCCAACAGCTCCAGCAATTCCACCTGCGCCTTCACTCCTACCATTTCCGATTATATTTCCTGTATTATAACAGTCTCTTATGTGGATGCTTCGTGCGTAGCCAGCAATTCCACCAATATTTGACCATTGGTTGGATGCTGGATTTACAAATATATTTGCAGAGCTGGAGCATCTTTCTATGCTGCCGCTAAAGTAAGCTGCAATGCCTCCGGATAGTGCGTAGGATATAATAGAACTTGTACCTGTTATATGACAACTTATAATCTCACCTGAGAAGCCGCCCGCAGCAAAAGCCGCTGCAGAAGCATCCCAATCATTTAGAGTATTATTTATACTGACATTTTCTACAGTGAGATTGCTGATTTTACCATAAGATAAAATTCCGAACAAAGCCAAGCTTAAATGGGATCCACTTGTCATTGATAAATTGCTGATTTTATGATTATACCCATCAAAGGTACCTAGAAAGAGTCCATTTTCATCACCTATAGGTATAAATACAACACCGCTTAAGTCTATATCCGCATCTAGTCTATAGTGAGAACCTGAATTTATGGATACATTTGCTAAATCAGTAGAGTCTGTTACAATAAAAGGTGATGCTAAAGTCCCCTCTCCTGCCATACTTGATCGAATGGTGGGAATAACCTGTCTATAAGCAACAACCTTATCACTGCTGTCAACAACAAATATTCCTATAGACTTATAAGTGATCCTATCAAAGTTAATGGAAGTTCCTGAGACATAATCGATTACATCTGACGCCAAAGGCTTATCGTCTGCTTCTCTAACATAAACATCTGTGCTAAAAAACTTAAGATCCACTTTATTAGCACTGATACTGTCCCCTATTATTATTTTAACCTCACCGGGTAAATCCCCCGGTGCTAAGGTTATATCTGCCAAGCCTGGTGCCAATGGCTTAAGGTAAGGATTTGTAAGGCTCATGGACCATGTATTGACAAAATCCCACCCTGTAAAATTGTTAACATCATTTATTTGTGCTGAGGTTAATGGAGTTGAGTCGATGTTAGAAGGTCCATCTAAAGGAACACTTCTATCACTTCCTATTCCATTGGTTGCAGTTGTGTTTAGAAAGAAGTTGTTAGACTTACTGCCATTGGAAGAACTATATCCAATTATGCCACCGGTAGAAGCCCCTGATGTACCAGCACCGGTTATATTTCCTAAATTAAGTGTATTTTCTATTGTTGAGCTAGGGCCGCCGCCAGAATCAGCAGCTATACCTCCGATCCTATTTGCACCTCCGCCAGTGACTTGTATTTCAGCGGTATTAATGCAATCACTTATTTCTCCGTTGTTCGCACCTGTGATTCCTCCAACATAGCTGTACAGACCGAGGGAAGCGGGGTTGTCATTGCTTCTTAAAATAGTACCTTCAACTGTACAATACCTTACCTTACCAGAGTTAAATCCTGTTACACCACCCAAATAGCTGGGGCCCCATCCCATACGTCTTATTGTGCTAGCACCAATAATGCTGCAGTATTCAATAATTCCATCTGTATCAACATAAGCAGCAATACTACCTGCAAACCCTGATGGGGATGAGCCACCTGAGCCATACCGACCTTCTATGTCAATATTTTCCAGTGTGACTCTAAGCACCTTACCGGTTAATTCATCAAACAAGCCTATATAATAGCCTGCAGAGGATGCATCTCCTACGATTCTAAGATTGGATATTTTATATCCATTACCGTCAAATATTCCAATATCTCCATTTATTGGTGTAAATCCTGCTATTCCAGCCATATCAATATTCTGGGTCTGTACAAAATGCTGACCTTTAAAAATTCTGCCTCCGCTCATCCAAATTAGGTTGCCCGGACTGCTTATTAAAAAGGGAGCCTGAGGTGTACCCTCACCTAAGGGCTTTAATGCAGAAACTGAAGCGTACACAGGCATACTGGTTATTGGCAAAAACTGCACAAGTAGAGCTGTAATAAGCAAAGCTGCCAATAATTTTGATTTCGTTGATTTTTTCATATTTAAATTCCCCCTTCAATTTTAAACAAAGACGATCCCTGTTTTTATTTTCCACACATTCTAACAAACTGATTTACCTTCTCTTTATTCAGAGGTAGGATAAAGTAGCCCTTAGCGCCTACTTCAAAGGCATCAATCGCGTACTGATTATCTAGAGCTATAAAGGCAACATTAATGTTTGCGGCTAAGGATTTAATATTCCTGGCTAGTTGTATACCAGAGAAATGATTATTACCTAAAGGAATAAAAACGATTTCTGGACTGTTTTCCTCTATACGGAGCATAAAAAGATCTATAGACTTAAAAACAGATATTTCTTCCATATCATAGTTTTTTGCTAGCCAGTTAGGCAATTTATCTATCCAACTGCCTTCCGAATCTAACACATACACTTTCATATTACCTTCATCACCTCCTGTTAAGCTTTATCAGCCTATAGATTAATCAGTATGAAGACCTTACTTTTATTATATATTGGGAATTTCACCAAAATTTCACCAGATTCGACAAATGGTATAAAATATTGTCCTTTAATTAGGAATTAGGTAAAATATTTAATATGAAATAAAACATAGAATGTATGTAGGGCATGTGAACAAATGCTATGTGGTGTATAATCAAATATGTGTAAATGAAAAGAAATGTAGATATTAAATAGATCATACAGATTAATATTGAGGAAGGTTTGCAAATGATGGGTAAGAAAATTTCAAAGATTTATTTAGTAGTATTGATAGCAGTTATGCCACTACTAATTACAAGCTGTAAAACAAATGATAGCTATCCTGCTGCTGAAATGGGAATAATGGATATCGCTAAGTATGATTTTAGCCAAAGCAATATTCGGCTTGATGGAGAATGGGAGTTTTATTGGAAAAGGATGGTAGATTATGATGATTTACAGCTTCAAAGTCCGGATACTTATGGCCATGTACCAGGCATATGGAATAAATATTGGATCCAGGGTAGAATGCTTTCGGGACAAGGCTATGGAACATACAGACTTAGGGTGAAAACCAACCGCCCTAGAGGAAGCCTTCTGGGTTTAAGCATAAACACCTTTTCCAGTTCCTATAAGCTTTATATAAATGGAGAGTTAGTAGCTTCGAATGGGAGTATAGCCTCCGAGGCAGACCTTGAGATAGGCGAATATAGACCCAAAATTGCAATTTTCTCAGTGCCAGATAATGCATTTGATATTATTGTACAGGTATCAAATTTTCAACATAATAGGGGAGGCTTCTGGAATAGCTTAATCATGGGAACTCCGGAGGAAATCTACATAATGCAGGACAGAGTCGTTTTTAGATATGCCTTTTTAATGGGCACGCTAATAGTTGGCTTTTTTCTATACTTAGTTATTTATTTGCTTCGCAGAGAACTTAGATATACACTGTATTTTGCAATATTTTGCCTTCTAGCTGCAATTATTTCTGATATTTTAGGCCAGTTGATTATTATGAGAAGCTTTCCTGGTTTGAGTTTGGCCTCGATTA
>CALJSV010000184.1 GCA_937976095.1 uncultured Clostridia bacterium | reverse complement strand
GAATTAAGCGATGCTCTGGATGAAATTGATCCTATTGAGCAGTCATACATATTTGAGGTTTCTTCACCGGGTATCGATAGACCATTAAAGACAGAACGGGACTACAAAAAGCATATGGGTAAAAAGGTAGAGGCAAAGCTTTTTACACCCCAGGATGGGAAAAAGCTGATTGAAGGAATATTAACAAGCTACAATGATGATTCTGTTGAGCTTGAGGTAAACAGCAGCAGAATCACTTTAGATAGAAAAGACATCGCAATAGTTAGACCGATAATAGTGTTTTAGGAGGGGATTAGATGAGCTCAGAATTCCTCCAAGCAATGGATCAAATTGCTAAGGAGAAAGGTATTTCAAAGGAATTGCTTTTTGAAGCAATAGATGTTGCTCTTGTTTCAGCATATAAAAAGAATTTTGGAACTGCGCAGAATGTAAGGGTAGCAATCGACCGTGAAACAGGAGATGTTGACGTATTTGCAGTAAAGACTGTAGCAGAAGACATTGAAAGTGATCTTCTGCAAATCAGCTTGGAAGAAGCAAAGTCAATAAACAGAAACTATAATATCGGAGATATTATAGAAAGAAAGGTTACTCCAAGAAATTTCGGCAGAATAGCCGCACAAACTGCGAAACAGGTAGTAGTGCAAAGAATAAGGGAAGCCGAAAGAGGAATAATCTTTGATGAGTACATAAGCAGAGAAAATGAAATAGTAACCGGCTTAGTGCAAAGAAAAGAAAAAAACAATGTGTACATAGATCTGGGAAAGACAGAGGCAGTCATTGGGCCAAACGAGCAGACAAACGGAGAAGTCTATAATATAGGGGACAGAATAAAGGCTTATATTGTTGAAGTTAAAAAGACTACTAAGGGACCGCAGATCGTACTGTCAAGAACTCATCCGGGACTGGTGAAAAGACTATTTGAGCTTGAGGTTCCGGAGATTAAGGACGGAGTAGTAGAAATCAAGAGCATATCGAGAGAAGCCGGCTCAAGAACTAAGCTTGCAGTATACTCACATGACGAGAACGTTGATGCTGTTGGAGCATGCGTAGGACAAAAAGGTCAAAGAGTACAGTTTATCGTAGATGAGCTGCGTGGCGAAAAAATAGATATAATAGAATGGAGTGAAAATCCGGCAAACTTTGTTGGTAGCGCTTTAAGCCCTGCAAAGGTTATTAACGTTAACATCAACAAGGAGCTGAACACAGCACAGGTAGTTGTTGGAGATTCGCAGCTTTCTCTTGCAATAGGCAAGGAAGGTCAGAATGCCAGACTCGCTGCAAGACTGACTGGCTGGAAAATAGATATAAAGAGTCAAACTCAGTTTGCTAACTCTTAATAAGTAAGAGGTTTTATATGATTAAGAAGAAGAAGGTGCCATTAAGAAAGTGCTTAGGCTGCAACGAAATGAAGCCGAAAAAGGAATTAATAAGGATTGTAAGAAGTCCAGAGGGTAAGGTTAGCATGGATAAGACAGGAAAGGCTCAGGGAAGAGGTTGTTATATATGCCCTAAGCTAAGCTGCCTTGAAGCTGCTGCTAAGTCTAAGAGGATTCAAAATGCACTTGAGGTTCCTATTGAAAGTGACCTTTTTGAAGCACTAAGAAACGAGATGCCTGAGGACATAACTACCCAGGGCTAAAGCTCTTGGGATTGCATTCCTGGGAATGAGGGATAACCATATATATGGAAAACAGAATATACTCAATGCTAAGTATAGCAAGTAAAGCTGGTAGGATTGTTTCGGGAGAGGATCCTGTGAGAAATTCAATCAGACAGGGTAAGGTAAAAATGCTGATTATATCAGAGGACGCATCGGCTAATACCTACAAGAGATTTTCAAATGCTGCAGCATATTATAAGGTGGATTTTATTCATTGGGGGCTAAAACAGCAGTTGGGCAGCAGTATTGGTAAAAGTGAAAGATCGATATTAGGAATAACTGATGAAGGCTTTTGCAACAATATTAAAGAACTGGTTGGCCATGCATTGAACCAAAAAGCAAGCGTTGAACAAAATGCAGGGGGTGAATTATTTGAACAAAATTAGAATATATGAATTAGCTAAAGAGCTAGGACTCAGCAGTAAGGAGCTCATTAATGCTGCTGGGAAAATGAATATTAACGTAACAAATCATATGAGTACACTGGAAGATAACGAGGTAAAAGCAATTAAAAATCTATACGAAGACAATAGTAAAAAGAATGAAAAGCAAGAGACTCCAAAGGCTGCGCCAGCAGCTGAACAGGCGAAGCCTGTAGCTACCCAAAGCACTAATAAGCCTAACAATCCTACACCGACAGCCGCTCCAAAGGCTCCTACGGCTGCTGCTAATGTAAATACAAACAATAAGAATAATAACAATAGGCCTAATAACAATAATTTCAATCCAAATAGAAATAATCAGGCGAGACCTGAAAATAAGCCTGAGAACAAGGTTGAAAACAAGGCTGTTGCTCAACCTGCTGATGAAGAAGAAATAAGAGTAGGCTCAAATAAGGAAGAAATCAAAAAGGTTGAAAGAATAGGCAAGAAGGTTCAGAACAAACCGCCTCACACTGGCGGAAATAGACCATCCTTTAATAATAACAGGCAGCAAGGCAATAGAAATAGAAACTTTAGAGGTGGCAGAAACGTACCATCGACACCAATGAAAAAGGAAGAGATCATTGTTAGCAAAAAACCTATTAAGATTGGTGATTCCATATCTGTAAAGGAGCTTGGTGAGAAGCTTGGAAAACAGGCAACTGAAATAATAAAAAAGCTTCTTATGCTGGGTGTAATGGCAACAATAAACCAAGAATTAGACTTCGAAACAGCTTCCTTGATAGTTGATGAATTTGGCCTTCAGGTTGAGCGTCAAATTGATAAGACCAGCGAGGAAGTGCTTCTGAAGGAAGATGAAGACAGACCAGAGGAAATAATAGCAAGACCTCCGGTTGTAACTATAATGGGTCACGTTGACCATGGCAAGACCTCACTTCTGGATGCCATTAGAGAGACAAACGTTATGGAAACAGAGGCGGGAGGTATTACACAGCATATAGGTGCTTATACAGTAAATGTTGATGGGAAAAAGATATGCTTCCTTGATACACCAGGGCATGAAGCCTTTACTGCAATGAGAGCAAGAGGTGCCAAGGTTACAGATATTGCTATACTTGTAGTAGCTGCTGACGATGGCATAATGCCTCAAACTATAGAAGCAATAAACCACGCAAAGGCTGCAAATGTTCCAATAATAGTTGCAATCAACAAAATAGATAAGCCGGGAGCTAATCAAGATAGAATAAAGCAGGAAATGACTGAATATGGTCTTGTGGCTGAAGAATGGGGCGGAGAAACAATCTGTGCACCTGTATCGGCAAAGATGCATGAAGGTATTTCACATCTATTGGAGATGATTCTTCTTGTTTCAGAAGTACAGGAGCTAAAGGCTAACCCAAATAAAAAAGCTAAAGGAACTGTTATCGAAGCTAAGCTTGACAAACAGAGAGGGCCTATTGCAACTGTATTGGTACAAGAAGGAACTCTTAATATAGGTGATGCTTTTGTTGTAGGCTCTACAAGTGGAAGAATTAGAGCAATGCTTGACGATAAAGGTAAGAAGATTAAGAAGGCTGGACCATCAACACCTGTTGAGCTGCACGGCCTATCTGAAGTACCTGATGCAGGTGATGTTTTCAATGTAATGGACGATGAGAAGGTTGCAAGACAAATTGCTGAAAAGAGAAAAGATAAGCAAAGACAGGCACAGCTTCAAAGTTCTTCTAAAATTTCTTTGGATGATTTGTTTAATCAGATAAAGGAAGGCAAGGTGAAGGATCTAAATATCATTGTAAAGGCAGACGTTCAGGGCTCTGTAGAAGCAATGAAGCAGTCTCTTAATAAGCTTAGCAATGAAGAGGTTAAGGTTAACACTATCCATGGTGGTGTTGGTGCAATTACTGAATCCGATATCATGCTAGCCTCTGCTTCCAATGCTATTATAATAGGCTTTAATGTTAGACCGCAGCCTACTGCTATGGCACTTGCTGATAGAGATAACGTAGATATAAGACTCTATAGAGTAATCTATAATGCAATAGAGGACGTTGAGGCAGCTATGAAGGGCATGCTTGAACCTGAGTATAAGGAAGTTGTTCAGGGTCATGCTGAAATAAGAGCGACTTTTAAAGCTTCCAGCATCGGAACTATTGCAGGCTGTTATGTAACTGACGGTAAAATCAACAGAAATGACAGTATTAGATTAATTAGAAATGGAATAGTTGTACATGAAGGTACACTTGCATCTCTTAAGAGATTTAAGGATGATGTTAAGGAAGTAAATACCGGGTATGAATGTGGTCTTAATATTGATAGATACAATGACATAAAGGAAGGCGACGTCATTGAATCCTTTAGAATAGAAACAGTACCAAGAAAATAACTCAGGCAGAGGTGTAAAGAAGATGCCAAAACATAGACAAAGCAGAATAAATGAAGAAATGAAACGTGAGATAAGCGACATAATAAGAACTGATCTTAACGACCCAAGAATTTCTACTATGGCGAGTGTTGTCGCAGTAGAGGTTACACCTGATTTGAGATTTGCTAAGGTTTTTATCAGTGTACTTGGCAATGATCAAGAAAAGTCAGAAACCATAAAGGGTCTCGTGAGTGCAGCTGGGTTTGTAAGAAGAGAAGTAGGAGAAAGAATGCAGCTAAGACATACACCTGAAATGCATTTTACATTGGATACTTCAATTGAGCATGGTGCCAGCATACTAAAGCTACTAAAAGAAATAAATAAAAACAGCGATGGGGGCGAAACCATCTGATGTATGCTCAAATTGCAAAAAGAATAGAAGAAAGCAAAAGGATAGCAATATTGTCTCATGTTATGCCAGACGGAGACAATATTGGCTCATCTCTTGCTCTTTACAATGCCCTGCTGGAAATGGGGAAGAGTGCGGAGTTCATACTGGATGATACAGTGCCCAAGGTGTATACCTTTCTTAAAGGCGCTGAAGCAGTAAATAAGCCAGATGTTTCTGATGATTTTGATTTGGCAATTGCACTGGATTGTGGTGATGAAGAAAGACTGGGATCTGCACGTGAGTACTTAAAGAATAAGGCTGTCATTGTTATAGACCATCATATTAGCAATAAGGGCTTTGGAGATATAAACCTCATAGAAGTAAAGGCCAGCTCGACAGGAGAGCTTATTTATAATCTCCTTACTGAGATGAGGGTTCACTTGAACAAAACTATTTCTGAGTGTATTTATACTGCAATGGTTACAGATACAGGGCAATTTCAGTATAGCAATACCACAGAAAGGACTCTTCGCATAGCTGCTGAGCTAGTAGCTAACGGCGTTAGTCCTTCAGAGCTTTTTGGCAAAATTTATCAGAGTCAGCCAAAAAGCAAGATACTCTTAATTAAAAAGGCGCTGGAATCCCTTGAGTTTTTCGAGGGTGACACAATATCATGTATATCCTTAACCTACAATCAGCTCCAAGAGATTGGAGCAGCACCTTCGGAAACAGAAAGTATAATCAATTATGCCCGTGATATAGAGGGCGTCGAGGTTGCTGCTTTTCTTAAGGAAACCGAGGATGGAAGGATAAGAGTCAGCTTAAGATCGAAGTCAAAGGTAGATGTAAGCAAGCTTGCAGTAAGCTTTGGCGGCGGTGGGCATATGCGTGCCTCAGGCTGTACTATAAGCGAGAGTCTTGATGCAGCAAAAAAGCTGATGTTAGAGGCTATTATTAAAGAAATGCATGGTGGTGAATAGCTTGAATGGAATTGTAAATGTACTTAAGCCACCTGGTATGACCTCACATGATATTGTATATTTTATTAGGAAAAGGTTTAAGCAGAAAAAGGTAGGACATACAGGCACACTGGATCCTGAAGCAGCTGGTGTGCTTCCTGTTTGTATAGGAAAGGCTACAAAGGCTGTTCAGTATATTACAGATAAGACTAAGAAATACAGAGCCAATGTCAAGTTTGGAATAGAAACTGAAACCTACGACAAATATGGAAGGATAATTGCACAGCATCCTGTAAGCTCCCTTGATGAAGCTCAGCTAAAAGAGTTGCTGAGAAGCTTTGTAGGGGAGATCGATCAGTACCCTCCTATCTACTCTGCAATAAAGTACGATGGAAAGAAGCTTTACCAGTATGCTTTGGAAGGCCAAGAGGTAGAGCTAAGAAGCAGAAGAGTTGAAATATATAAAGCAGAGCTTGTAGATATTATTTCTGAAGATGAAATCATGATAGATGTAGAGTGCTCGAAGGGCACATATATTAGATCCTTATGCTACGACCTAGGGAAAAAGCTTGGCTGCGGAGCTCACATGTCACAGCTTATTAGGGTTTCATCCACTCCTTTCTTAATTGAGGAAGCCTATACCTTGGAAGAAATAGATAAAGCTGCGGCAGAAGGAAGACTAAGCGAGCTACTAAGGCCGGTGGAGCTTGCATTTGAAGGTATTGAGTCAGTGTCAGTTAAGCCGACTGCTCGACAAGCTGTTTTAAATGGCAATCCCATATATGAAAAGGGCCTGATAGATGAAGAAATAAAGAATTCGACAGAGGAACTCATACGACTTTATGATGGTACTGAATTCCTTGGCTTAGGTATAATAAAATACAGTATGTCAGAGGACAGAAAGTATATTAAGATAGAAAAGCTATTTCAGTAGTTAGTTTTCGGGGTGATTGAATGAAAATACTAAATAAATATGAACAGCTAGAGGATATCACTCCCTTATGTGTTGCTTTGGGGAGTTTTGATGGGGTGCATAAAGGACATCAAAAGCTTTTAGAGGTGCTAAAGATCAGTGCAGAGGCATATGGAACTAAGAGCATGCTGTACACATTTTTAAGGCATCCAAGAAAAACGACCATGCCCGGAAAACCCATTCATTACATAACTAACAGCACAAAAAGAGCAGAGGTACTTAAAAGCTTGGGACTTGATATACTATATCTTGAAGACTTTGAAAATGTTGTTTCCATGAGCAGTGAACAGTTTGTCAAAGAAATATTAGTAGCTAAGCTTAAAGTTAAATGTGTAATTGTGGGCTATAACTATAGATTCGGCTTTAAGGGTGAAGGAAGCTCAGAAAAGCTTATAGAGCTGGGGAAGTACTATGACTTTGAAGTAAAGGTAGTTCCGGCAGTAGAAATAGAAGGGCATGTAGTTTCAAGCAGTCTTATAAGACATATAATAAGAGCCGGCAATGTTGAAAGGGTTCCCTTATACTTAGGTAGAAGCTATTCTATCAGTGGTAAGGTAATTCATGGGAAGCAGAACGGTACATCAATGGGGATTAAGACAGCAAATCTCGATATTAATCCTGAAATGACTATTCCTAATACAGGCGTGTACATAACAGATACTTTGATTGATGGAAAGCACTATAAAAGCTTAACCAATATTGGCTATAATCCTACCTTTAAAGGTGAAAGGCTAACTATAGAAAGTCATCTTATAGGTTTTGAGAATGAGCTGTATGACAAAAACATTGAGATAT
>CALJSV010000183.1 GCA_937976095.1 uncultured Clostridia bacterium | reverse complement strand
TGGCAATTGCTTACCTGTCTGCCTATAATAGTTTTAGGTCTTGCAAACACTCTGTCCTTACCTTGGGAGAAATATTTCACTGCTCCATCCTTATCAACAAAGGTTATGTCAACCGGAAGAGCGTTAAGCATAGAGTTTATTTCATCAGGCGTTAAAAACCCCGCATCAAATCTAACAAATCCCTCTTGCAAAAAGCTATTTACTGTGTTTTCAGAGCCCTCTGAGTAATCAGAGCCCTCATCATCAATTTCAACTGAAGGCCTCCACTGGACCTGAGGGTCAATTAAAGTATATCCAATCTCGTAGCTTTCCTCACTGATTTTTGCCCATTCAGCTTCTGAAAGTGTTTCTAATACCATAGGAAACAATATATTTTCTTCTTTAAAGATCATTTCCTTTACTTTATTTAAAGTTTCATTTATAAGCTCAACAACAGCGTTTCTTTCTGCCTGATCATTACCCAGAAGCTTTATCGCACCCTTTATTGCTGACCTTATCTCATCATCCACTCCCCACATTACCTTTGGTGGAGCTGTTATACCGTGCTTTTCCATGAAAGGAAACAGCAGATTTTCCTTCCTTGAATAATGCTTGTCAATCTCTAAAAGAGTCTTTATATCTTTGTACAAAGCATCCAAGCTATCTGAGCTGCTTGTTACTGCATAGTCAATGATATGGGGCTTTATTCTGTCATCAATAAGCTTCTCCAGCTCTCTATTTTCAAGCTTAAAGGTATGAACAGGATGGCCTGGTATCTCCTCAGGCTTTTGGGGTCTGTGAATTTCTTCGATAGAGCCCTTAAAGACTGATGCATGGACATCACAGAGCCTCTGTATTTCTTCTACCGGCATGCCCTCCATTATTAGCGCTTGTTCCATATCCGAGATCTCTTTAGCCGATACACCCTCAATAAGCCTTTCAAATCTTTGCTTTACCTCACTAACACTTTTACCATCGTGGAGCTCAAGTATTAGCTCCTTCAAAACCTTCTGTCTATGCTCTCGATTATTTATCATTTCACTCATTATTCTCACTCCTTCTACTTCACTTCATAGCCTTTTTCCCTAAAGACTTCTATGATTTTATCCAAGCTAATGCTTTTCATGGCTGCTCCTTTGGGTATTGTCATAAACCTTCCTGCCGTATTTAGCATCCCCGGGCTTGCAATAGTGTCAAAGCCCAGCTCCTTCATCATTTCTATTACCTCCGGAAAATCACTGCATATCTCATATACGCTCTTTGACATATCTATTACTCGTTCCATCTCAATCACCACTCCTTATTAGACTTTTATCTCCAGCTTCCTAAAAAGTATATTGTTTTCTAAATGTATATGCTGAAAAAGGTCACTTTCCAGGGCTTTCAGAGCGTCATAGGTTCTTTCATAGGTTGCACATACACCCTCTGGAACTGTATAGTCATTGGTTATTTTTCTTAACTCCTTAAGGACTCCTCCTGCGGTTTCATGCTCTTCCTCTGTTTCACCTACTACTCTGCTAATATTTTCATTTAGCTCCTTAGACGGCACTGCTTCATACTTCTTAATAAGAGGAAAAACAACTTCTTCTTCCTTGATAAGATGCTGCTCTATTTCAGTCTTAAGGTTATGATAGAGCTTATGAACCTTAAAGAGCTCAGTATGTGCAGACCCATGAACTCTAAGAATCGTAGCTGTAAGCTCGCTTATTTGAGGTAGCGCTCTATACATATAGGTATGGTGAGTATTTTCGATATAGTCAATAAGCTCACTTAGTGAAAATGTTCTATAGTCCAGCTGACCAGCTAGCCTTCTTGTGTCCTCATAAGCCTTATCTAGCTTTTTAAGTACTTCTTCCTGGGACAGTCCCTGCTCCTTAATAACCTCTTCCAGCTTCCTATGCCCTCCACAGCAGAAATCGATGCTGAGTTCTTTAAATACCTCGCTTGCCTTTGGCATTATTGCAACTATCTCTCCAACACTTTGTGATACGTTAAATATATTCATAAAAAGTCCTCCATTCATATTCCATTTCTCTTTTCTTGCTTTTATAATACAGCAGCTTCTGATAAAAAACTGTGATTTGGCTCACAAAAATAAAAAATCGAGGAAAAAATAACCTCGATTTATTGAACAGTCTGTTCCAGCAATTTTATGTTTTTAATCAAAACCTTCTTATTTCCAACCATTTCAATAATCCCCTGATTTTGCAGAAGGGTCATTTTTCTACTTACAGTCTCTCTGGTCAATCCTATATAGCTCGCTATCCCTTCTCTGCTTAAAGGAAGCTCCACAAGAATTCCTTCACCGCTCTCCTTGCCATGCTTCCTTGCAAACTCAAGAAGAACCATACCAAGTCTAGCCTCAACATCCTTTGAGCCCATTCCTTCTATAGTTTTTTCCAGCCGATCCAGCCTATTGCAAAGCTCTTCCATAATTTTCAGTCCGATTGACGGATGCTCAGTCAAAAGCTTTTGAAAGTCTTCTTTCCTTATAGCACAAATGTTTGTTTCTTCAAGAGCTTCAACATTATAGGTAGCAGCTTGATTTATTATTAGGTTCTTCTCTCCAAAAAAATCACCTTCAGAAAAAACGTAAAGGATTTGCTCCTTGCCATCCTGTGTATCTCTATATGCCTTTACCTGACCGCTATTTATAATAATAAGACTATCCAGATTGCTTCCCTCTATTACTATAAGCTCGCCTTTTATATAACTTCTTCTGTATATCAAGTTAACAACTTTTTGAAGCTCCTCAATACTTAGAGTTGAAAAGATTGGTACTCTACGTGCACAAACCTCGTGCTGACAGCGATCACAATTGCATTTGCTACTAATCATGGTGTTCTTCTCCTCATATTTATTAGCTATAGTTTAACATATTTACTTGATCGTATAAATCTTTTGTAAGTGATTAAATAATATGAAATTGCTTTTATCCATAAACTATGCTAAAATTTTATTAACTGTACAAATAATCAGTTTATTTATATGCCCTTGCGGGACATTTTACGCCCACAGGGACAAATTTTGGCGAGGTAGCATGTTATGACTAAGGGACAAATCGAAGCTCGAATAAGTGAGGCTGTAAGTAAGTTTGAGATTGAGTATATGGGTCGTGGTCCCAAAGATATTAAAACCTTTATTAACCAAGACCTAGTGATAATTCGTATTCATGGCTTTCTAAGTATTTCTGAGCAAAAGCTTTCAGAAACAAGTCATGGCATAAAGCTTATAAAAGAGATGCGAACTGCCTTGTTTGAGAGTGCGAGAGATTACCTTGAAAGCATTATTAAGCCCGTAATTAATGCAAATATAGTTAGCACCTATTGTGATGTAAGCACTAAGACAGGGGAAAAAATCATCGTCATCACTACCGATAGAAATTTAGAAGCATAAAAATTATATCATTGGAAGACCAAGCGAAGGGTCAAGACCAGTCGCAGTGTAAGCCAATACTTATCTTTTACGGCATATTACTTATGCTGTTTGATGGGTATTGGCTCTTTTATTAAAAAAAGCTTTTAGGCTTTTATAAATAATATTAAAAGGGGTTTTATGTAATGGATAAAAAGATCTTCAAAAAGTCAATTCTTCCACAAGAGCTAACCGATGTTCTGAACGCAAGCGCAAGCATAATAGTACCCGAAAGTAGAGAGCATATTCTGAAGCTCGCCTTGGGAGGCGACGAGAATATGGTTTATGAGGTAGCCTATGATATCCCCGGAAATGGCAGAATTATTGAAGCTACTGTAACTCGCTGCAAAAACGGAGCTGTCATCAACTACACAGACGCTTATATGAGGCGCAGAGATCCTGAATGCATGGTGATAGCCGACGACGAGGATACAGATAAACCTAAGTATTTCGACTGCTATGGCGAGAATTTTGATCCCTTAAGAAAGACAACCTTGGATTGGTTTAAGGATCAGGATTTAATAGTTATGCCTTTTATGGCGGGTGGCAAGGAGCTTGGCTATCCTGCAATACTAGTAGCGCCTGCAAATTCTGGCTTCTTCGCAGCTGCACTTGCAGATATACAAGGATTTATACCTAGAAATGAGATACCCGACAGCTTTAAACCAAAGGCTATAATATACCTTGCGCCTCCTTTCCGTCATACTCATTTTAATTCCAAACAAGTAGTAGTTCATAACAGGCTTAAGGATGTACATGAATTGTTTTCATATAACCTGTATCCCGGACCTAGTGCAAAAAAAGGAATATACAGTGTACTTCTTAACATTGGCGAATTTGAGGGCTGGCTTACTGCTCACGCTTCTACAGTGAGAGTAATCACACCCTATGATAACGTTCTCACAATAATGCATGAGGGTGCCAGCGGAGGCGGTAAGAGCGAGATGCTTGAGCAGGTGCATAGAGAGCCGGATGGGCTTATTCTTCTTGCAACACATAGCATAACTCAGGAAAAATACTATATGGAGCTTAATGAAACCTGCGACCTTCAGCCTGTAACTGATGACATGGCATTATGCCATCCATCCATACAAAACGAAAGCAAAAGACTCGTCGTAACGGATGCAGAGCAGGGCTGGTTCTTAAGAATAAACCATATCAATAAATATGGTGTTGATCCTCATTACGAAAGACTGTGTATCCACCCAAAGGAGCCACTGATATTCATAAACCTTGAAGGTGCTCCCGGCTCTACTTGTCTTATATGGGAGCATACACAGGATGAACCGGGCAAGCCGTGTCCAAATCCTAGAGTGATAATGCCAAGACATTTTATTCCTAATATAGTTGATGATGCAGTTGAGGTGGATGTAAGAAGCTTTGGTGTTAGAACTCCTCCTTGCACAAAGGATAATCCAACCTATGGCATAATCGGCATGCTTCACATACTTCCTCCCGGCCTTGCATGGCTATGGAGATTAGTTGCTCCAAGAGGTCATGATAACCCAAGTATAACTGACAGCTCAGTAATGAGCAGTGAAGGAGTCGGCTCATACTGGCCATTTGCCACCGGTAAAAGAGTGGATCAGGCAAACCTGCTGCTAGAGCAAATTGTAAACACCTCAAGCACTCGCTATATTTTAATACCTAATCAGCATATAGGCGCTTATAAGGTAGGCTTTATGCCGCAGTGGATATCGAGAGAATACCTGGCAAGACGCGGAAGTGCAAAATTCAGACAAGAGCACTTGGCAGAAGCTCGCTGCCCACTTCTAGGCTATGCACTAGAGACCTTAAAAATTGATGGCAAATATCTAAGAAAGAGCTTCTTACAAACTAACCATCAATCCTATGTAGGTAACGAAGGCTATGATGCCGGAGCAAAGATATTAACTGACTTCTTTAAAAGCGAACTAGAAATGTATTTATCGCGCAGACTCAATCCTCTTGGTAAAAAGCTGATTGAATGCTGCCTCAATGATGGTACCTTAGAGGACTATCTGCAAATCTTCCCAATCAGACTATAAAAAAATTAGTTCCTAAGCACCAGGCAAATTGCCTGGTGCTTCTATTATGCATAAGGCAATTTTATAAGGAGAAAATAACTACACTAAAGGAAAACGGAGGTGATTCTATGTTCGAGCAGGGTCTTCCAAAACAAAACACCGTACTTCATGAAACAATGGAAATACATGAGCTGTTGAATCTTAAGA
>CALJSV010000182.1 GCA_937976095.1 uncultured Clostridia bacterium | reverse complement strand
TTCTAACATATTGTTTTCGTATCGGGTTAAATTATAACTACAACATTAAATAATTAATTTTTAAAGGAGGAAACATCATGGCAGCAGGAAGCGGAAGATATAATAAAGGACTTGAGGTGCCAAAGGCTCATAAGGCACTTGATAATATGAAATATGAAATAGCAGCAGAGCTTAACTTACCTGTACACCAAGGCTCAGAAGACTATTGGGGCAACTTATCAGCAAAGGACTGTGGAAGAGTTGGCGGAAAGATGGTAAAGAAGCTAATCCAAATGGCAGAATCTCAACTGGAAGAAAAATAATCCTTTCTAAATGTCGAAATAAATAAATAAAACAAAAATCAGACAACAAAATGTCTGATTTTTGTTTTTGAAAATGAAAATCATAGTATGATATAATTATAGATACATATACTTCAGTGCGATGCATAATTAAGGAGTTGGTATAATGAATTTAGAATCAAACAGGATTGCTTCAAACAAGCTTATGATACTATATATACTTAATAAAATGGACATGCCTATTACTAAGGTGCAGCTAAGCAACATCGTTTTAGAGAACAATCTGCTAAATTACTTTACACTGCAGCAGTGCTTCAATGAATTGGAAGAAACTGAGCTTATAAAAAAGGTAGACAGCAACAAAAAAGAAATGTACATAAACACCGATAGTGGCAATAAGACACTTGAAATATTTACCGACAGAATTCCGACCGGCACCAAGAACATTATCAGCAAATATATCGATCAAAACAGGGACAACCTCAAAAAAGAAGCTCAAATAGTGGCTGACTACGTAAGACAGAGCGAAAGCGAGTATATAGTGAATCTTAAGGTTTTAGAAAACGATATAGTTCTTATAGACCTTAAGCTTAATGTAGTATCATCAAAGCAGGCAAAGTTTATTTGCGAAAAATGGAACAATTCTTCAGAAAAAATTTACAAGCAAATCATGGATACCCTTATAAATTAAGCACAAAGAATAAGTGGTTCTCTGTAGTAGAGCCACTTATTCTTTTTTTCACCTGCCAGCCTTGTAAGCCTTAGATGCATTAATAAAGGCTTCAAATATAGCCCCTTGCTCAGCTTGCCTCCTAAACATCATTTCGGGGTGCCACTGTACTGCCACAAAAAAGCTTCTATCAGGCATTTCAAAAGCCTCCAGCAAGCCGTCCTCCGAATAAGCAGCCGGAACATACATATCCGAGAGCTCCTTTACAGCCTGATGATGATAAGAGTTTACCCCAAGCTCTTCCTTACAGTATAGCTCATATAGACTTGAAGCAGCATCGAGTCTAACCCTATGGATCACCTCATGCCTATCTCTACCATGATTGTTATGCAGCAAGCTAATATCTGATTGCTCATATATATCCTGGTACAAAGTACCCCCTGCTGCTATATTTAGAAGCTGCATACCTCTGCAAATCCCCAGTACGGGAATATCGCTTTTTATAGCCCTTGTCGCCAGTCGCAGCTCAAAAGCATCTCGCTTATTAGAGATCAAAAGATTTTCAACCGCCGCTGCCTCTCCATACTCAGCAGGGTCTACATCCTCACCTCCTGAGAATAATATCCCATCAGCAGCATCCAGCGGCTCACTAAGCTCTGTCTCTGTATCCAGATTTGGAACCAGCAGTGGTATACCCCCTGCATGCTGTACTGCATCAATATAGTCCCAGGTACACATTTCCATGTCTTGCCCTTTTACCCCTCTGACTCTTTTACCCTGCAGTTCATTATCCTTTACATGGTAACAGCTGATAAGAATTATTGGTCTCATACTAACCTCCATAACATCTGGTCTGTATATTTTTGCTTAAAAATCCTCACTATATAATATTAATCATAGCATTATATTGCTTTTATTGTTATAATGTTAAATGAAAAAGTTTGATATTTATATTATATATTCTGGAGGTATACAAATGAAAATAGGCTTAGTTGGTCTTCCACTGGTTGGAAAAACAACTTTCTTTAACTTACTTACACATGCGCATGCAGAGGTATCTAACTTTGCTACCGGGAGAGTATCATCTAATATAGGCTCAGCAAAGGTTCCAGATCACAGAATAGACTTTCTGGCAAAGCTATATAATCCCAAAAAAACAACCTATGCTCAAATGGATTTTATAGATGTTCCGGGATTGGTAAGCGGTGCAAGCACCGGCAAGGGCGTAGGGAATCAGTTTTTGGAGGATATTAGAAAGGTTGATGCACTGGTACATATAGTGAGAGCCTTTGAAAATCCTGACGTGCTACATATCGATGGCTCAATAGACCCTATGCGTGATATAGAAACCATAAACATGGAGCTGCTGTTTGCAGACTTGGGTATTATAGATAATCGAATCCAAAGAATAGATACAAGCAAAAAAGTTACAAAGGAAAACCTTGCCGAGAAGGAAGTTCTCATAAAGTGCAAGGAAGGACTGGAAAATGGCCTTCTCATACACCAGATAGCTCTTACAGATGATGAAAAGGAGCTTCTAAAAACCTTCAGCTTCCTATCAGAAAAGCCTATGATTCTGGTTATCAATGTTGATGAGTCAGGTCTTAAGAGCGGTGATTATCCTCAAAAGGAGCAAATTAAGCAATATGCTATAGAAAGAAACGTACCTTTTATGGAAATCTGCGCTAAGGCCGAAGCAGAAATAAGCGAGCTCGAAGAGGAAGACAGACTTATGTTTATGGAAGAGCTAGGGATTGTAAAGTCAGGTATAGATATCCTTGCAGAAACCACCTATAACTATATGGGGCTTATATCCTTCCTGACCGCTGGTGAAGACGAGGTAAGAGCATGGACTATAAAGAAAAATACTGATGCAAGAAAAGCTGCCGGCAAGATCCACTCAGATATTGAAAGAGGCTTTATAAGAGCCGAGGTAGTAAAGTTTAAGGATATCAAAGAGCTTGGCAACATGGTAAAGGCCAAGGAAAAAGGCCTCTTCAGGCTTGAAGGCAAGGAATACATCGTGGAAGACGGAGATATCATCAATTTTAGATTTAATGTATAAAAAAAATGTTTGACCCGCTTATTTAGCAGGTCAAACATTTTCTATTTTATTACACGCCTTCCATCAAATCTTAAGCAGCTACTCTGCAATCAGCATCCTCCATGCTGTTCTATCCATCGAAAATGATCGATAAATAGTCTCAGTATTTATAAACACACTGCTATACTCTCCAATCTTATTCTCTGGTATAACAAAGTGAAGAGTATTATACATTATCTTAAGCTCTATATCCTTTACATCAGTAAAAGAAGAATCGCTGCCTTGCTGCATGCTCAGCGACTTATCCTTGGCAAGGATATTCAGTCTTTTGACCTCTTCACCATTAAAAAATACCATGCTTAGCCTATAGGCTACATTTTTGTTCACCCTGCTTCTGAGCTTTATAAAAATATGCAGCTTTTCCTCTTCTGATACCTCTGCATGCACAGATATGATATCCGAGCTGCTGCTCAGTTCAAGATTGAGTGCATCCTTTGCAGGGTCCTCTATTATCAAGTTTTCACTGCATGCCTCCATAGAGTCCTCGCTGGTTAGATACTTTCTTAGCTCAATATTCTCATATATGCCGAAGAGTTCATTTTTTCGCTCAAAGGCTGACATTAGAGACTTTATTCTCTTGTATTGCGATTTGTACTTTTTAAAGGCTTGAGACTTAATCTCTATAGATTCGTCTGTCATCTCTAGAGTAAGCCACCTAGTACCTTTAAAAAGCAGCGACATAGGCGGCACCAGATACAGGCTTCTGTTTTGTTTTAGAGGTGTCGGCCACCCGCCGCGGTGTACAAGATATACCCATTCATGCTCAGCCTCATAGCCGTGCTTTGTTAATACATATTTAATAAAGCAGTTTAATGCCCAATGATCAGGATGCCTGTCATTGGAGTGTGGATATAATATATGAGTAGGCTTGTAAATATCAATAAGCGTCAAAATATCCATATATAAGCTTTCTCCAGTATACAAAGCGCCTTCGCTGAAGGTATCCTTGTATGGTGACTTGTCCTGCCTCGTATATGCACTTTTATAGGGCTTGTCATTCATCCAGTTAGAGCTCCACAGCTTAGATAATCCGCGATCCGGATAACCATAAAAAATCACGTCTGCCCTATCCATCCCTAAAAAAGTCATTGCATCTATAGATTCCTGCTGCCTGCTGCGTCCGTAATTGATAAAATCATCGGGCCTCGGGTTTACCCTTATTGACTCGATACTTACAGCCCTTCTAAAGCCATCTCCATTGGTAACTACAACAACTCTTACCTCTGCGCCATTAAGTATACTCTGCCTTATCAGTTCACCGGCCCCAATAGCCTCGTCATCACTGTGAGGTGCAAAAATAAGCACTCTATCTCCAACCTTAGGAGTCTCTATGCTATCCATGTTATATCCGACAAGAGCATTAGCAATGTATTCTCTAAGAAAAAAGGATGCTACAAATAGTACCATCAATACTGCGACTATGGCTGTGACTTTTCTCTTTTTGATTTTCATAGTACCCCCGATAAATAAATAATGTCTACTTAAAGCTTTTTACAAACTTTATAACCCTGCAGTCTTGCACCCCATTCCAGATACAACCATCTACCTCTCGCAATACACTATAGCCCTTCTTCATATAAAAGGGAATAGCTTTGTTGTTCATGCTGGTTGTCCCCAAATGGATACCTACTGCCTTATTCCTAATATTCGCTTCAAAAGCCTCAAGCAGCGCTTCTCCTATACCCATCCTTTGATGTGTACCTAATACATTTATATGCAGATGTGCTGGATATTTATTATAATCTATACTTAAACCTTCTTCAAGTTTAAAGCTTTTCAAAAAAAACCAAACAGTGGCAAAGGATTCAGGATATTTCCAGCTAGTCAAAAAAATCAGCCTTAAGATGATCCTCCAAGCAAAGCTTAGAGCAAACCGTCTTTGTTGCTTTTTTGTACTGCAGGTTCCTATTATATATCCTACTACCCTTCCATTATCCTCATTATCAATTGCTACAAAGCAGTTTTCGGTCTCATATAGAACATAATATTGGCAAAAAAGATAGCCGAATAGTTTCCTATCATTAAACCTACCGGTGACGGCAAGATCTTCTCCCAAAAACCCTGTCCTGTAGCAAATCTCAGTTATTGCCTCCAGATCATCCTTACAGCAGCCTCTTATCGTTATCCTATCCATAAGTCTCCTTACAGCTCATTATTTATTTTTCATAAAATACTCATATACACTTCCCGCCAGATACAAGGAGCCGCATACGCAAATCATGTACTCTTCAGTGCAAAGTTTTTTGGATTGCTCCACGGCAGCTTTTATGTCAACCTCTGAATAAACCTCATTGCAGTATGGTCTTATCAGCTCTGCCATTTGCTCTGCCGCTAAGGCTCTAGGACTTATAGGCTGTGTTGCTACAACCTTGCTGGCCAGCGGCATAAGCTGCTCTATAGCATAGCTGTAGCTTTTATCAACCAGCATTCCAAAAACAAATATTATCTTTTTATCGTTAAAGTACATTTCAAGCGCAGCCTTTAGAGAATCAACTCCATCCTCATTGTGAGCTCCATCGATAACTACAAGAGGAGACTTACTCACAACGCTCAATCTGCAAGGCCATTCAACAGTACTTAACCCCAACCTTATATTTTCATCACTTACGTCATATCCAAGCTCTCTCAGCATTAATACAGCCTCCAATACCACAGAAGCATTTTTCAGCTGATGAAGTCCTATTAAAGGCAGCCTTATATCAGTGATGCTGCTCTGGCCCTTCGAAAAGTCAAACAAATGCCCTTCCCAGCTTGATGCTTTAGCCACAATTGATTCTTCCCTTGCTCTAACCAGCTTTGCATTTTTTTCTTTGCATTTCTCCTCAACCACCCTTGCTGCTGCCTCATATCTTTGAGGATACAGCACCACAGAGGCTCCGTTTTTGATTATCCCTGCCTTTTCCTTTGCTATGGCTTCTATAGTATCTCCCAAAATATCCATGTGGTCGTAGCTGATGGAGGCTATTACGGCGAGCTCTGCGTTTATTACATTGGTAGCATCATACTCTCCTCCTAGCCCAACTTCAATAACTGCTACATCAACCTGCATTTCAGCAAAGTACAAAAAAGCCATTGCAGTAAGCATTTCAAATTGTGTCGGCTCCTCCATTGAATTTTTTCTCATATAATCAATGGTATCTATAACTCTTACAGCATACCTGGTAAAATCCTCTTCACTGATCTCAACACCGTTTATAGACATACGTTCAGTATTTCTATAAAGATGAGGCGATATATACATACCTGTCTTGTAGCCTGAGCACTTTAAGATACTTGCCAGCATTGCGGTTGTTGAGCCCTTGCCATTGGTTCCTGCAACATGCACAAACTTTAAGCTTTTTTCAGGATTTCCCAAAAGCTCCAAAAGCTTTGCCGTCCTTTCAAGTCCCGGTCTTAGACCAAATCTTAACGTGCTTTCTATATGATTGACAACCTCATTATAATTCATATTCATACCTCCAACTAATGCTTTTACTATACTAATAATAAAGCTCGGAAGTCCACCTGTCAACGCTTGTAGCATTGGGGACGGTTCCTTTTGCAAGCGAGCTGAATGGAATGCAAAAGAAGCTCCTCCAAGCAGTGGAGAAGCTTCCAAACAACCTTACTTATTCAACTGTGCCAATCTTTCAAGTACCTTATCCATCATTTCCTGGTACTTGCTTTCCTTTGCTTTTTCTTCCTCTATATAAACGAGGATGTTTTCAGATCTTCCACTAACACCTAACACAATTTCAACTTAAAGAAAATTACCATTGATAAAATCTCATATATATACTGTATTTAAATTACTTTTTAGGTTTGCTCTGGTGATATTTCATGATATACTTGATTTAGTAGCTACTGCACAAGGAAATAAATAATTAAAAGAAAAGGGGATAGTAATTTGAAAAGGTCATTTTGTTTTGTTATGTCGCTTATATTGATTTTTACTTTTGCAATTACAGCTTCTGCCAATCCCAAAGGGTACTCAGATTTATTAGGATTAGGTCGTAAAGTCTATTCGACAGAAGCCCAAACCACTACAACAGATAAACTAGATGCTGTTTTATTAAAGGAAATTAGCAGTCTAATTGTATCTACCAATACAGTAAATATTAAAAATAATGGTGATTCAGAATTTGTAGATGTAATAGCTCACTATATAGACGGAACCTTTGAAAATATTACCGAGCTTGTTCAATGGCAGAGTAGTAATACAGAGGTTGCATTTGCTGATCAAGGAAGAATTCTCGCCTTAGGTAAGGGTCATACAGATGTAATCGTATCTTTTTTAGATATGAAAAAAGTAATTAAGGTAAATGTTGTTGGTAAGATCAATCTTGAAGAAAATATTTCTCAAATAGAAAGTGAAATGGCGCTAGCTACTACTTACTTAAGAGATGTTGTAGTGGCAGATGCTAAGGCTATGGTTGATGTTAGCTGGACACCAACCCAAAACTTAGTAGGTTGGTTAGGGAATACCACTTTCTTGTCAGGTGTAACTTATACAGGAATTCCTTATTCTCAGACAGAACATCAGAAAAATGATACAGGGTTTAAAGCGAGTATGGGATATAGCGACTTTTATAGTTATTATACAAGATTTGAAAGGAGGATGCCTAAATATGGTAATGATTGCTCTGGCTTTGTTAGTTTTGCTTGGGGAATCAGCAGAAAAACTACTACGGATTTTGTAAATGGTATTAAAAATGGAACGTATAAAAAAGTTGGATCATATAATGCTAATAATCCAACTTCTACTGAACTTACAACAGCGTACAGGCTCTTAAAAAAAGGAGACGCAGTTGTAAAATCCGGACATACTTTCTTAATCGCAAGTAATGATGTTACAAACTCAAAAATATATGCGTATGAGCAAACACCATATAAAGCTCAATATACTACATGGACATATTC
>CALJSV010000181.1 GCA_937976095.1 uncultured Clostridia bacterium | reverse complement strand
CCTTATCAACATTTTCAAAGTTAACAATTATTGGCTTCTTACTCTTAAGATTGCTGCATATTTCCTGGACATCATCGTAGTTAGTTGGCTCCATAAGCACTACCTTAATTGGTGGTGTAGCAGAATGGATATTAACTATATTGTTTTTCTTAGAGTAGCCTGAAGTTGGTACAGCTTCAATAACTGGCTTTGTAACTGCGACTTCTTCTTGATGCTCCTCCTCATCATTTTCTCCTATACCCATAAAATATAATACCTTGTTTAGAAAATTCGACATACCAATACCTCCATAATAATAAATTCAATAATAATTATACGTTATAGTTTCTTGCTCCAAAAATTCCGGTGCCTATTCTTAATAGATTTGCTCCTTCTTCTGCAGCTACTTCATAATCATTAGTCATTCCCATAGACAAAAACTCTATGTCATTGCCCTTCAGTTCTTTCTTTTGATACTCATCAAATTTCTGCTTCAGCCTTCTAAAATAAGGCCTTACCTGCTCAGGATCCTCAAAATAAGGTGCAATAGTCATGAAGCCTCTTACCCTTATATTATCAAAGCCCTGAAGCTGCTCAATAAAGCTGTCTACTTCGTCATAGCCAATGCCAAACTTTGATTCCTCCTCGGCAACATTTACTTGTATAAGCACATCCTTTATAAGACTCAACTTAGCTGCCCTTTTGTTTATTTCCTCTGCCAAGCTTATGCTATCTAAGGAATGTATTAAATCTACTTTATCTATTATATATTTAACCTTATTAGTCTGTAAATGCCCTATAAGATGCCATTTTACAGGTTTTTGTATTTTAGGGTACTTATCCATTATCTCCTGAACCTTGTTTTCACCAATGCTATTGATTCCACAATCCAAAGCATAGTCAATACTCTCTATATCAATCGTCTTTGTTACAGCAATAATCTCTAGCTCAGCGGGATTCCTTCCAGACCTTTCACAAGCCTTTACTATTTTGCTTTGTATGATTTCCAAATTGTTTTTTATTTCGATCAAGTTATATCACCTTCCTACATGCTGCCTGGCATTAATTGGTTTTCTTTTACTCTTCCCACTGATTTTATAACCTCATCATATACCTTGAGCTTGCTCCACAAATCTGAGCTATCAGGGTCTGCATTTACATTTTTTACTAGAGTGTTATTGCCTATGGTTATGATTTTTTCCACCGGTATAAACTTCACTATCCCTCTTTTGTTGACATATACTCCGGCAACCCCATCCCTATCAACAATACAATTGCTGGGAACTGAAAAGCCCTCGTAGTAATTCTTGATAATTTCTATTTCCGCCAGTCTGATTTTGTAAAAATTGTTTACTTGCTCTCCAACCTTCAAAATAACAAGATTTTCTCCGTTTTCGACTTCAGAAACACTGGCTACTGTACAATTTGCTTCACCATTGCCTACACCTTTGAACCTTACTTTGATATTTCTGCCCTTCTCGAGCCCTGCAGCCTCTTTTTCAGTCAGAATACTGCAAATATACCATTCAAAGTTATCTACCACTTTTATTCCGCTATGACTTATAGGTTTTTCGTTTTTGGACTTTTCGGAGAGTCCTTTAATTATGTCCTTAATACCAGTTATGTTAAAGCTAGATAAATTGTTTGGATTAAGAAGCTGCTCATAGCCATCAAGCTCATAGCTCACTATCCCACTGCATTGCGCATATATAACGTCCATACTGTTCTTATATATTTCCTCCAATGTCGCCTTTTCAAGCTGAAGCTGCTCTAGATTTTTTCCTGAAAAGCTGTCCTTACCTGTAATCAAAGATTTTTTATATAAGTTTGCAACGAGCTCAGTTCTAAGCTCTTCGAGCCTTCTAAAATCACCTGAGCTTGAGACAGCCTTGATCTCCGATATCTTATCAAGTATCTTTCCCTCAACCTTTTCTTTGTCGGAAGAAAAAAAGTTATTATCTATTTCATTCTTTTTTATCTCTTCTATTCTTTCGCTTAGCTTAGCAATTTTTAAAGAAATATCTGCATCAGTACTGCTGTTTTTGGAAATCTCCAAAATTCTTGTACCAAAGGCTACTCTCTCACCTTCATTAATATTGTAGTCATTTTCAATGCTCTCGGGCAATGTAGTTACAAACTCTCTTTTAACAAATACTGCCTTTGCCGGTATAGCATTCTCTACTCTATCAAAAATAACAACCTCTGTAGAAATATTATAGTAAACATACCTAAAAGCGTAGGATATGCATATTATTGCTAACAGTACGGGAAATATGTATAAGGAATTATTGTTTTTTTTCTTTCTTTTGCGTGGTTTGTCCATCTTCTATTGCTCCTCTATCATATATTAGTAAAAAACTGCAACTATTATTGTATCGCAATAGCTCAACTTATATATTTCTCCAAATCTTTGTTTTATCCTTCAAGAAATGCATAAAATATGAAAAATGAATAAAAATAGTGCTTTATGACTATATTATAGTAGGAATACAGAACAATAGTAGTTTTTTCGTCCTATAATCAATATTGAAATTTACAATGGTTTATGGTATATTATTATACGTATCAAATTTGTCTGGGTATGGCGCAGCTTGGTAGCGCGCTTGAATGGGGTTCAAGAGGTCGCAGGTTCAAATCCTGTTACCCAGACCATTATGAAATTATAAAGCTAGTAATTAAAGGAAAGTTGTTTCCAAATTACTAGCTTTTTTATTTCTGTTTTAATTGAAATTCAGCAATAACCTTACATAATACATGAAATTCATCCCTCATCATCGAGAGCATATCAAGACCAAATTATTTGTACCTTAGAAAGTATATCTGGCGTATTCCTAAACCCGCCCTTGTCCTATAAGCTTTTTCACAATAGTAACAATCTCTGGATTAAAAGGCGGTATTTGTTCTCCGGTTCCCTAAGCTACTCAGTAACTTTATCGATTCTACTCATTAAACTCACCATCCTATGGGTTATAATAATTTAATTATATTATAGCCATCTTTTTTTCTACCAAGAGTATAACTCCAGACTCTATATGTCTGGCTTTTTATTGACTTAAAGTAGTACATAGTAAATGTTTACTAATTGAAGGAGTTATTAGAAAATTGTCGAATATCATCAAAATATAATCAAACAGATTTTGCACAAAGGAGTAATCAGTAAATGAATATAAGATTATTTCCATACAGAGTAAAACTCATGCTATTGTTTTTGGCCGTTGTTCTTATTGCCATAGTTCCAATAGGAATTCAGCAATACTATTATCACAAGAATGTGGTGGATGAAGAGTTTGATGTGAAGAAAAGACTCCTTGAAGATAGGGTCTTTGATTATGTGAGATATATTGATCAAAAATACCTTGTGTTAGAAGAAAAACTTAATCAGAGAGCAAAAGGCATTTTAGAAATGGTTTCCTCCAGGTATGAAGAAATCGGCAATATAAGCTTTGATTTGAATGAGCTTGTAAACTATTATCCGGACACAGATATTTAAATAATTGATGAAAAAAATATAATCTGCAAAACTACTGATAACAGCGATCTTGGTCTTGACTTTAATGACTATCCAAAATTTATAAACTCACTAAATAATATACGATACAGCAAAAGCTTCGTTTTTGATAGAATGGAGGTTTCTGTAGTTGAAAAGACACTTAAGAAGTACTGCTATTATCCATCTCACGACAATAAATATATATTTGAAGTCGGGATACATATGAGCGACTTGAACTTCTCTCTTGGAGACGAAAGCTTTTCTAAGCTGGAAAAGGAAATCATTGAGTCCAATAATTTCGTCGATCATGTGACTCTTTTCAATAGAAGTGGTGTATCCTACATTGAAGATGAACAAGGCCAAATGGTCAATATAAGACCAGATCATCATCTATACTTATCTCAAGCTATTGACACCTTTGAGACTGTTGAGGTAGACGATATATACAATGGTCATTCAGTGGTATACAGATATGTTCCATATAGGATTATTGGCGCAATGGGCTCAAATGACATAAATGCAATTCAAATCATATATAATAAAAACTGGATACAGGATAGCAACCAAAAAAACCTAGTTACCCTATTATCTATAACCTTATTAATAATGATAGCAACGTTTATAATTGCAGTTTATAGCTCTAACAGCATTACCCAACCTATTTCAGCTATGGTAAACGCAATAAAGAACATCTCAGAAGGAGATATGAGCGCTAGGACAAATATTAAGGCTAATGATGAGTTTTCAATACTAAGCAGCAGCTTTGATAACATGATAGATGAGATACAAATCCTTATTGAAGATAAGACAAAAAATGAAAAGGATTTGCATATAAAAAAAGAAGAAATTGAAGCGCTCTATGAAGAAACTGTAGCAATAAATTCTGAGCTTGGGCATTATCTTAGCTTAAACCAGAAGAGTCACTTTGAAACAGTAACAGCTTTGGCAAGTGCTATAGAAGCAAAGGACCAATATACTGGTGGACACTGCGAGAGAGTAATGAAGTATTCACTTGCTATCGCAAAACAAATAGACCTAAGCGATACACAACTGGATGACCTAATGTTCGGAAGTATGCTACATGATATTGGGAAGATAGGTATTCCCGAAGAGATACTTAATAAAAAAGGCCTTTATAACGATGAAGAATATAACTCTATGAAGCTGCATCCTGAAATCGGATATAAAATACTATCAGGTATTGAATTCTTCGCTAATAGCAGTAAAATTGCATACTCCCATCATGAAAGGTATGACGGCAAGGGTTATCCCCTTAGCTTAAAGGGTGATGACATTGATATTCTAGCAAGAATTGTTTCTGTCGCAGATGCATTCGATGCAATGACCAGCAGTAGGCCTTATAGAGATAAGCACTTAAGTCCTGAGGAGGCATTATCAGAGCTGGCAAGGTGCAAATGGACTCAGTTTGATGGCAATATAGTTGACGTATTTACTGATGTCTTATCTACAAATGAAGATAATATTAAAAATCTGGTAGGCAACTAAATATAAAGTTAAAGCAGTTCAGACCTAACTGCTTTAACTTTTTTGCTGTTTTCATATTGATATCAAAGAACAAATCCACTTCCACGTATTTACTTTTCTGTATTATAGGTTACATTTCTAGAGATACTATTATCAGTTTGACTATACTTGGAGGAATATTTATGAGAGTTGCAATAATTGGAGCTGGTCTTGCTGGCATTTCATGTGCCCATGAGCTCGAAAGAAACGGCATAAAGCCAGAGATATTTAATGATCAGGATTTTATTGGTGAGCGACTTAATTTACCAGTGATTTTATTAAATATGTTTAACATCCCCATCAAAAGGCCCCTAGCATATTTAACGAACAAATATGCTATAAATCTAAAGCCTGACTATCTTATAAAAGAAGCAGTTCTCGTAAGCTGCAAAAGGGAGTATGTAGTTAGAGGCAATATTGGATATATTTTTAGGAGAGGTATGGAAAACGGCACAATGCTGCATCAGATCCTCCCTGATATTAAAACACAAATACATTTTAATACTCACATGAAAATAAAAGATATAAAAAATCAGTTTGACCATATATTAGTATCAACAGCAGAATATTCATTTTCAAAAGAACTGAATATCTTTAACCAAGCCTTTAACGCCTATGTGAGAGTTGCAAATGTTCAAGGAAGGTTTAAGACAGATAGTATTAAAATTTGGTTTAATACCGATTATACTAAACACGGCTTTGCTTATCTAGTACCAGACAGCGAAGAAAACGCCAAGCTTGTACATGTAGTAGATAACACAGATTATCTAGAGTATGAAAAGTACTGGAATAATTTCATAAATAATATTGTAAAAGACTTTGAAATAACAGACGTTAAAGACATCAGACATGACATAGGCACTCTAACTACTGTACAACATGAAAACCTTTATTTTGCAGGGGTAGCTGGAGGATTTATTGATAATTTTTTGGGTTTTGGATCTCTTAAGGCAGTAATCAGCGGAGCTTCTGCTGCTTATTGTATGGTTAATAGGCTTAACTACAACGACTTCATGCATAACTTCATAAAAGACATTAAAAACAAGCAAGAAATCAGAAAAGCATTCAACCGTATGGATAATGAGGCAATTGATAAAGCTTTCACCATTATGACAACTCCGGGCATCAAACAGTTTATATATAATAATCCAACCTACAGAATATCTCAGACCATTCCTTTTATAAAGCTGTACAACAGGACAAAAGGAAATAATTGAATATACATAGATATTAGGTTTATGGTAAAGTAGATGTATAACAGTAAAATGATAGAAATTTAAAGCCATTTTGATTTTTTTATGCAAATTTCAGAATCTTTAAGTTTTTTTTAGTATTTTTTTGTTATTATCTGTGCTCATGCTTATATACTGAAAAAGGTATATTTTGCATAAAAATAAGTTAAAGGAGGTCTATTATGAACTTCAAAAAAATGAGTCTAACAGGCAGAATTCTCGTCGCACTACTACTCGGTTCTATTACTGGTATCATTCTTAATACTTTGGGAGCATCTTACTTTAGAGACACTATCTTAGTCGGCGGTGCATTCACTCTATTTGGTGGAATCTTTATCAATGCTATCAGAATGCTGGTTGTACCATTGGTATTCATATCCATCGTAAATGGCGCTGCATCAGTATCTGATATCAAAAAGCTTGGCAGAATGGGCGTAAAGACACTAGGTTTCTATCTTGCAACTACAGCTATAGCAATAACTATTGCTATTCTTTTAGCTATGGTTGTTCAACCAGGTATTGGACTTGATATGTCATCTCTTGCTAAGACAGAGCCAAAAATTGCAGAAGCTAAGAGCTTTATTGACATTTTGATTGATATGGTTCCAACTAATCCAATAGCTTCACTATCGAGCGGCAATATGCTACAAATTATCGTTTATGCATTGGTATTTGGAGTTGCGCTTGCAGTGCTTGGCAGCAAGGTGAAAAATGTATCAGAACTCTTTGAGAGACTTAACGATGTTATGATGAAGATTGTTGACTTTGTTATGTTATTAGCTCCTATAGGTGTATTCTCACTTATAGCAAAAACTTTCTCCGGCTTAGGCTTCAAGGCTATGCTTCCACTAGGAAAGTATATGTTCTGCGTATTGTTTGCACTTCTTCTCCATGCTGTATTTACTTACGGTGGACTGCTTACAATTTTCACAAAGCTTAACCCAGTACAATTCTTAAAGAAGTTCTGGCCAGCAATGGGTGTTGCTTTCTCAACCTCAAGCTCAAATGCAACACTTCCTGTAACTCTTGAAACTACTGAAAAGGAACTGGGAGTTAGTAAGTCAATAGCTTCCTTCACAATACCACTAGGTGCTACAATCAACATGGACGGAACAGCAATAATGCAAGGTGCTGCTACTATATTCATAGCTCAGCTGTATGGTATACCACTAAGCTTCTCAGCTATAATAACAGTTATATTAACTGCAACACTTGCATCAGTAGGAACTGCAGGCGTACCTGGTGTTGGACTTGTAATGCTTTCAATGGTTCTAACATCAGTTGGCTTACCAGTAGAAGGTATTGCAATAATTATAGGCATAGACAGAATTCTTGACATGTGCAGAACAGTTGTTAACATCACAGGTGACGCTGTATGTACAGTTATTGTTGCTAAAACAGAGGGCGAGTTTAATAAGGATGTCTATTACAGTAACGTTAAGTCAAACAGCATAAGTGCTTAATTAATTGTTATTCAGATTCATATAAGAGGGTTGTTCACCAGCAGCCCTCCCCCCTCTCACATAAATAACATAGAAAAAACGGTAGTATCAGCTACCGTTTTTTCGTTTATTACATATTAACTACTACACTGCTTACTCCATATTTCTCAAGCTTCCTATAAAGCGTATTTCTACCTATACCTAATATTTTTGCTGCAGCTGTTACGTTGCCGTCACACTCCCTAAGCATGCTTAGAATATGATTCTTTTCAACCTGTTCCATGCTTAATTTTGCAGAAGCAGTAGAGTTGTTGGTATGTTCTTCCTGTTTTCCATTTAGAAAGCTTGTATTAAGTACTTCTGTGTTAACGGCAAGCTCTATAAAGTTCTCCAACTCCCTTACATTGCCCTGCCAATCATGGTTTTTCAAAAACTCCATATGCTCAGCCGCAATTTTTACACTTCTTTTATTAAGCCTTTTTGACGTCTTATCCATATAGAACTCAACAAGTAAAGGAATATCGTCCTTTCTTTCTCTAAGGGGCAGAAGATATATTGGAAGCACGTTCAATCTGTAATAAAGATCCTTTCTGAAGTTACCCTTTTCTACTTCTTTTAGTAAATCCTTATTTGTTGCTGCGATTATTCTTACATTAACAGGTATTTGCTTATGGCTTCCTATTCGGGTGATAACACCTTCTTCAATAGCACGCAGAAGCTTGATCTGCATATCTATAGGCATTTCTCCAATCTCATCAAGAAAAATTGTTCCTTCATCTGCAAGCTCAAACTTTCCGGCATTACCACCTTTTTTGGCTCCTGTAAAAGCGCCTTCCTCATATCCGAAAAGCTCTGATTCAATCAAAGTCCTGGGTATTGCTCCGCAATTAACCGCTATAAAGGGTTCGTCCTTTCTTATGCTGTGGTTATGGATTGCCTGAGCAAATACTTCCTTACCAGTTCCACTCTCACCCGTAATAAGTACTGTAGAGCTGCTATCAGCAATTTTTTTTGCATACTCTATGGTTTTTTGAAAAGCCTCGTTTTTTCCAATTATCTTATCGAAGGTATAGATAGCTTGGCCGCTAAGAATCTTCCCTGCCAGCTTTCTGCTTTTTTTAAGCTCATAGAAGATATGGATTATCTCTACAATTTCCTTATCTGTATTATAAATAGGGTAGGCAGTAAGAGTAAACTGAGTCTTATTTGATCTTGCTTTAACATTTGTATCTTTATCAATATAGCTTTCTCTGGCTAATAGTACATTTACTACTTCATCCCAGCCCTCAACAAGGCTCCACGCCTTCATTTTCTTCAGCTCATATTCGCTGTAGCCAAACATTTTTACAATCTGCTTGTTTATTGACGTTATATTCCCTGACAGATCCGATGTAAGTATTCCAGAAGATATAGAGTTAAAAATACTCTCAATATGTTGCTTCGATATTGTTAGCATAGAGTTTATCCTGTTAACCTCAAGCATCCTTTCAATTGCATTAGCGGCTGCCACTACTATTCCCAAGGTGTGAGGATGTACATTCTTGCTATAGCCCGTAAGATCAATTATTCCAATAAGCTTGCCACTCGGATCCTTAATCGGCGCTGCGGAGCATGTCCACTGGTGATAGGATTTTATATAATGCTCCTTGCCCGATACCTGAACCGGTATGCCTTCACTTAGTACTACACTCATGGCATTGGTGCCTATGCTTTCCTCATCCATATATGCCCCAGGGATCATTTTAAGCCTGTTAGCTTCTGAAAGTATACCTTCATCCCCTACTACACTTAGTATGCAGCCCTCTCCATCGTTTAATATAGCAAAAAAATCAGTTCCTCTTACAAAGTTATACAGGTGGTTCAAAAAAGGCTCTGCAGTTTTTATTAATTCCTTATTATACTCAAGCTTTTGATTAAGCACTTCACCGTCCAACACCCTTCTGCTATATACACTATCAGGTGTTATGCCTTTCTTGATACACCTCTCATGGGAAAGCTTTATATACTGCTTCACGGCTGCACCTCCTATCATGTTTATTAGAAGCTTTACTATACTATCTTATCTACCAGCTCAAATCTTGTGCTTTGACCGGTAGTATTATCTTCTCTGTCCACTTCAATTTCTTCAAGAAAGTTCATTGCTGTTCTCGTCCAAAGATTCTGATAGTCGTATATATTTCTATAAACCACTATAAGC
>CALJSV010000180.1 GCA_937976095.1 uncultured Clostridia bacterium | reverse complement strand
TTACCGCCTGGTGGAAGCTTCATACAAAAGCCTGCTTGAAATAGAGGCCTTAAACAAAGGGCTTAGTGTATTAACAGATAATTTAAGCATACTCTTTTGGATTTTTAAAGAAAAGCATGAGTTTGCTTATAATAGCGAGTGGCCAACCTTATTAAGAGGTAAAGAGCTGTTAGAGTGCTTTAAGGATCAAAAAATTCAAATACCCTTTGGTTTTGACACTGACTTTATTGATGCAAGCCATTTTGATAATAGCAGTTCAGCTGCAGCAGATTTGGATCTTTTAAAGCTGAACTATTTCAAGGCATACTACAGCCTATCTCCAGAACTAAAAAAGAACCTTTTAAGCTCAGAATTTGTTATTACAAGATATACCTGCACAGACATATCACAGCTGCTAAGAGACATCATATGCAGATTAAAGAAGGTGCTTCAAGCTATAGAGCAAAAGCTAGAGTCACTTATAAGCGAAAGTAAGCCAAGCATACTCGCAGAATATGTGAAGGCTTATTTAAGTGTTGAAAAAAGCATCTATGATACATCAGACATGCTTGAAGCTATACAATTTATAGTTGAAAAAATCAGCTACTATATGGATTTATTTGCAGATTTATATGACAATGAGCTTACTATAGATTTAGCTTCAGTAGAAGCTATGGTTAATAAAATACCTGAAGAAGGGTATAGCCCAAAAGTCCAAGCTTCTTCTACAGCAGCAGCTGCAAGAGATGGCATACCTGAGGAGCTTATAAACAGTGCAGAAAGAATCATTGCCTACGCAAATGTACCTAAAGAGATTTCAAGCAGCCTCTTAAATAACTTATGGGCTTTTAGAGAGCTTAAGGACAAGCTTTCTGATGATGATAAAGCACGTAAGCTTCGCAAAGATATTTCTTTAGCATTTTTTGATGTATACGAAGCAGTTTTTAAGCGTGTAGCAAGTGAAAAAAACAGTGAAAAGCTATACAGACTCTTTCTCAACTATGGCTTTATTGACGAGAAGCTTCTCAGTGCCAAAAACCTATGGACACTGTATGATATAGGAGAGGCTCAAGTCTCTGATAAACAAAATTCGTTATTTGATATGAAGTCCTGGTTGGAAATGATATACGTAAAGGAAAGAAATCCATCGGTCAATGAGTTCTCTATGGACTATTATGATGTGTTTCGTGATATGATAAAGCGTGGAGAGGCATTTGAGCACGAAAGGCCTGCCTACGAAACCAATAACGATAACAGAGTAAGCTTTGAAATCAATAATATGCTCAAAACAAATCATAGGCTGTGCAGCAGACATATTAGCACATATGTCCCAATATTACATGATCAGGCTATTGTTAAGGATCTTGATAAGGCTTTAGTGACCTCAGAGAAAGTTCAAAAGGCTATAAGCAAAGTGCTTGAGGTTGACTTTTCTGCCTTTCATAGAGAGATTTCCTACTTCAACATAAGCAAGGGCATTGAAAAGGAGTTTATTATGCAGGCTGTTAAGCCTGATATTATCCTTATCCCGATTTACGGTTCAAATGCAATAATGTGGCAGGAAATAAGCGGAAGAGTAAGAAACACCCCGGGGCGATTCTTGATACCTATTTTTACTGATGAAAATCTTGATGATATGATACTGAGACTTATCGGCAACTTCCGATGGGAGCTTTGCAAAACCATGATGGGTGTTGCCTGGAACGATATCAGCAACAAGTCTCTAACTTCGGAATATATGGATTATCTACAGTTTTTTAAGAAAAATAAGGATTTGTCCGAAGAAGGAAAAGAGAAGCTAAAACAACAGATCAAGAAACATCGCAACGTAAGCAGAGATGTTTTTACAGCTGATTACATCTCATGGGTGAACTACGAGTCAATGGGTACAATTAGACTTAATAAGCTTGTAAGAGATCTTCTATATAAGTACTGCCCCTTCTCCAAGGATATAAGAGAAAAGCTGGCCTCTAATCCATCCTTTTCTACTGCTACAGCTATGTTTTCCAATACCCGAGCTAAGCAGGTCAAGGACTTGGAAAATAGATATACTAAATACACACAGTTAAGGATTACCCTTGATGAAGAAATGCTCAATACCCTTAGGTTTTATAAGGAGCTTTAATTAAAAAGGCCTGTGTCTTGCTGCTGAGTGAAGAATCAGAGCAAGCACAGACCTTTTTAGTTTTACTCCATTGAAGCCTTAAGAGCCTCATTCATTGATATTTTATTAAGCTTTTTCTTACTAAGGTGCTTTGAAAGCTCAAAGGCAAAGATTATTACAAAGAAGCCCATAACTAAATAAATGTAGTTTATGGTAACCGGGAGATTGATGCTGGTACTCTCCGCCAAGGATGCAAACAGAACCTTAAGCAGCGCTAAAAGTGCAGGAATCCCTAGTGCATATCCCAGTATTACTATAAAGCTTGATGAGTTAAGGATTAGTGAGTAAACCTCCTTCTTTCTATAGCCAAACACCTTCATAAGAGAGACTGTTATTTTGTTTTCTTCAATTATCAGAGAAGTTACTACATAGATAATCAACAGCCCTACCAGAAAGGACATAAAGGCTATTATCCCTATTACCTTCTGCATCGGCTCTATTGCTGCATCAAAGGCCTTTTTAAAGTCATCCGCTGTGGCACTTCTTAGAAGCATATCTGCAGGCATATCCAGCTTTTCAACGCTCCAGAGCCCTAAGTAGCTGTCGGATGGATATCCCAGAAGCTCATTATACTGCCTTAGTGGCATAAATATGCTCTCACTGGAATAGGTTTCGGCAATCGCAGCTACCTTGATGCTATACTGCCTTGAGTCAAGCTTATTGGTTACGCTTATACTGTCATTAGGCTTAAGCTCCAGTCTGTCTGCAAGAGGCTTTGTGATAATAATGCTATCTGTGCTTAAGTTATTTCCGTTTTTATCCTTGAAGTAAATAAGCTTTGAATCCGGTTGTACCCCATACACTGCAAAGCTGGTTTTTGCATCCTCCTTCAGTTCAAAGGGCGATACTGAAAAGCGCTCTCCGCTTTGTGGTGCTTCCAGCTGTAGACCATTGAAAACATATTCGTATTGATACTTAAATACCTCTCCATAGCTATCCTTTATCATATAATCAATTGAGCTCTTCGCAGCAAAGCCATAAAGCAGCAAAACAGTTGACAGTATGACTCCAAATAATAGGAAAGCACTTCTTGGGACACTTCTTAACTGCTCCCTGACCTTAAACTTTGTTGCAAACTTTAGTTTATTTAGCTTAAGACCCTTTTCCAAAAACCCTACCTTTCCTTTATCCTTCCCACCCTTCATCAGCTCTACTGGAGAGCTTTTGAGCGCTTTCCAGATAACAAAATAGCAGCTTACACCTAAGAATACTATAGGAAGGAAAACGCTAATTACAACATATTGGAGACTGTAGCTTATTTTATCAAGAGGCAGGTTGAAGTATTTCAGCATAAGCTTCAGCATTGGGTTCATAGTAAAAGCTCCCAGGATTGTTCCGACGATACCTCCCGATAAAGCTATTAGCATTGGATACCTCATATAATGCTTGATTATTTCCAGCTTCCTATAGCCCAATGCGTACATTGTGCCTATTACTACCGATTCCCGCTTCAGCATTTTCCGTATTACTATCCCTGTAAGAACACAGGATAGAAGCAAAATTACTACCGGCATTGCGGAGCTTGCTTGGTTCATACCCTCTATCTTTGTGCTGACAAGAGTTACTCTTGGGTTTTCACTTGTATTTGTCCATTTTAAAATTGAAACGTTCTGACTTTTTAGGTAATCCTTAAATTGCGCCATTCTCTGCTCTAGCATTTCACTGTCATTAAACCTTATAGAATAAAAGCTGCTTCCTTGCTTTACTTCATCAAAGGCTGCTTTGCTTATTATAGCTATTCCAAAGGCATTGGGGTTGTTAAGAAGATCGGTCTCCTCTTTGATTGGGTATATATAATTAGGCATGGATGCATATCCTGAGATTGTAAAGCTTCTGCCTAGCAAGGTTATACTATCTCCTATTTCAAGCTTATTTGCCTCTGCAAAGGCTGGGTCTAGCATTACACCATTTTCTCCCACTGCCTCACCTTTTATAACAGCAGGTTTATTTACTTTTGTCCCTTCACTAAAAACCCTTATGATAACCTCCTCAGATATGCTATAATCAACTACTTTATTATGCTCTATCAGGATATTAAAGTTAGCCTCCAGGGCTTCTAGGTTTTCTAAACGTCTGTCAGAAATAAAGCTTGCATCCTCCTGAACATAGCTCTCTCTAAAGTCCTCAGAGGAAGCATTCATGTTTATAGCGAGCTGATTCAGCATTGTAAAGAGCAGGCAGCTGATGATTATGAGTACTAGTGAACCAATATACTGAGCCTTGTTGTCCAGTATTGTCCTTAGAACCTTTTTATTAATTACCATTACCACTCAATCCTTTCTGCAGACATAATGCTCTCATTTATTGTTTCTTCAACTATCTCTCCGCTTCTCATCCTGTATACCCTATTTGCTAGTGCGCTTATTGCAGTATTATGTGTAATCATGAGTATGGTAGTGCCAAAATCCTTATTTATCTGCTGCAGCAGCTTTAAAATTTCTCTAGATGTAGAAAAATCTAAAGCACCAGTAGGCTCATCACATAGCAGCAGCTTTGGGTTTTTGATTACTGCTCTAGCAATAGATACCCTTTGCTGCTCTCCACCACTAAGCTCTCTAGGAAATCTGAATTTTTTATCAAGCATCCCTACTGCCTTCAGCACCGAATCAATATCTAAAGGTTTTTTGCTGATATTTGAAACAACCTCAATGTTCTCTCCAACTGTAAGGTTTGGAATAAGGTTATAAAACTGAAAAACAAACCCTACCTGCTCTCTTCTGTAATCAGTCAGCTGGTTATCCTTATGCTGAGTTATATCTGCTCCTTCTATCATGACCCTGCCTGAATCACATCTGTCTATACCGCCTATAATATTAACAAGTGTGGACTTACCTGAACCGGAAGGACCTAGTATTACTCCTACTTCTCCTCTATCCAGGCACATTCCAACACCTTTTAGCACCTGAGTGCTTATTTCTCCTGTCTTGTAACTTTTCTTTAAGCTTTCTACCTTTAAAAACATTTACTTTTCCCCCATTCCATTTCTTAATAATTCGCTTATACCCTTGACTTCTTTTTCAAATTGGCTGAAGTCTTCATCTACTATGTCTTCACCCGCTGACCTTGCCTTATTCATTAGGTATTCCTTAAACCTCATAGATACTCCGGTCATAAAAATAGCAAGTATACTGTCATCAATATCCTTCCTTATATAACCATTTTCCTTTCCTTCTCTTATCATCTTTAGCACCTGCTGGTCAATCATTCTTATCATAAACTCCATTGACTCGTCCTTAACACTGCTGTACTTACCAAGAAACACATTCTGGAGAAAAATAACCAGCTCTCTTTCCTCTTTAAGCTGAGTCCACATTTCCTTTGAGTTTTCGTACATATACTCAAAAACATTTATGTGCCTTTCACTTCTGGTCAAATGCTTCCCGTACTTTCTTATCATCAGCTCTGTTGACCATTTTACACAAAATAGAAATAGCTCCTTTTTGCTTTCAAAATATTGGTACATGCTCCCCTTTGCTACTCCAGCATTTTTCGCAACAGTTCCTATGTTTCCATTTTCATAACCATGCAACAAAAACTCATTTATAGCAGCTCGCATCACCTTCTCTTTCTTTTCTTCCTCAAGGTTAAAAAAGGTATCCTTTGGCATATTACCACTCTCCATTACAGTAAACAGTAGGTTATTATACAAAGTAATATGACTCACAAGTCATATGACTCTTAAGTCATATTATACTCCTGGTAGCTTTTAATGTCAACAAAACTCTTAGTAAAGCAATCTATTTATGTTTTAAGACTTTTCATTCTATGCCATACTGACCCTCAGTCTCAAAGGCTTTAGTTTTGGGAGAAATATATAGATTGCCAAGTACATCTAGACCAGCGTAAAATATCTCTTCTGCTGAAAGGAATCCTTTAGAAATCAGCTTTTCGCTTAACCAATTAACATCAAGCTTCACATACTTCAGATTTTCTTCCATTATCTTCCCATCAATTATTATGTCCCTTGTCAATCCTACCTTAGGCACAGGAATATTCAAATCGTACAGTGTAACAATTTGTTTTTCTGCTTTCTTGAGTACCGAGAGTCTCCCATCAGTTTCAAGTATCGCAAGCTCTACCTCAGATATATTGAAGGCATTGTTTTCTCTTAGCAGCATCATTAGATTATCAAGCCTTAGCCTTGCTCTCTTTATATTTTCCATAATTATACCGCCATTCTCTATAAGAACAACCGGCTCTGAGTCAACCACCTTTCGTATTTTAAAGCTTTTTAGCGTTGTATACTGCATGATTATTGTAACTATACAAAGCACGACCAAGGTTGTTGCTCCGGATATCACCGGTTTTGCAGAATTAGCAGCAAGGTTAGCAACTACTGAACCTACTGTGATACCTACTACATAGTCAAAAAAAGTCAGATGTGATCTCACCTTCCGCCCCATCAGCCTTGTAGTTAACAAAAGCAACGAATATCCAAGTAAAGTTCGCAGACTTGCATATATAATCTCTTTGAGCATTTTTCTACCTCCGTCAATAAACACTTATACCTACAGATAGATGTGTATCTAAAGATACAACATCTATAATAAGTATAAATATTTACTATTGCTTTTATACTATACTTAACAGTTAGAACAGCTTCATGTAGAAATGGAGGTTATTACAATGTTTAGCAGCAGCTTAAAGCTTTTTCTAATAAGACCCAGAATCAGAAAATACACAATCTTTATTTATACCCTTGCTCTATGGATACTATGGTCTAGCATTATTGGTGCAGCTACCGGAACCACAACAGCCTTGTTTAAAAACCTAGTTAAGCTTATAACTGACCATAGGGAGGCAAATCCATACTTTTTACTTTTCCTACCGCTAGGCGGAATAATAATTGGCTATTTGTATAAACACTATGGTAAGGAATCAACAAAGGGTAACAACCTTATCATTGAAACCATTCACGGTACTAATGACACAGTTCCGGTTAGAATGGGACCTTTGGTACATATTACATCCTATATAACTCACTTTGTTGGTGGCTCCACAGGCAGAGAAGCCGCAGCGGTGCAAATGGGCGCAAGCATTGCAGAGATTGTAAACCGCATTTTTAAGAAGGGCACTATAAACAGAAGGATACTTCTAATGTGCGGTATAAGCGCAGGCTTCGGATCTGCATTCAGTGCTCCGCTAACAGGTACAGTTTTTGGAATGGAGATTGAATCGGCCGGAAAAATGAAGTATGAAGCACTTGTACCCTGCGCTGTTGCCAGCTTCGTCGGACATTTTGTTACTCAAGCTTGGGGTGTCCCTCATGAGGAACATATTATCCAAGCTGTTCCAAGAGTAGATGCAGCAGCGATTTTCAAGGTTATTCTTGCTTCAATACTGTTTGCATTTATAAGTGCAGCTTATTGTCAATTGAGGCATCAAATTGAAAGGCTTTCAAAGAAATATATAAAGGATCCCGTCTTAATAGGAGCAGTTGGTGGTATAACGCTGTTGGTTCTTATACTTTTGGTGGGAACAAGGGACTACACCGGCCGTGGGCTTAAGATTGTAACTAAAGCCTTTGAAGAAAAGGTTTCTCCATTTGCTTTTTTCTGGAAGCTTGTATTTACATCCGTTACAATGGGCACAGGCTTTCGTGGCGGAGAGGCTATACCTCTTTTCTTTATGGGTGCTACCTTAGGCAACACCTTAGCTCCTGCTCTTAATCTCCCTATTTCCTTTTTAGCAGGAATAGGCCTGATTGCAGCATTTTGTGGTGCTTCCAACGCACCTATATCGTGCTTTCTATTAAGTCTAGAATTTTTCAAGGGTAAAGGAACTGTTTTTTTCTTTATTGCATGTCTTGTCAGTTATATATTCTCTGGGCATCACAGCATATATCCTTCACAAAAGCTATATGAGCCAAAGAGCAGACTCTTTGGTGTAGCTTCGGGGCAGACTATAGAAGCATTAGAGCAGAAAAATGCAGACTAGGCTATCCCAGTCTGCATTTTGTTTTTATTCAGTTGGTTCAGCCTCTGGTGCTTCACCTTCTTCATTTATTGGCTCAGTATTATCTGAACCCTCCCCTTGATCTCCAGCATCGTCATCATTTTCATCGCCATTATCTTCAGAACCAGCTTCATCCGGATTTATTACTAAATCATCTTTATCCGCAACTATTGCATTGCCGTCTTCGATCATAGGTTCTGTCTCGTCATCTTCCTTTTCAGATTCCACTGAATCTAAATCCTGATCCTCTTCAGCTTCAGCAAAGAATGTCATAGCTCTGAACCCAGCCTGAGGCTGTATATCCATTACATAGCAAACCATATTCTCTAAGACAGGCTTTAGCTTTGAGAATTCCTCAAGATTCATACCCGAAGCAATTACTCTTCCTTTGCCAAGACTGTACTCTATAAGAGTAGGCCTCTCTTGGTTTTTTGAAGAATATTTACAAATAACAGTGGTATTTCCATTGATTGTGGAGAAATAGTTGAGTGATATATTTTCTTTTTTGTCTGTCAAAAGCTTATTGTCTATATCACTTACTATAGGATGATTAGTATCCTTTATGGTATTGGCTTTGTCGGAATCATATTCGCTTGTAACTCCGCCTGGAAGCTTAACCTCTCTACCTCTGTCATGTCCTAAATCCTCAAAAACCAGCGTACCTCCACTGCTGACAAACTCCTCAAGCTTTTTGAACTTCTTTTCATCTGAGTTGTAGTAGCCCTTTGACTGGCCGTTTAGAACCCAAACTATTTGATTTGCAGTGAAGTTTTCTTTATCTATGTCTGATGGCTTAACCTGCCTGTAACCTATTTTGTATTCTTTCAAAATACTTTTTAGTTGCGTTGAATCCAGCTTAATGTTTTCACTTGCAATAATAATTAGCTCTTTTGGAGCATTTACCGGGATTTTCTTCAAAATCATTTTTCCCGGAATGAGAGTATCATGTGGTGCTGTAACCTTAACTATTACGCTTGCTGACTCATATCCATTAGCAGTTGCAATGAAGGTATATGTGTTCTCTCCATTTTCACCAAAGCAAGGCACTGGGAGAACATAATTGCCAATACTATTTGTTAGTATCCACTCCTCGCCGTCTTCAGTCAGTACACTAACTCTAATTCCAGAATGGTCTAATATTTGATCTTCATACTCTGCAATCCCGGATACTGATGATGTTATACCAAGTGGATACAATATCAGGTTTTTGGGCAATGCAGCTTGCTCGCCATGGTTATAATTAATACTGTCGCTTGCAGCGCAGTAATCAGGCTTTTCTGCCAGTATCTTGTAGCTGCCTGATGGCAGATTGGGGAAGAAAAAGTTGCCTTCACTATCTGGTGTTACTGTATTAGTAGGCACTTCATTGCCGCCATCTGTTTTAATAGCCTTTATTGTTACATCAGCATAAAGATCAACTGCACTCATAAGCGTTGGAACTGCCTGCCCATATACTACTACCTTGCCACTAAGGATTGCTTCTTCCTCATATGGTTCTATAAATAGATATATGAGGCTAGTTTCTTCTGCTTTGACTGTAGCATAATCCTCAAAGGCTCTATATCCTGGTTTTGCTGCTATCAACTCATAGTCGCCTTCAGGGAGGCCACAGAGTCTAAAGCTGCCATCGTTGTTAGTGGACACTTCAAAGGTCATGTTGCTATCATTTACCACAGTTGTTGCATAGACCTTTACTCCTGCTGCCGGCACATATTCTTCCTCATTGGATTCGGGATTTCCTATTACTACAACACCCTCTATACAACCTAGATTATTGCTGCGTTCCTTAACTTTAAGTGTCTGAGCAACAGCTCCACTATATCCGCTTACTGCTCCACTGAAGGTAAAGGTTCCCACTGTGGAGGTAACTGCCACCGGAGGATTCCAGGATACTTCAACCTGTCTTGTTTCGCTATTGCTCATAACTGCAGCTACAGTCGTAGGTAGAGCAAAAGGATCACCAACATATACTTCGTTATATAATGATGCTATGCTGCTTATAACAACCTCAGGAACTACCGGCTCTTTTGGCTTTCTTTCTCTGACTGGCTTTGCTTCTTCCTTAACCTCAGGCACTGCAGGTATTGTAGCACTTGTGCTTCTGCTGCCACTAAGCTTTAATGAATTTGGTACTGCTGACACCTTTACAAAAAGCTCCTGTGCAACAGGCTTTCCTTTTATAGGTGTAAAGGTAAATCTGTTGTATTCCGAATCAAAGCTTAGATTTTCAAAGTCGTATGGCTCGTTGTCCAAGGTAGCTGCTATAATATAATCCTCAGCTACAAGACCAGAAACGCTTATATTCAGCTTTATATCCAAATACCCTGTTCCATATATTACGGCTCTTATTGGCACTGGTGGATTATCAACTATATTTTTTAGTTTTCTGAGTAAAAACAAGCACTCCGCTCTTGTCATCAACCTGTTAGGAGCAAAGCTTCCATCCTTATTCAGTTCAAATACTCCATAGCTAAGCATTGTACCAATTGCACCTTTTTCATCCTCTGTAAGCTCTTGTACATCCGCTACTTCATCGACCTTGCTAATATCAGCAGTTAGATCAAGCTTTAGCATCTTCGCTATTATCATAGCTGTCTGTTTTCGGCTAACATTTTCAACCGGTCTGAAGGTTCCATCCTCATAGCCTGTAATATAGCCTGAATAAACTGCTACATTGACTGCCTTCTTATACCATGCTTTTTCAGAGACATCCGAAAAGCTTCGCTCTGCAAATTTCTTATAGTTCATTATTCTATTAAAGAATGCACAAAGCTCTGCTCTTATAACCAGCTCATCTGGTCTAAAGTCTCCCTCCGGATATCCTAATGCTATACCTTCACTGTATGCCTTCTTAATAATATCCTCCGCCCAGTGACCTTCTATATCCGGAAACTGTGCAAATACCGGTGTAATAAGACTAAAGAGCATACAAAATGTAATTAGCAATGTCAATGATGTCCTCATGTTTCGTTTCATAGACTGCTTTCCCTCCTATTTTTTTGAGCCCATACTTTTGTCTTTTGTGCAAAAAACGTAGAGAATACAAGTCTTACGTATCACACTCCCTTCATAAGCATTGGCACCATAATATAGTTTATTATTCCCAATACTTACTGATTCTTACACATATGATAAATTTTTTATTTTCTGGGACAAACTTATGTGTATGGTGGATTATATGATTCAAAAAATAAAAAAAGACCTCAAATTACTTATATTTGAAATCCAATTTTATCTTTAGATTTTTATTATTATTCCTGTAAAGCAAATCAGGTTTTTCTCCGATAAAGTATTAGAGAACAATAATTGGTTTAAGAATACTTCCAGATGGAAAAGGATGGTATAATTATAATAATTTAATAAAGGAGGTACCGCGCCCATGCAATTTCAGTCATAATTTTCATGCGAAATGCTGGGTATGGGAATAAATATGATAATTGATGAAATAAATGAAATCGGACAATATATCCCCTTACACTATCATTTTCAAATGCTTTCTGATAATGCACGCATGGATGCCTTCCGTACTGCCATTGAACAGGTTGTAAAGCCTCACCATAGAGTAATTGAGCTTGGCAGCGGGACAGGCATACTGTCTTTTCTAGCAGCTAAGCAAGGCGCTCAGGTATTTTCGGTTGAATTCAACCCAACACTTGTTGCTGCTAGCAGAAAGTTCATAAATGATAATGGTTTTTCTCATAAGGTTCAAATACATCAGGGTGACGCTTCATCAATACTTCCAGCTGAGCCTGTAGATGTCGTTATATGTGAAATGCTTCACAGTGCGCTATTACGCGAAAAGCAAGTTCAAGTTGTCTCTGACTTCCGTGATTTGCACTATGCGCGTTTTGGAAAGCTTCCGAAGTTTTTGCCTTGTGCTACCCTTCTTGGAGTACAGCCAGTGCAGCAGAGCTTTGATTTCAATGGCTACTATGCTCCAGTTCCTACATTCCAATCAGCATATGAAACCTCCAACAATTGCATTGCTGGAAGTGATCCTATAGTATATAAGATAGTAGATTATGATAATTCTCATGTGGAAGCATATAATGCGGATATGCTCTTTCCAATAAAAAACGACCATACAATAAATGCGCTTCGTTTTATAACTAAGAATCTTTTAAACATCGATATTTTTACCGGACAAACAGTAGATTGGCATAATCAGCACTTGGTGCTGCCTTTGCATAGTCCTCTACAGCTAAAGGCTGGACAAACCCTTAGAGTTCACTTTAGCTATCGTCCGGGAGATTCTATAGAGGCACTTAACAATGCTATTAATGTTGAAGTTCTGGATTCTATAGTGAAGCTGCCTTTATCATTGACTGCCTAAAGTATTTTTTTATAAAACAATAAATGCCTATGGGTTTTTTAATCACCCATAGGCATTTCAGTTTTCTTCATATTATTATTGGCTCTGTCTGCCTTCCCCCTAGGTACCTTATACCTTCATGGGTAAAAGCAACTGTTTCCTCAAGAAATATTACTATATCCTGATTATCCCATTCGAGTACTGATGATGAAGTATTTAGCTCCAGCGCATAGCAAGTATCATAACATAGTGGACAATCACCCTTTAGCGGGACATAGGCTTGGTTGTCCCAAAGTCCTATTATCGGCCCTGCTCCATGTCCATAGCTGCCAATTGGGTGAGTGTAGAGCATAGACTTTATGCCTTGAGTTTGTGCTTTTAATAGTGCGGCAGCCAGCACCTCATTTCCGGTAAGTCCTTCTTTAAAGCAGTCTAATACAATATCCTGAAAACTATTACATACACTCATTGCTTCCAGAATTCCCTTTGGTGCTTCTTTTTCCTCCGCTTTAAATACATATGCTACCCTTTGTGTATCAGTACAAAGCCCCATATACTTAATTCCTACATCGCAGTGAAGTAAGTCCCCAGGCATAATAACTGTATTGCTTATTCGCTTTTCCAAAGTTCCTCTTCGCTGTAGATCAATAGTTGGAGCAAACCATGCCTCAAGTCCAAGAGAGTTTATTCTGTCACAGATCCACCATTCAACATCCTGAGTAGTAGTAGTTCCAGGTACTATCACAGCCTTAGAAAACGCTTCATTGATTATCTCACAGGCAATTGAATATATACTAGGATAAATATCAAGCTCTTCTTCACTTCTGGTCTCTAGCCAGCCAACAGACAGTCTTTCAGCGCTGACCAGCCTATCACTATATTCATCTCTCAATGCTTCAGTAAGCTCATCAAATAAGGTCTTAGAAAGACCGTCTGAAAGTGCAAAGGCTTTTGATATGTTTATTCCTATTCTATTTGGTTTTCTTTTATCTACAATTCTCTTGAGACACTCCCACTGGGTTTCTTTGTCCGATTCCCAGCACCCTTTGTAAATCCTTTCGACTTGTATATTCTTTCTTCCTAAACTAAGGCATTCAAGCTCGCTTTCACTATCCATATAAAAAACAAGACCAGAAAGCCTTGAGGCTGTCTTTTGAAGTGCCGGCATCAAAGTACAAAAAACCGGGTCTTCGTTATATTCTTGTGATAGTACAACCCACATATCAATGCTTGCCCTTTTCATAAGCCTGGGTAGCAAGGTCTTCAATCTTTGCTCCAGCCACTGATCCATAAGTCTGCACTGCTCTTTAACTGAAAAAATCTCTATAGCCATTGTTAGCCCCCTCATGTGCACTTAATTAAAAGCTCGTTAGAAAACCTTCCAACGAGCTCTTTGTTATTTAGCGCAATATACAATCTTTTTGATGCTATCATAGGACAAACAGAATTCCTCTGAAAGCTGATTTATGGTTAGTCCGCTCTTAAAACGAGTCTGAATATCCATATTTCTCTGCTTTAGCTGCATTCTGCTTCCCGAACATTCTCCCCAGCCTTTTCTTTCACCATCAGGCTTAGGTACATATATCAATTCACCTGTTATATATTTTTGTATCTCCTTCAGTAAATCCTCAGGAAAAATTGAATTTGCATTAACATATTTCATTCCGACTCCACTCCTTAAAATTCATACTAATTCTAAGGTGCAAAGCCTACATTATAAACTGTCTTCATACTTCTATTCTGAATGAAAACCGACGATTAAAACTTATCTCCATGCAATTTATCGCCAAAGCTCATACTGTAAACCTTGCATGGAGTAATACTTTAAAGAAACCTTTTATTATCAACATAACAACCATCCCTTCATACTTGATGCTTAGATTAAATGCTAGTAAATATGAAGATAACTCGCCTCCTATTTTCTTCTTACTCTTATACTACCAAGGGTATAATGATAAGTCAATGAATAGATGACTCGTTACCTACTAATAGACAATTATACAATTCTATGCCTACCTAAAAAGAGAAAGTAACCTTTCAAAGAACCCCTTTTTCTCTCCTTTTACTTCTGCTGCCTCTGTCTTTTTACCACCGGAAGCAATACTCTGAGTTCGTAATATGAACTGTACCGACTCAGCTGAAGCTTTGTCAGGTGACGCAAAGGACATAGGCTTCTTATTATTACTTGCAGTAACAGCACTCAATGTATCCTCTGCTTTACTTACTCCATCTAGTATTTTTCTTTGCCCATTAATTAGCCTTTGAACCTCATCAGGTATATTAGCTGCTTTGCTGCTTAGCTCTGACATTCCTGAATTCACAGAGGATAGACCTGCTAAAAACTCCTTATTACCCTCCAGTATAAGCTCATGCTGCTTTAGTAGCTCCTTAGGCGCGCTGGTAAAGCTGCCGATCCCGTTATGAAGCTCCTTATAGCTGCCTGCAATAAGCTCTACCCCTTCTGCATATTGTTCAAGATTGCTATTCAACATATTTAGTGAGCCATAAAGCTCTTCAAGAGCTGATATTTGATTGAGCATAGCTTCAGCCATCTTTCCCAGCTGAGAATAGGCAGGATCAGGGCTTCCAGAGTACTGTGCCAATGCCTTTAGCTGCGCCTTGTCAGATTCTTCCGGAAGCTTTTCTTTTAAGGCTGAAGTAGATTTTTCATAGCCTGCTGCAATTGCTTTTCCATTTTGGGCTGTTTTGTCAAGCGCATCATACATACTGCTGGAGGCAGTATATATAGAAGCTGCTGATGAGGTATATTCTCTAAGCCCTGAATTAAAATCACTCATACCCTTTGCCAGAGTGTTTCCCTTAGAGGTTAATTCGTTCTGCCCTTCTGCAGCACCTACAATGCCTTCCTTTAAGGCTGACATTCCGTCTCTCAGTCTTACTGTGCCACTAATCAGGTCATTGACTCCTTCCTTTAGAGATTTAAAGCCCGCTTCTATCTCACTAACATCAGCAATAGAATATTCAGCTTTAACAATAGCTATGCTTATACTATCCATTTCAAAGTCTTTAGCCTGAAGCAAAACATTGAATCCCTCTTTACTACCTGGCAATAAAGTGTATGTAAGCATAGTAGTTTTTCCTGATATAATTTTTACTGCACCCTCTGAGCTTATTACTTTGCTTTTATCCATGTTAACAGGTAGCTGCAGCTGTATTGTAAAGTTATCCTTAAAATACTGCGCCGCATTTTCATCCGGTCTCACTGTTATAGAAATCTCAATTTCTCCACTTTTCCCTGCCAGAGCATCTGCCGGAAGCTCTACTCCGTTTAGCTTATAGCTTATTCCTATATCCCAAGGCAGGTACCTTTCCTGTAAGGCTCCTTTAAAATAGAAGCCCTCAAAGGACTGCTTCAAATCCCACTTTATTTTCCCATCAGCTATAACAGGCTTAACCTCATTGGTTAAATTCTCAACATTTGTATAATCTCCATAGTCAACATAGACTGCAGTCTCAGGAGTGCTTAAATAGTTCACTACATAAACCGAGTCTACAGTGCCGTCATGGTTTAATACTGCATATACAGTTTCATCCTTTAAAGCTTCTAACTCCTTAGTGATTTCAAAATCCCCTTCCACCTGAGCAGCATTGGTACTGGTAAAAATAATAGAAAATACTAAAGAAAACATTACAGCAGCCAATAAAAGCGTCAGCTTGAATTTTCTCATAAACAGTTATCCTCCTTTTAACCTCATTGTTTTGCAATAGTTATTATACCTTTTAAAGTTGTTTTTTGTATCAGCTTATCAAATAGCACCAAGGATTGTGGAAGTATTACTAGTACCATAATTCCGCTGAGGGCAGCTCCTCGTCCTATAAGCATTCCAAGCTCAGACACTCCCTTTATTGATGATATTAGGAAGACTCCCATACCTGCTACAAATAAAATCAGAGCAGAGGTAATAACCGACCAGCCTGAATCAACAAGTGCGTTGACTGCTGCTGTCTTACTGTCCATAGCTTCCCTATTTGTCATATATCTGTTTGTGAGAAGTATTGCATAATCAATTGTAGCTCCAAGTTGTATAGCACTTACAATCATAAAGCCTATAAAAATAAGTGGTGAATCCATAAAAAACGGTATGGCCATATTAATCCATATAGCTGCTTCTATTACCAAAACCAACAAAATAGGCAGCAAAAGAGAGCGAAAGGTAGCCAGTATAATCAAAGCTACAGCAAAAATTGAAATAAGATTAACCAGTGTAAAATCACGCTCAACAACCTCCTTAATATCCGATACGCTGGTGCACGACCCCAGCAGATAGTAGTCTTGGTCATAATAGCTATTTACTGTATCATGAATATCCTGCACTGCTAGGTAGGTAATATCACTTTCAATTGGAACATTGAGGTTTAAAATTACTCTTGTATAATTTGTTGATGAAAATCTCTCGATAATCTTTGCAGGTAGCATAGCCTTTGGAACAGATGGGTCAGCTATGGTGACTAATGCCTGAACCGACTTTATATAGTCCTTGCCTTGCAAATGCTTGGATAGGGCCAATTCCTTTGCAATACTCTCCCCAGGCAGCAGTAAAACAGTTTGATTGTTTATTCCAAATCTGTCTTCAATCCTTTTTACCTGCTTTCCTACAGTGGTATTTTCATCAGCTGCTATGGAGGTTTCGCTATATAAGAAAGTGTTTGATGTCTGAGCCAGATAGGCTGGAATAAGCAGTAAGCACACTGCAGCTACAACAGCCCACCTAGATCTTACAACTGCTTCCCCAAACCTTTTTAAGGAAGGCAACAAGAAAGCATGCTGGCTATTTTCAATTTGCTTATGAAAAATAATGGTTACTCCCGGCAAAAGAAGTATTACACTTACGAGACTCAGAATAACTCCCTTTCCCAATACCAGGCTCATATCATAGCCTATTCTATAGCTCATGAACATCAGCGCTGCAAAGCCTGCAAGGGTAGTTAGACAGCTGGCTGCCAATGAGGGGAAGGAATACACTACAGCTGTCTGCATAGCTTCCTTTGCCTCTAATCCCTTTTCCCTTTCCTCAGAATATCTATGGAGTAGAAACAAAGAATAATCCATAGATAATGCTAACTGCAGTATAGCTGCACAGGATTGGGTGATAAAGGATATATCCTTATATATCACGTTTGTACCCATGTTTATAATAACTGATATACCTATTACTGACAGGTAGAGAACAGGTTCAAACCAAGAACGTGTAGTTAGTAGAAGAATAATTATGAAGATAGGCAGTGACAGCAGTGAAATTGTAACTACCTCTTTCACAGTATTTTCTCTCATTGCCTTTTTATTTACAGCTGAGCCTCCTAATACTCCCTTTTCTCCAATCAACTGTTTAATTTTTTCCAGAGCACTATCAGTCTTTAGGCTGTAGTCATCCTCGACAAATACCAGCTGCAGCAGTGCAGCACCATCCTTATAATAGTCTTCTACCACGCTTTTATCATACATTTCTAGGGGCTTACGTATATCCAGTATGTCATCCAGCCAAATAATACTATCCACCCCACGAATTACTTCAAGCTTACTTTTCAGATCCAATACTTCAGGTATGGTGACATTCTCCAGCATAAGCTCGGCCTGACCCAATAGAGTAAACTCGCTTTCCATTATTCTGATTGCCTTTTTTGTATTCATCTCCTCAGGTAAATAAGCAGTTAAATCATAATTGATTTTAACCTGCGGAATAAATAGAATGCTTATTAATGCTGCCAATACAAATAGAGCCACAATCAGTATTCTTCTTTTGATAACGAAATCAGCCAATCCTTTCATAGCCAGTTCCTTTCTTTTACAAAATTATAAAGTGAACATTAGTAAACGTGTGTTTACTTTTAAACTTAAATATATAGCTATCATGATATTTCTTCATAATAGCTATAGTCTATAGTATAAATCCTTTATAAATACTGTGAGCATTTGCTCCATCAAGCTTTCCAGCCTGCCAATATTATCTCCGCATTCCTTCATGATTATATATATGCTATCAACAATAGCGTTAGAAATCATCTTGAATATGAAAGTGTCCTTTAATACCTTGCCACTTGAATGAAGTATAGGCATAAACTCCTTTTCGAGCCTGTTAGCAATCAGATCGACCAGGCCTTCCTTTACATTTTCATACTTGGAGCCCTTGCTTTTGTTAATTAGAATAAAAAGCTGTACGTTGAACTTTTTATATATATCCATTATGGAGGTAATTATTTGTCTCATTGGAAACATATCCGGAGTAAGCTCATAGTTATCAAAGATGGTTTTCATTACCTCCTGCCAAACAGGATCAATTATACAATTGAACAAATCATCCTTACCTTCAAAGTATCTGTATATATTACCTACTGTCATTCCTGCACTCTTGGCAATTTCACGCATGGAAGCCTCTGTATAGCCCTTCTGCCGAAACTCATCCAAAGCAGCTTCAATTATAGCTTCCTTAACCTCGTCCTTTAAATGCTGCATAAGTAAACTCCCGTTCATTATTTGACTAAATTATAAAACACTTCCATGTAATTGTCAACAATCCCTTTCCTGGGACAAAGGGGACAGGTTCCTCGTCCCATTTTTTTCTTTGTTTGGTTTTAAATTGTCTCTGGTGGAAATAATCATTAGATGGAGGTGTTTTAGTTGTCTGAGTTTTTTAGAAGCCATAGCTTAGTGAGTTTAAGACAAAAGCTTGTTGTTTTATATTTTTTAAATGTTATAGATATACTTTTTACATATTTGCTGCTAAGTACCGGGTGGTTTGTAGAAGCTAACATCCTTATGGTCAAGGTAGTTCAGAGCACTTCGGCTAGTATACTCCTTAAGGTTGTGCTTCCAGCACTTCTACTGGTTTATATTATAAAAAGACTGGCGGGTGCTACCCAAAAACAATTAAGCTACTCTAATATAATAATAAATACAATAAATATGCTATATGGTCTAGTTGTACTGTCCCATATAGCATGGATGATTATATACTATTCTTTATTTTTTTGATGCATGCTGTCTTAAAGCCTTATAAAGCTTATCAATTTTTATGGGCTTAGATATATGGTCATCCATACCTGCCTCAATGCATTGCTGATAATCCTCTTTTGTTGCCCCCGCAGTTAAAGCAATTATTGGTATATGTTTTCCTGCTTCTTTTTCACTGGCTCTAATTATTTTCGTAGCCGTCAGCCCATCCATCTGTGGCATTTGTATATCCATAAGCACAGCATCATATTCGTTTGTCTGCAGCTTATTTAGTGCTATACTGCCATCTTCAGCAAAGTCAACCGTACAGGATAGTTTTTTTAGGTATGCTTCCATTATCTTTCTGTTGGTTTTATTATCTTCTGCCAAAAGTACTCTATAGTTCAGCGGCTCTATTGCTGTTTCCACCTTTTTTTCTGCTGCATAAGCTTCAGCTTCAGCACTATCAGGTATCACAAAGGGTATTATGCAGCTAAAGCTACTTCCAATACCCGGTTCACTTTCTACCTTTATAGTACCCCCCATTAGCTCAAGAAGCTTTTTTACAATAGATAGACCAAGTCCTGTTCCTCCAAATTTCCTTGCGGTTGAGTTATCTACCTGCTTGAAGCTTTCAAAGATGCCTTCCAGCTTTTCTTTAGGTATTCCTATACCGGTATCAGAGATTGTTATAGCAATATCTGTCTTACCTACGCCGTCTTTTATCGCTTCTACTCTAACCTCTACTGTTCCGCGCTCTGTAAACTTTATAGAGTTAGATAAGAGATTTATAAGTATTTGTCTTACTCTTACCATGTCACCTATTACTAAATCATGAACATTGTCTGCTATGCAGCTGTCCAGCTTCAAGCCCTTCTTGCCAGTAACGACTGAAAAAGCACCAACCGTTTCTTTAACAAGCATTTTTATATCAAAAGGAGCTTTTTCCATCTCCATTTTACCTGCATCTATTTTGGAAAAATCCAACACATCGTTTAGTAGCGTAAGCAAGGCTTCAGCAGAATTCATTATCATCTTTATGTATTCCTTCTGCTCTTCCTTAGAAAGCTCTGTTTTATCAAGTATTTCTGCAACGCCAATAACTGCGTTTAGCGGGGTCCTTATTTCATGGCTCATATTAGCTAAGAAAAATCCCTTCGCAGTGCTTGCTTGCTCTGCAAGCTCCTTTGACTTCCTTGCTTCAAGTAAAGCTTCCTCAAGCTCAGTGATATTTCTTAATACGATAAGCTCACCGCTTTTACGCCCTTTTTCATTTGAGATGTCTGATATGCTTATATCGTAATACTCAGTAGTGCCGTTTTTGATAAAGTTAATCTTCATACTTTGATCTTTTCTTTTAAGTATGCACTCACAAAGCTCACTCCAGCTCTTCAATACTAAGGTGATATCTTTTCCTACATAATCAACATCGGTTTCTTCTAAAATTTTACCCCTAGCCTTTCTATTAAGATCCAAAACCCTTCCCATTTGATCGATGACAATTACCATATCATCCATATCCTCAAATAGTCTGTCCTTTGCAATAGGTACAATATCCAACAGCTTGAACTGGAATATTGCGTAGAAATTAAATATACCGGTAAGGAAAAAAGAGAAAGGTGTAATGTCAATATTTTTAACAGGAAGGATATCCATATTAAAGGCTAGGTTAGCAAGCACAGGTATGCTTGCAGCAGCTGCTATAATAATAGCTTGGGTACGATATATAGCTGCTGACCTTATGCAGTTCTTAATGAAAATAAATATAGACAACAATACAAAGGCATATAAGTATATCATGTTAGCCCAAAAGAGCGGTCCGTTTTCGAGAATAAGTATGCCTTCATCAATAAAAACATTTAAGTAAAATTTGTAATGTAATGGATTTGTCCATAATGCTATCAGCATAAGAGTTGGGAAAACAGATATTTTAAACCAGCTTCTTAAACTGATTCCAGAAGAAAGGTTTCTAAAGCCATATGCAAGGGCATAAAAGGATAACGGCGCAGCTTGGATACCAAAATATCTCATATTCGCAAAAATAAGCTTGGTTTTTAGGTCTGTTTCAATGAATGATAAAGCTTGAAATATAGTCCAAATAAAGATAGCGGACATAAGAATAACAAGCGAAACTGCCCCCCTGGAGTTCCGCCTACGTAATGCCATCAGAACCACTATAAAAGAAATAATAGAAGCTACAAACAGTGTAGATACATAGATGTCATGCATAGTACTCGTGGCAATCTCCTCCTGCCCTACTTTAGCTTTTGTAATAAATACTTGTTTCTATAATTATATCACAGCTTTGCTGCTATCTAAAGCATAGCCCTTATTCCAGGCTATACTTCTCAATGTATTCTCTATGAATTTACTATAAGATTCTTCTCGTATATATTTTTCTTCTTATATAATGCCAAGCTGATTAAGAACCTGATGCAAAGGTCTATACAAAAAACTGACCAGATTGCTACAATAGAAAGCTTAAGCTTATATGCAAGAATCAAAACCATAGGTACCCTTATTCCCCACAGCCCTATACCTGCAACCAGCATAGGCACCTTTGTATGCCCCGCTCCTCTCATAGAGCCAGACAGCACACCTGCAGCATTTTGCGGAAATTGAACAATTCCCATTAGTATCAGGTAAACTGAGCCTAATCCGATGATTTCTTTGTTATCTGTCAACAACGAAAGAGTGAGTCCAGGAAGGAATACCAAAATTGAAGCACATACAGCTGTTATGCAGAGCGCCCCCTTCATTATTTGCTTGAAATAAAGCTTAGCGAGATCCTTATCCTTCGCACCTAAAGCTTGACCTACCAGGGCCGTTGCAGCTACTGCAAAGCCTGCCGCAGGCATGTAAGAAATTGATTCTGCCTGAAGTCCAAGCTGATGAGCAGCAAAAGCAGTTTCTCCAAAAGTCAGTATTGCTCTGGTGATTATAATTGCTGCAAGCTGCCAAAAAACTGATTCCATAGAGCTTGGTAACCCAACCCTATATATATTCTTTATTTGTCTTATATCTACTATAAAGAAGCTCTTATTAAAATAGCTTCTCATTATTCCGTTTTTGTTGAACAGTACATATAAGCCAAGAGATAAAGCTGCCAGCTGTGAGACCACTGTCGCAATAGCCGCACCTCTTATTCCCAGGGCAGGTAAGCCCAGTTTTCCAAAAATAAGTATATATCCTACTGCTATATTTACTATGTTCATAGTCATTGTGATAACCATAGGTGTTCTTGCATTCCCCATTCCCTGAAGCACTCCGCCTATAACCAGCATTATAGCCAAGAACGGCAACTCTAATGCTACAAACCGAATATAGACTACTGCCTGCTTCAAAAGCTCTGCCTCAGGGTTAAAAACACTTAGAAGTATAGGTGCAAAAACAATAATCAACAGTTCAAGAAGTATGACTGCAGCTAATGTACTTAACATTGTCTGCTGAATAACCGTCATAACCTTTTTATGCTCGCCGGCACCGTGATATTGGGCTACAAATACTGTTGCCCCTGTGGCAATACCTTTAAAAAGAGCCCATACTATCTGAGTTATGCGCATACTTATCCCTAGAGCACCAATGGCCAATACATCTATCCTCCCTACCATACCCATAGAGACAAGTCCTGCAATCATTTGCAGGATGTTTTCAACAGTAATCGGAAGGATCATCGTTAGTATCTTTTTGTTTACCTCCTTGATCCCATGAACAGGCTTGCCCTGCTCACACACTGCAACAGAAACACCACTCATCATTACACCCCTATCAAATAAAAAAAATAAACACAACAATATAATTATACCAAAATTCATCTCACAGTGACAGATACTGAAATGAACCCCATATGTTAAAGCTTTTGTCTACTTGTCTGCAATTCCTTTAATATCAATAACAACTATCTCAGGGGGATTAAATATTCGTGGCAAGCGTGGATTATAGGAAACTCCGCGACTTACAATGTGTGTAGTAACTCCATGCTTATAAATCCCTCCTGCATATTTCGGGAACCAGCCTTGGTTGGGTGCATAGAGTCCGTTTAACAGAAGAGGAATCCTTACCTGGCCGCCATGGGCATGTCCTGATAGCACTAGATCGAAGTTGTTTTCTTTATACATTTCTATTAACTCAGGTCGATGAGCCAATAGAATCTTATATATCGGAGCATCCTTTAATCGGATAAAAGAGCTGTTCATCTTGCCTAGCCAATTATAGTCAGGTTTCTCATAGTGCACAATGTCCGGGTCATCAACCCCCCCAATAATAAGCTCAGCACTTCTAATCTTTATCTCCCTATACTCACTTTCGAGTATGACTGCTCCCTGCTCCCTTATACTACTTTTTACGCTGCTAATATCACCGGTCCAAAACTCGTGATTTCCTGACACATAGAAAATTGGTGCTAATGTCTTTATGCCCTCCAACAATAGCTCAGTGCCTTTTATCGGTACTATATCATCAGCTATATCTCCACCTAAGGCTATAATATCCGGCTTTTGCCTTTCAATAATTGATACAATTTCTCTTTGATTTTCACCATATATGTGGCTATGTAAATCAGTGATTAGGACTATTCTTATTGATTCACCATCATTCAGCTTTCTACTTTCTACGATATATTTTCTAACCACCAGGCCGTTATAAAAGCCCCAATATATAAGTATGCATAACAATACTGCCACGCTTAATATAAGTGTTTTCCTTCTTCCCATCCTGTACCAACACCCCTCCCTAATTCATCATCAATATTAAAACATGTTTTAATTGAAATTGCAAACTGCTGTATGCAGATATCCTTCCTTATTCTGTCAATATAATTCATGACAAAGAGAGAGGCTCTTGAATCATTATCAAAAGCCTCTCTCTTACCAATGCTGCTATTGAAGTTTATTATTATTGTTTACTCTTCCATCACCCGCTATATTGCCTTCTTCTCTTATTAAATGCTCCATACCCCTAACTAAAGTATCATCCTCAAGTACGCTGAACAAATGATATCCTAAATCTTCTCTGTCTCTTAATATTTCTTCAAGAACCTCTACAGTTCCATAATCCTTTAGTTCATGTGCTCTGGTTATTTGCTTTCTAAGCATATCCTGCATCTTTAGCTCGTGCTCTAGATCATTTCTTATGAAGTCCCGCATTGAATAGCGTCCTTCAACCTCATGCTTAATATAGGAAAGCTGATGCTGAGTGACCGGATGTGCAGTAGGAACTCCACCTAAACGTGCTACCCGCTCCCCTATGCTGTCTATATGATCCTGAGTCTTATCAATGTGTTCATTTAGAAGCTCATGCAAGCTTAGGAAGGATTCCGCACCCTCCGACAGCCAATGATGCTTGTTGTACTGATGAAGCGCGACTGAAAATGCACATTGGTGATCATCAAGCATTAAAGCCATTTCAAGTCGAACATCATATGGAAGTCCTATTCCTGCTCCCTCTTTCTTTACTGTTCTCGGCGCTTGCCTTAAAATCATATCATGTGAGGATACATGCCCCGGCATGTTGGCGTCAAATCCTGATGTATTTAGATTAAATTTACCTTCAAAGTTGTTGGCATTAACTGTTGCAGCAGTAATATCTGGCGGTGTCCTTGTAGCTATTGGCATAGACTTTGTTGTATGTGACATCTTGAATACACTCCTTCGAACTTTTATTGATATTCGTAAGTTAGTATTCTTATATTTTTTATTTATATTCATGTAGATATTTTCATACGCAAACAATGCAAAAGCCCTCATAGATCAAATACTGTTCCACAAAGGCTTTAGTTAGACTTTTTTTAATTATAGCTACCTTTGAATATTATTTCTGCCTGCATTCTTTGCTTGATAGAGCTTTTCATCTGCTTTATTTACAAGCTCCTCAGGCTTTTCCGAAGAATGCTCAACTATTCCACCACTGATGGTAACGGAAAGTGAAATCTCACAGAACTTAAGCTCCATAACCTTTTGTCTTATTCTTTCGGCAACTGCGAAGCCCCTACCTATATCAGTATCAGGTAAAATCACAATAAACTCTTCTCCTCCATACCTGCCGGCTATATCTATGTCCCTAATGCTTCCCTTAATGGCCTTGGCTATTTCGGCGATTACACTATCCCCACATTGGTGACCAAAATTATCATTGACACTCTTAAAATGATCTATATCCAGCATTATAATGCATAGCTTTTTGTTGCTTCCTGAAATCCTCTTTATTTCTTTATCCAAGCGCTCAAACATATATTTGCGGTTATATATCTGGGTTAAACTATCTATCATCAACAGCCTATTAAGCTCCTGCGTTCTCTTACTTACTTTACTCTCCAGGTTTTGATTAAGCTCTTCCAGCTCCTTTGTCCTCTCATGGATTCGACACTCCAGCTCTTCATTAATTGCACTTATCTGCTCCTCCACCCTCTTCCTTTGAAGCAGCATTGCATTTGCTGATTCGGCAAGACCCTTAAACTCATCATAATGAACCTTCTGTATATCTATTTCCACAAAATGCTTTGAAGCATCTGTAAGAAAACGCATAAATAGGTCCATGCTTTTTCTTGCCTTGTCGAGCATATAGCTTGTAGCTGCAAATGCAACTAAAAGGACTACAGCTAAGAGCATAATAATATTTTTTACGGTATGCATAACATCTTGTTCCATTTGCTTTCTCATGTTTGCAATGGCTCTGTCAAACTCTTCAACTGAAATGCCAGAGCCCAATACCCAACCCCATTCTGGCACAGCACGTACAAAGGTCATCTTCTCGAATATTCCATCTGAGTTTGGTGATTTCCAGTAGTGAGTAAGTATTCCCCCTTCCGGGTTTTCCTTTACAACCTTTATCTGCTCCTGTATAACCTTAACTCCCCTGTCATCTGTCATATCCCATAGGTTTTGGCCTACATACTCCGGGTACACTCCATTTGCAAGCTCTACTCCAAAAATGTCTCCTACAAATATATATGAGTCATTTTTAGGTCCAAATCTGACTGTGCTGATCATACCAAGTATATCTCTTTTGATATCCTGCTCTACATCATCCACGTACTCACCTGTGCCTAAATACCATTTATATGGCTCAAACTCCTTCACAAATGTAATTTTTTTATAGGCGTGTGACTTCTGTGAGTCTGGCTTTATCCAGTAGCCCGTGATATAGCCCTCCTTCTGCCTCTTAACCAAATCTATCTCATCCCGTAGAGCATAATTCCCTTCTTCATCCTGAAGTCCTAATAGGTTTTTGCCTTCACTTTCGGGAAGAATCGGATATAAAACCACATCACCTTCTAAGGTATCAATAAAGAAATACCCTCGCCCGTCGTTGAAGCGAACGGGTCTTAATGCCTCAGTAATAATCCTTTTTATTTCCTCACTGCTTTTGGTATCCTTATGCTTCTCATATAGATTCATAGCTATACTATATGCTTCATTAGTTCTGCTCCTGATATTCTTCATCAGAACCTGCTCAGTTGTTTGCCTCATATAGTTTATATAGTCAATCTGTCTGTTAACTTCGCTCCTAATGATACCCTGCTGAGTGGCAATGTATTCTTTACGAAGTCTTTCAGACTCTCTATTGAACCTTTGGTACTCATTGGTAATCCACAAGTATCCAAGCAAGCTAACTGTCAAAACAATAATCGTAATTGTATTAAAAAACATTGCATTAGCAAAGCCTTGCTTTTTCTTAAGCCTCATATATACACAGCCTTCCACTCATAATTAAAATAATAGTTTTCTACTATACAATGCTATTGTCATAATATTTGTATTATTAATATTCTACCAATTATGTAAGAATCCTTCCAAAATTTTAAAAAGTATAGGGTGTATCTGCAAAAAAACAAAAGTAGACCAAAAGCTTATCACTTTTAATCTGCTACTTCATATTAACTTAACCTATTTTGCCGAAGGTATAAACAGCTGATATCCATTCTTCTTATAGCTGCCTATTATTTTCTGACCTTCCTCTGAGGTTATAAAGCTTATGAAGGCCATAGCCGAATTGTGGTGTACATTAGGAAACTTCTCTGGATTTACTGCAATAACTCCATATGGATTATAGATATACTGTCGTTTTCCTTGACAATTTTCATATCCACCTTGTTCTCAAAAGCATGCCAGGTTCCGCTGTCTACAAGTGTATATGCTCCCATCTCATTTGCCATAGTTAAGGTCGCTCCCATGCCTTGTCCTGCTTCTATATACCAACTGTCATTTTTCGCATTGGGTGTAACTCCTGATTTGGTCCAAACGCTCTTTTCCTTTGAGTGGGTTCCGGAATTATCTCCACGAGATACGAAAAAAGCTTCACTTTCAGCTATCCCTAAAAAGGCATCTGCAGCAGTAGTAGCTTTTTCTACTTCTGCAGGATCATTATGGGGACCTACGATATAGAAAAAGTTATACATTACATCTCTACGATTCACGCCATAATCCTCTGCAACAAAGTCATCCTCCTGTGTACGAGAATGAACCAGCAATACATCTGCATCACCTCTTTTTCCCATGTTTATAGCTTCACCTGTTCCTGCTGCTATAGTTTTTACCTTTACATTGTATTTCTCTTCAAAGGCAGGTACCAGCACATCTAATAGACCTGTATCCTGTGTGCTTGTGGTGGTAGCAAGTACTATTTCAGGCTCAAGCTTGGTCAGGTTAATAGAATCAGAAGCCGCACCTGATCCACTTTCGCCGGTATCAGACTCTGTTCTTAAACTTTCTCCAGCTTTGAAAGAGTTTGTAAATAACACCATAAGAAGCAACGTGATAACAATCACCGCGGCAGCTGTTATTCCCAAGATTTTTTTAGTTTTCTGGCTTTTCATAATTATATCCTCCGCATAAATATCGACTTATTGTTAGCTTATTAACACACCATCTCTCCCCTGATAAAAGCCGAGGTCTTCTCGTTTTTTGGATCAGAAAATATTATGTCCGAAGGCCCACTCTCTACAATCTGTCCATTTAAGAGAAAAACTATATTATCCCCCAAACGCTTCGCCTGAAACATATTGTGCGTGACTATCACAACTGTAGCACCATGTGCTGAGTTTGCATGCTTTATAATGCGTTCTATTAACTCTACGTTAGCTGGATCAAGGTTTGCTGTAGGTTCGTCCAAAAGCAGGGCTTTAGGATGAGTTACAATTGCTCTTGCAACGCTAATCCTTTGGGCTTCACCCCCTGATAATGTAAGCGCTCCTTGTCTGGCCTTATCCCTGAGACCAACAAGTTCAAGGACTTCGTTGACCTTTTGACTTATTGTCTTTGTAGGTATCCTTCTAAGCTTTAATGGATAGGCTATATTCTCATAAACAGAAGAATTGAAAAGCGTAGGCTTTTGAAACACCATAGCCATCTTACGCCTTTCATTCAAAGGTATTTTTTTGCCTTTTGTATATTTTTCCCCATCAAAGCTAATAGCTCCTTCACTTGAACCCTCAAGTCCGTTCAAGAGCTGCAGAAGGGTGCTTTTACCTGCTCCGCTTGGACCTATTATTGCATTTATCTTTCCAGCCTCCAGCTTCAACTCGTCAATTCGCAGTACTGTTTTTCCATCATAGATCTTTTTAACATCCCTAAGCTCAAACATAATACTCATGTGCGCGGCACCTCTTTCTCATCTCTGAAATAATCCAGCAGAATGTTTACTATGAAGGCCATGGTCAGAAGTATAATTCCTAAGGCTAGAGCCAATTCAAATTCTCCCATTCCCTTTTGAAGTGCAATGGCAGTTGTCATGACACGGGTCTTGTAGCGTATATTTCCACCTACCATCATTACTGCACCTACTTCTGCCATAAGTCTTCCAAAGGCAGTGATTATGGCAGACCCAATTGCATACCTTGCTTCCTTTATAACAAGCAATACCAGCTGAGTATAAGATGCTCCCAGGCTTATTGCTGTCTTGCTTATCCTGCTGTGCACACTTTTTACTGCCACTATTGTTAAACCTGTAATAATGGGAAGTGCAAGCAGAGTTTGAGCAATTATCATGGCTGTAGGTGTAAAAAGAAGGCGCAGAGTGTGAAAAATACCCGTCTTGTTTGATAGTATGATATAAACTACCAAGCCTACTACAACAGGAGGAATACTCATTGAAGCATTGATAATGCTTACAAGAAGCTTCTTACCCCAAAACCTTCCCATAGAAATGCCTATTCCAAGCGGAACAGCAATCATCGAGCTTACAGCAATAGCTGAAGCTGACACCTTCAAAGAAAGAAAGATTATTCCATAAAGCTCTTCATCAAAGGATACAAGTAGTTCAATTGCTTTTACAAATGCATTAAGAAAATAGTCCATTTATGCGATACCCCCGTTTATTCAACAAAAAAAGACACTCCAAAAGGAATGTCTTATAAAGATTAGCTTTATAAAAATATTTCCTTTCCAAATAAGGGAGGTGTGGCAGTTTCCCATCACGCCCATGGGCTTCGGATCATGCGATTTATCGTTTAGACCCTTCAGCTCGGAAATAAATAGTATATTATTCTAACATAGTCATTATCCCATAAAAATGTAAGCATGTAAATGCATTCTGTCGACTTTAGCCTACTCGATAGGAGCCATTAGTATTCTTACTGTTCCACGATTAAATCGGCTCCAGCATTAATAACCCGCTTCCTTGATACCTTGGTAGACGGAGCTTTACCAATCAAATCCCTTAGCCCTTACCATCTGCAACCATACTATGCGATACATTTTCGTACACATCACCCATATTATGCCATATATGCTACTTTTCTAACTAAGTCTTTTCATAACGCCGTTTTCCATAAGGTCATGCATTAATTCAATCAACTTCTCTGCTGGCAGTACCTTATCCTGTCTAAACCAATAGCTCATTATACCAATCATAGCCGACAGTACATACTCTAGAATAAAATCAAGCTCTACCGGATTGAAGTCATGCTTTTCCGCAAGTGCCTTTGCAATTACAGGCTTTGTTGAGTTTTTGAGCTTACTGGCAAATGCCGGATCGCCATTATCTCCAAGTAAGATAGAATAGTATCTGCTGTTTTGCTCATATAGCCTCATAAACATGTCAACAGGCATTCCCATATCATGCTTTGGCGCTGATATAGGAGGCAACTCATCCACTGATGGAATAAGGGATTGCTCAATTTGCTCCAGCACATCATAAACATCTGTAAAATACTCATAAAATGTTCCTCTGTTATAGCCTGCCCTGTGAGCAATATCCTTAACTGTTATTTTTTCAATCCTCTTTTCACAATACAAGGACCAAAATGCTTCTATCAAATTTTGCCTAGTCTGCTGTGTTACCTCAGGCTGCTTTTTCACGTTATCATCTCCTGTTATCCTTCAAATCTATATTGTAAGCTTATAATAAGACTATACAACATGCCGTTGGATCAATCAAGCTTAGCATATGGAAGTAAGCAAAAAAATAGCAGTAAAAACAAACTTAGAAATGCATAACCCTTATAATTTGACAAACAATATGATATTCTGATATAAATAGCACTGATTGGAAGGATTTAAATGAAGGAAGAGCTAAAAAGGTTTTGCAATTCTATCAATATAGAGCATGTAGGAATAGCCCCCGCCGATCCATATCTGGACTTTGAAAGAATCTGGAGAAGGCAGATAGAAAAAGGAAATGTAAGTGGTTTAGAAGAAAAGGAAATAGAAAAAAGAGTTTATCCCAAGCTAACCTTAAATGATGCAAAATCAGTTATAGTTTGCTTGTTTCCTTACTACACAGGCAGTGTAGAAGAAGCCAACCTGTCAAAATACACATATAGTCTGGACTACCATTTGGTTATTAAGGAGAAGCTTGAAGCAATTGCAGCTTTTTTAGAAGAAAAAATAGAAGGCTTTGCTTATAAGGCTTTTGTTGACAGTGGACCATTTAGTGACAGATATTTGGCTTATAGAGCCGGTCTTGGCTTTTGGGGTATAAACAATCACATAATCACAGACCAGTATGGCTCTTACGTGTTTATAGGATATATACTAAATAATTATCCCTTTGAAGAAGATGCACCACAGGATAAAACCTGTTATCAATGCTTCAGCTGTGTAAAAAGCTGCCCCGGACAGTGCATCTTAGGTGACTTTACAATAAATCCCCTAAAGTGCAGGTCTTATATAACACAAAAGAAAGGGGAGCTTACTGCTGAAGAAAGAGCAATAGTCAAAAATAGTCCTCTGATATGGGGCTGTGATGTTTGTCAGGATGTATGCCCTCACAACGAGAAAGTTGAAAAAACTATAATAGAAGAATTTAATAAGGACCTGAAATATACCTTGCAACATGAGGAGCTAAAACAGATTTCCAACAAGGAGTTTCTTAGAAGGTATGGGGATAGATCTTTTAGTTGGAGAGGAAAAGGAGTTTTGGAAAGGAATCATGAGATAATCCACGAGGAGGATTAACACTTCGGCAGCTCACAAAATATTAATGTACGGAGGAAAACAATGGATAATCAAGAGCAAAAGCACCAGAGACGTGTTCGATATAAAGGCACTCACCCAAAAGCTTTTAATGAAAAATATAAGGAGCTGCAACCTGAAAAGTATGCCGATACAGTGGCAAAGGTTATACAAAAAGGTAGCACCCCAGCAGGCATGCATCGTTCAATTTGTGTTAGAGAAATATTAGATTTTCTGCAAATTACTCCTGGGCAGGTTGGATTAGATGCGACTTTAGGCTATGGTGGACACACCTTGGAAATGCTAAAATGCTTGGACTCAAAGGGCCATTTGTATGCTATAGATGTAGATGCAATTGAGCTGCCACGCACTCGCGAGCGCTTAGAACGCTTAGGCTACGGACCAGAGATTTTAACTATCAGGCAAATGAACTTTTCAAGCATAAACCAGGTAGTTTCTGAATCAGGGCCTTTGAATTTTATATTGGCAGACTTAGGTGTTTCTTCAATGCAAATAGACAACCCTGACAGAGGGTTCTCCTTTAAGATTGAAGGCCCATTAGACTTACGATTGAATCCTAAAAAAGGGATATCTGCTGCAGAAAGGCTAAAAACTATTTCACAGTATGAGTTAGAGGGTATGTTGATAGAAAACTCTGATGAGCCTCATGCCTCTATAATAGCTAGCGCCGTTGTTTCAGAGATAAGAAAAGGAACAGATATATCAACAACTACACAGCTTCAGCAGATTATTAAGGATGTACTAAAGTTTATACCAGAAAAAAATAGGAAGGATGAGGTTAAAAAAACCTGCCAGCGATGCTTTCAAGCTTTGCGGATTGATGTTAATAATGAATTTGGAGTACTGTATGAGTTTTTAGAAAAGCTTCCATCCGCACTCGCGGAGGGTGGACGCGTTGCTATACTTTCCTTTCACTCAGGTGAAGACCGCCTTGTGAAAAAGTCCTTCCAGCATTTTTACCGTGCAGGTGTATACAGTGAAATAGCTCCCGATCCAATAAAACCTTCAGCGGAAGAGTGTAATACCAACAGTCGTGCCAGGTCTGCAAAGCTGCGCTGGGCTGTAAAAGCATAAAACACATGGTACCAGATACAGAACAATAGAACTTATCAGAGAGTATACTATAATAAGTTCTATTGTCCTGTGCTTGGCCCCATATTTTATTATATTATAAAATGTTATCTTTTAAGATATTCTTCAAGTTATCACTGGATTGTTTTATTTCCTTCATCAAATCACAGATTTTTTCAATATTCGAATTGTTTTCTTTGCTTATCGCAAGTAAGTCCTCAGTTGAAGATGAGTGTTCTTCAGAGATACTTGCTATACTTTCAGTTTCTCCCTGTATACTTGTAAACGCTGCTGCAGTTTTTTCAAACATGCTCATTTCTTTATATATACACTTATCAATTTCATCAAAAGATGCCTGAATCCTTACGAAGCCTTGATTTACCTGACTAACAATAATTTCTCCCTCTTTTGCTGCAAGATTCCCTTTTTGCACTTCACCAAGGACTTCTTGGGTTTTATTATTGATATCACTGATAATATGGTATATTTGTCTTACAGTGTTTGCACTCTGCTCTGCCAGCTTTCTGACTTCGTCAGCTACTACTGCGAATCCTCTACCTGATTCCCCAGCCCGAGCAGCTTCAATTGCGGCATTAAGTGCTAATAGATTTGTCTGATCTGCTATTTGGGTTATGCTTGATAAAAATTTATTAATTTCTTCCATGTTAGAATTTAAATCTTGAACTGTAGAAAAGGACTTCTCAGCCGCTTCATTAATTATATCCATTTGTTTTTCCATTTGACTTATTCTTCCAGAGCCATCCAAAACAACTTGGCTCGCCTTTGCAGAAACATCAGACATCTGCTTAGAAAAACTAATAATCTCATTAACACTATAGCCTGTTTCACTCATCAAATTGCTGATTTTTGTAACACTCTCGCTTTGTCCGACTATACCTTTAGTAATTTCTTGTAAGGAAATCGCTGTTGAATTACTTATTTCACTTGCAACCCCAAGACTCTTATTACACTCTAAAATATCGCTGTTTAATATCAAAGTGTTCTGCTTTATTCCATTCATTGTCTTTTCCAGTTCACTTAGAAGCATATTAGCTCTAGCTTCTTTGTCATTTGCATTTTGTATCAATTCAGTTCCCCATTTTGCCAAGAAAAATAAAAACAATGTGGAAAAAGCTACGCACACTACTTCAGATATAGCAATCTTGATTTCAAATGGATATCGGATGAATTGTATATAGACAATTAATGCTGTATAAAAACCACCGCTAGCCAATACATACCACTTGTTTAGGTACATAATTGTTATGCAAAATCCAGCACAAATAGAAGCAATTACAGGCATATGATCCGTTATAAAAAAAATACCAAAGTAACTCGAAAGCAAAAGAACTACCGAAACAGAATTGACATATTTTTTTTGCAAATAAGTATCGCTGATATTGGAATACCAATACCAACCGAAATAAATGGATAGATTGACCAGACTCCCAGAATATACAAAACAAAACTAGTAGGAATAGAAAGCCCTATTGTTAAAGTCAAGCCCAGGTTGACTTTCCTGACGTATGATACAAAGGCATTATCATTACTCATATTGCTCTCTCCTTTATTTTTTACTAAATCATTGCAATCAGCTTTACTACATTTTCTTTCAACTTTATAAGCAGTGTAAATAGAAATGATGAACTAAATTAAAAAGTATTGAGTTGAATATTTAGTAAATAGCTGCTGCCGGCTATAGGATTTGAGCTTTCTGATTCGGTGACTCAAGATTAGGAAGTATAGCCAATTTATTTTTACGTCAAGCAATTGTGAGTCCACAACTATTTTAGAGATATATTCGACATTTTTCTACCTTTTCCTCTACACTTAAGAGCAATTAATATCGATTTTCATAACTAAGTTGCGCAACAGTAAACTGATGATGAATGTATTTCTAAACTTGGGCATATATTGCAGCTATGCACCACACCAAAAGATATATGTAATTGGATTCTTCTACAATGGCATC
>CALJSV010000179.1 GCA_937976095.1 uncultured Clostridia bacterium | reverse complement strand
TCATGTCAGCAGCAGCGGAGCAGTTGGACTGAGAACTGTTGAAACTGCATTTGAGGCAGATGCAATAATTGTACTGGGAGCCTATGTGCATCCAAGCGGGCAGGTGTCGACTATGCTTGCTGATAGGTTAAACTATGGCTTAGAGCTGTATAATGCAGGAAAAGCACCCAAAATAGTTGTAAGTGGAGATCATGGTCAAAAATCCTATGATGAAGTCAATGCTATGCGTAAATATCTAGAAGCACGCGGGGTGCCCAGAGAAGATATTTTTATGGATCATGCAGGATTTAACACCTATGACAGCTTATACAGGCTGAGAGATGTTTTTTTGGTAAAAAAAGCTATAATCGTATCACAGGAGTATCATGTTATAAGGGCACTTTATATTGCTGATAAGCTCGGATTAGAAGCATGTGGTGTTGGAGCTGACACTTATGTGTATCCTAAAATGGCGTATTATAGGCTTAGAGAGGTTGGCGCAAGAGCTAAGGCCTTTTTGACAGCCGGGGTTTTTAAGCCTGAGCCTAAATATCTGGGCAAGGCTATTCCGATTTGGAAAAGCGGCAGTTTAACTGATGACGGCAAATAGATGTAAAAAGGATTCCGGACTTTCCGGAATCCTTTTTATATTGGAGCTAACCAAGAAAGTCGGGGTTTTCCACATTGTCTGACCTTATGGCTTTCTGTACTATGGTCATATGTATCTTTGCATTTGCAATATCTGATTCGCAAGGGAACTGTGAGCCGCAGCTACCACACTGTAGGTACTCCCTATCCCCGGACTTTTCTCTATTATCAAAGAGAAAGGGTAGAGCTTCATCCTTTTCATTTGTGTTTTCTGCAACAGGAGCTTCTAACTTATAGGTATAAATATATGTGGCCTCTCTTTTAAGCTCAAAGCTGTTGCCCTTGCACTTTGGGCATACTATTGAGTTCTTGATTTCCAAACCAAACATCCTTTCGTAATAGTATTACTATTTATCTTTATTACTTGCTTCAAGCAGCTCTAGTATTTTTGGAGTGCACCTTCTACCGCCACAGGGACCCGAGCCTGCACCTGTAGCTTTTTGTACCTTTTCAAGGGAAGCTGCACCCTCTGATATAACACGCTTTATAGTTGATCTGGGAATAGCTTTGCAGATACATACCTTAGTAAGCTTATCCAATACCTCTTGATTTAAATCTGACATAGAGCACCTCCTTAGGTATATTATATGTAATTTGCTGAATTATAACCAGTGATACAGGTGGAAACAGGGGCTTGAATATTGACATCGCCTATTTTCAATGTTAAGATAGATTAAATCAATTTGTTGAGCTGACACAAAAAGCTGAGTTAGTAGTATTTAGTATAATGGCAATGAAAGAGAGAGTAGTCTGGAGGATGCAGCAAAGAGAGCTTCTGTTGGTGAAAGGAAGCCTGATATGCCGGATGAACATGGCTCTTGAGTCTTGCACCGAACGAAAGTAAGGCTGCAGCGGGTGCACCCGTTATAGTGCTAGGGTATAGAGACGTTATAGTAGTTAGATTGCTGGAGAATTGTCTGGAGCTATGGCTTAATGATGCTTTGTACTTGATAAAGGCTGTATGTACAGCAAATTGAGGTGGTACCACGAGATTATAGTCTCGTCCTCAGGATTTCCTGAGGATGGGGCTTTTATTTTTTATCAAGGAGGAATCAGAATGAAAATATCAATAGAACTAATTCCAAGGGACCAAGACCAGCTTTTGAAGCAAGGGGAAACAGTAGCTTTAAAATATAAAGATATAACCGCAGTAAACGTTCCTGATCTTTTGAAGTTCAGTATAAGGAGCTGGGAAGCTTGCGATATGCTTAAGGAGCATTTTAACCAGTCAATAGCACATATAAGAGCAATTGATTTTGACTTGAAGGAAGTTGAGAAGCTAATAGAAACTCTAAAGGCTCGCGATATAAAAGAAGTTCTTGTGCTTACAGGTGACAAGCCACAGGATATGAGAAGGGTCTACCCTACTACCAGTCTGGATTTGATAAGAAAGATCAAAGCTAAAAGTGACATAAAGGTTTATGCTGCAGTTGATCAATATAGAGGAAATATTCGTAAGGAGCTTGAATTAATTAATATGAAGCAGGATGCGGGTGCAGATGGCTTTTTTACACAGCCATTTTTCGATCTGCGATATTTGGAGATATACATGGATTTTCTTTACCGCTATGAGGTTTACTGGGGGATAACTCCAATACTCTCAGAAAACGCAGTGAATTATTGGGAAATTAAGAATAATGTTGTTTTTCCAAAGGATTTCGAACATACAGCAGACTGGAATATCAGCTTTACCAAAAAAGCAATGAGCTTTTTAAGAGCTGCAAATTCAAATCTTTATCTTATGCCTGTAAAGGCCAATATTGAAGAGTTCTTATCAGAAGTATTCAGAGAGATATAAAAAAAGTACAAAGAAGGTGAAAGGTTGAAAGAAATTATAATAAATCAAAAAGGAGGTACCGAGCCCATGCAATTTATATTATATGGTTTTGTGCAATTTGCTGGGCATGGGCATATTTATGAGTAGAAGTATTAATAATGAATTAAAGGAAAGAATCCTTATACTTGACGGAGCTATGGGAACTATGCTCCAAGAATATAAGCTTTCCGAGGAGGACTTCAGGGGTAAACTGAATATAACTAAGGATGTTCAGCTAAAGGGCAACAATGACATTTTAAGCTTGACCCGTCCTGAGATTATAAGAGAGATTCACGAGAAATATCTTGAAGCGGGCTGCAATATAATTGAGACAAACACTTTAAACTCAAATAAGATATCACAAGCAGACTATGGTATGGAAGAATACGTGTATGAAATGAACAAAACTTCAGCAGCCATTGCAAGGGAAGCAGCTAGCAAATATTCAAGCGTAGTGCCTCACCAGCCGAGGTATGTAGCAGGCAGCATAGGACCAACAAACAGATCGGCATCGCTTCCCCCTGATATATCAAATCCTGGACGAAGAAGTGTAAGCTTTGACGAATTGGTAGAAGCTTATGAGGAGCAGATAAATGGACTTATAGATGGAGGTGCAGACCTTCTTCTTATTGAGACTATTATTGACGCACTGAATGCAAGAGCAGCGATGGTTGCTGCAGAGAATGTCTTTAACAAGAAGAATGTGATACTGCCTATTATGATTTCTGCAACTGTGGCAGGAAAGAGCGGAAGGATATTATCTGGTCAGACCTTAGAGGCTTTTGCAAATTCGATGAAGCATGATGCAGTGATCAGTATTGGCTTAAACTGTTCCTTTGGAGCAAAGGAGCTTATTCCATTTGTTAAAGAGCTTGCCAAAACTACAGAATACGCTGTAAGCGTCTATCCTAATGCCGGCTTCAGGAATGCTTTAGGGCAGTTTGATGAAGGGCCTGAGGACACTGCGGCTGCTTTAAGAGAGCTTATTGATGGAGGATATGTAAATATTGTAGGAGGGTGCTGCGGTACCACTCCTGAGCATATAAGAGAGATAGTAAAGATCTGCAGCGGCAAAAAGCCCAGAAGCTTGCCACAAAGAAGTCATAGGACTGTAGTGTGCGGTCTGGAGCCCCTTTATATTGAGAAAAGTAATAATTTCATAAATGCCGGAGAAAGGACAAATGTTGCCGGCTCTAAGAAGTTTGCCAGACTGATTGCTGAGAAGAAATATGATGAAGCACTGCAGATAGCTAGAGGTCAGGTGGAAAATGGAGCGCAGATTATTGATATAAATGTGGATGATGGTATGCTTAATATCAAGCATGAAATGGAGCATTTTTTAAGATTGATAGCTGCAGAGCCTGATATATCAAGAGTGCCGGTTATGATAGACTCCTCTCATTGGGAGGTACTACATGCAGGACTGAAATGTCTTCAAGGCAAACATATAGTGAATTCTCTTAGCCTTAAGGAGGGTGAGGACGAGTTTGTTCATAAGGCCGGTATAATAAAGCAATTTGGCGCTGCACTTGTAGTCATGGCATTTGATGAAAAAGGTCAGGCAGATACCTTTGCTCGAAAGATAGAGATTTGCAAGAGAGCCTATGATATATTGACAGGTAAAGTTGGCTTTCCGGCTGAGGACATTATATTCGACCCAAATATCCTGGCCATCGGAACAGGCATAGAAGAGCATAGAAGCTATGCTTTGGATTATATAGAAGCCGTAAGATGGATAAAAAGCAACCTCCCCCATGCAAAGGTAAGTGGAGGCATCAGCAACCTATCCTTTGCCTTTAGGGGCAATGATACTATAAGGGAAATACTGCATTCGGTATTTTTATATCATGCCATAGAGGCTGGGATGGATATGGGGATACTAAATCCGGCAGCGGTGAGGATATATGAGGATATTCCTAAGGCTATACTTACTGCAGCTGAAGATTTGGTTTTGAATAAAAGAAGCGATGCAGTGGAGCTGTTACTGGAGCATGCTGAAAGCATTTCAACAGAAAAGCATGTTGAAGCAGACGTGGATAGGTCTTCTCAAGTTAGTCCTGAGCAGGCAATAATAAACTCAATAATAAGAGGAAATACCGAAGGGCTGGAGGTGGGACTCCAAAATGCCATTTCCTCATATGACTCTATAATTGAGCTTGTTGAGACTACTCTTATGGAAGGTATGAAAAGGGTTGGAGAGCTCTTTGAGCAGGGCAAGATGTTTTTGCCACAGGTAATAAAAAGTGCAAGAGTTATGAAAAGTGCTATAGAAATATTAAGACCCTATATGGAAAGTGGCTCAGAGCTATCAAAAAAGGGGAGTATAGTACTAGCTACAGTTAAAGGCGATGTCCACGATATAGGTAAGAATATTGTAGGAGCGGTTTTAGAGTGCAATAACATAAGTGTAATAGATATGGGAATTATGGTTGATGCAGAGACTATAATAGAAAAGGCAAAGGAAGCAAAGCCTGATTTTATCGGATTAAGTGCACTTATTACGCCTTCCCTCGAAGAAATGTGCAAGGTTGCTGAGCTTATGGAGGCTGAAGGACTGCGCATACCACTGCTTATAGGGGGTGCAGCTGCATCGAAGGTTTATACAGCTGTTAAGCTAGAGCCTCTTTACAGTGGCAGTGTGGTGTATGTATCGGATGCTTCCAAAGGCGTAGAGGTGTGTAATAGGCTTTTAGATCCAAATGCTGGGGCTGCTTATATTAAAAATATAAAGGAAGAGTATAGAAGGCTGAAAGAAGCCTACTATGGAGCAGAAAAAAGGTTTTTGAGTCTTGAAGAAGCAAGAAAGCATGGCTGTAAGGCTGATTTTAGCAGAATAGTAAAACCAAGGATGCTGGGGGTAAGGGTACTGGAGAATTACGATTTGCAGGATACAGCAAAGCATATTGACTGGACATATTTATTAACAGCATTGGAGCTAAGAAAAAAATACCCAGAAATACTCGAGGATACTAAATACAAGGAGCAGGCAGCTATATTGCTGAGTGAGGCTGAAGCTGTGTTGGAAAAGCTCATTGAACATAACGGCGTTAGGCTGGATGGAGTATTTGCCATCTATCCTGCCAACTCAGAGGGTGATGACATAATTGTTTATAAATCTGAGGACAGAAGCGAGGCTTCAACAACTCTTAACATGCTGAGGCGTCAGGAGGTTTCTGGGGATAGAGCTTGCCCATGTATAGCAGACTTTATTGCCCCAGCCAGAGAAGGAGGGGCAGATTATATATCAGCCTTTACCGTAACTGCAAGGCTTGATGAAAGCGTTCTGGCATCAGTGTTTAAGGGAGACAGCTATAAGCTTATCCTGGCAAGGCTTATAGCTGACAGGCTTGCAGAGGCCTTTGCAGAAAAGCTTCACAAAGGTATAGCCTATGATTACTGGGGCTTTGCCAATACTGGCGATTCAGAGGGCATACGGCCAGCAATAGGATATCCTGCAATACCTGATCATTCTGAAAAGCTAAAGCTGGACAAAATGCTTAATTTTACAGGTGCTATTGGCATAAAGCTTACAGAAAGCTATATGATGCAGCCTGTATCCAGTGTTTGTGGACTAATACTTGCTAACCCTGAAGCCAGAAATATTGATGTAGGAAATATATTAGAGGATCAACTGCAGGATTATGCAGAGAGAAAGCAGCTGAGCCTTGAGGCAGCGAGAAGTTTACTGAATGATAGGGTTTTTGAAAGATAAGGTAACCACCTGTCACATAATAGCAACCAGTGACAGGATTAGATAAAGTGTTATATGCTATTATCTATTTGGAAGGAGGGTTATAATGGAGTGGTTAAACAGGATGCTGAGTTCTATCGAATACATCGAGGCGCATCTGGAACATCAGCTTGACCTGAATGAAGCGGCGAAGGCGGCATATTCTTCGCCCTTTCACTATCATAGGATGTTTCATATGCTTACCGGCATTACGGTAGGGGAGTATGTAAGGAGAAGAAGGCTTACTCTGGCTGCACAAGAGCTTGCATCCAGTGATATTAAGGTTTTGGATGCAGCCTTAAAGTATGGGTATGATTCTCCTGAGGCCTTTTCAAAGGCATTCAGAAGGCTGCATGGAGTAAGCCCTTCGACTGCACGTGAGTCGGGGGCTGCGCTGAAGGCCTTTCCAAGACTGTCCTTTCAAATATCGATAAAGGGAGATAAGGATATGGACTACAGAATAGTAGAAAGAAAAGAATATAAGGTAGTAGGAAAAGCACTTAGGTTCAGAACCGATAACGGTGAAAACTTTGTTAAGATACCAAAGTTCTGGGAGCAGTGCTGGCAGGATGGAACCTGCAAGGAGCTTTTAGAGCTTACCGGCTGCTGCGGAGATCTTCTTGGGGTTTGCATGGAGCCGGATGAAAAGATGGAGGAGTTTACCTATATAATAGGTGTAGCAGGTCAGTCGGAGGAGGTGCCTGCTGGATATGTAGTTAAGGATATACCTGCATCCACCTGGGCTGTATTTGAATCCATTGGTGCTATGCCTGATGCCATACAGGCAGTATGGAAGAGGGTGTTTTCAGAATGGTTTCCTGCAACAGGCTATGAGCATGCAGGCGGTCCCGAGGTCGAAGTATATCCTGAGGGGGATACCTGCAGTAAAGATTACAGGTGCGAGGTATGGATACCGATAATAAAGAAATAGATTTTGAATCGAGTAGTATAAAAACTACTCGATTTTTTGTTGACATATCTCTCGCTGCATGTTACTATATCGTTAGCAGATATATCGTGAGACGATACAACGTAAAGCGATATAACGAAGGATGATATATAACATAAAGGAGGTCAAACAATGCAGGATAAAAATGTATATAAGGCATATCTTCCAATGACCGAGTCCACATATTATATTTTGTTGTCACTGACAGAGCCCCGTCATGGATACTCAATCATGCAGCATGTGGAGAGGATTACAGAAGGCAGGCTTAAAATAGGTCCCGGGACTATGTATGGGGTACTCTCTAAGATGGAGAACGAGAAGGTTATCAGAATAGCTGGGGAAGAGGATAAGCGGAAGTACTATGAGCTTACAGAGGTGGGCAGAGAGCTTGTAGGGTTAGAAATTCAAAGATTATCGGAGCTTTATAGAAATGGATTGAAATATGGGGGTGGGTTAAATGAAAAATAATAGTAATGATGCAAAAGTAATATTCAGATTATTTGGTCCATGGCAGGATGAACAGGAAGAAATTTGGCTGACTAAAATGGCCTCAGAGGGCTATCATTTCGTAAAATGTACCAAGCCTGGATGGTATACCTTTATAAAAGGCGAGTCGAAGAAAGTAAAGTATTGTCTAGACTACCAGGCTTCAGCTTCGGAAAGGGAAAAATACAGACAGCTGTTTGATGATGCCGGCTGGGAGTATGCAGGAGAAATGAACAATTGGCATTACTACCGTAAAGAATACGAGGGAACTGAAGCTCCTGAGATATTCACTGACAATGAGTCCAAAATACAAAAATACAAAAGAGTGTTGATGTTCTTCTCATTATTATTACTCTCTCTTGGTGTTTTACCTTTAAGTATTTCATTGCTTGTTAGATCAGAAGGACTTGATTTTTTGAGAGGCTTTTTAATGGGTATGGGATCTGGGATAACACTGATAATGGTTTTAACTATGTCTGCAACATTAGGAAGAATAAATCAACTAAAAAGCAGATATTAACGGAGGCTGACTATGGAAAAAACGAACAGATTTTTAAATATTGGATTGCTGATTTATGCTGTAACTATGGTTCTTAATCATCTAGTAGGACTGCCGCACTTTTTATACGGTTTAGGATTAGGGACAGCAATAGGCTTTGAGCTTTTGGGGGTGGCAGCGATGAGATATGATTTGTCGAAGCTTAGAAGCTATAAACTGAAAATAATAAAAAGATGAAGGCAAAATAACCTTCATCTTTAATTTTATACTTCCTTTGCAAGCTTTTTGGCTTCTGCTCTTAAAACCTTACCTACTGATTTATAAACTGCTGCAGTTATGATTGAGTTTATACCTGCCTTTACAAGGTTAAATGGAATAATTGCTGTTGGGAGCATTGGGATAACTGCTTTTACTGGCATCCCATAATACCAAGGAGTTATAGTAAGATTTAGAGGGATCATTATAAGCGTCATACTCAAGGTGCCAGCTACCAAAGCTATAACAGCTCCTCTAGCACTATGGAACCTCTTATATATATGCCCTGCAACAAATACCATTGTGCCTGAAGCGACTATATGCATAAGTGCTCCTACCCAACCGTCTGCGCTGAAAAATAGTCCTTGGATTACAGAAATAATTACAATTACAGTAAATCCGGCAGCTGGACCGAACAAGAATGCTGCTATAAGGGCAGGTACATCCCCCGGCTCATAAATTAAGAACGGTGCAGATGGGATTATTGGGAATTTGATTGTTACCATAAATAGCACTCCCAGTGCAGATAACATAGCTAGTTTGATCATTTTGCTTAGATTTGTGTTCATATATATCCTCCCTAAAATAAAAGTTCCCTGAAATATAATCTCAGGGAACACACATAACAAATACCATGTATCTTCTTCCATCCAGACTTCGCAATATAAGAAGCAGCTATACTTAAAGCTTCTTAAAAACGTTACTGTCGGCCTTGGAATCTCACCAAGTCTGCACAAAACTACTCTCTTAGGTAATTCACAAAGTGAAGTACCAACAAAAAGCAGCTTCTTAGCTCGCGGGCTAACGAATTATCGTATTACCGCCGATCGGGATTTACACCCTGCCCTGAAGACTATTTTCAGTTTTAATATTATATTAACAAATAATGTGACTTGTGTCAATACAAAGTAAATCTTAAATAATAATTAGTTTCCGATATTCAGCTTTTGTTTTAGAGTGTCCTCGTCGAAGCCTTGAATTTCTTCGCCATCTATTACTATATATGGTACTGACATAACGCCTTTTCTCATTAGAGTTTTCCTTGCTTCGCTATCCTTTGATACACTGTGCTCAGTGTACATAATATTGTATTGATCAAAAAAATCCTTTGCCAAGTGGCAATAGTGGCAGGTGTCGCTTGTATAGATATCTACCTTTGACATAGTTTAGATCCTCCTTATAAATTTGCGTCTCCTTCATGCCAGTCAATTGGACATAAGCCACCGCTCTTAAAGGCTTTTAGCACACGCAGTGTTTCGTCTACGCTTCTACCAACATTAAGATCATGTACAGCACAATACTTGACTATGCCATTAGGGTCTATAATGAATAGACCTCTCAAGGAAATTCCCTCATCCTCAATCAATATCCCAAATTCTCTGGATACCTTTCTGGTTATATCAGAAGCTATGGGAAAGCTTACTGTACCAAGGCCATTCTTAATCCATGCCTGATGAGAGTATACACTATCGCAGCTTACTGCAAGTATCTCAGCGCTTTCTTTTTTGAAGTCATTAATCCTTTTGCTGAAGCCTGTGATTTCTGTGGGACATACAAAAGTAAAATCCAGAGGATAAAAGAACATAACCAGCCATTTGCCTTTATAGCTGTCTAGACTGACACTTAAGAATTCCTTCCCTTCACCTGATACTGCGTTCATAGTAAACTCAGGTGCTTTTGCTCCTACAAGTCTTTCCACGGTTTTCCTCCATTCTTTAGTAAAGTTAACGTACAGCTTGAGTATTACACTTATTATAGTATGTATATTATCTGAATTTATTGCATGTATTTCCTAACCATATTGTGGCAGTTCTATTTTATTTATAGAACAAGAGTTAATAAAAATCTGTTATAAATTATGAATGAGTAGTATAATAAAAGTTGAATTTTATTGGTAAAAAGAGGAGATGTTATTTTGGACCACGTAGTTTATGCAGTTATTATTTTTACACTAACTTACATAGCCATTGTTTCAGAAAAGCTCAACAGAATGGTTATTTCGCTTTTAGGTGCAGTACTGATGGTTATCTTTGCTGTACTTACACAAGAGCAGGCCTTTCATAGTATAGACTTTAACACAGTAGGTCTTTTATTAGGAATGATGATAATCGTCATTATATTGAAGAAAACCGGCGTTTTTCAATATATTGCTATAAAGGCGGCAAAAGCAGCAAAGGGAGAACCATGGCGGATAATAGTACTGCTTTCTATAATAACAGCTATTGCCTCTGCGCTCTTAGATAATGTAACTACTATGCTGCTTATAGCTCCAGTAACATTAGTTATAACTGACACATTAAAAGTAAATCCAATACCTTTTCTTTTTATTGAGGTATTTGCCGCAAATATAGGAGGTACAGCTACCCTAATAGGTGACCCACCTAATATTATGATAGGTGGTGCGACCGGATTTGGTTTTCTTGATTTTCTTTTCAACCTTTCGCCTGTAGTTATAGTTATTTTTATTGTTACAATGCAGCTGCTAAAGCTAATTTACAAAAAGTCCATGAGAACTACAGAGCAGTTGAAGGAAAAGGTTATGAGCCTTGATGAATCAAAGGCTATTCAGGATAAGGTGTTATTGATAAAATCGCTTATAGTGCTCTTAATTACTATTACAGGGTTTGTATTTCATCAGATACTGTTATTGGAATCAGCTACTGTAGCTTTATTTGGTGCTGCTTTGCTGCTGCTTATAAGCAAAATAGAGCCTGAAGAAGTATTTATGGAGGTTGAGTGGACTACTATATTCTTTTTCATGGGTTTATTTGTTCTTGTAGGTGCACTAGAGGAAGTAGGCATAATAAACGGCTTAGCTTCAAAGGTAATGGATCTGACAAAAGGCAATATGCTTATGATGACGCTATTAATGCTTTGGATTTCGGCTATAATATCCTCGTTTCTTGACAACATACCATTTGTAGCTACTATGATACCGTTGATAAAAAGCATGGAGTATTTGTCTGGGTTAAATGTCACTCCACTTTGGTGGGCTTTATCTCTTGGGGCTTGCTTAGGAGGCAATGGAACTATAATAGGTGCATCTGCCAATGTTATCGCTAATGGAATGCTAGAAAAGCATGGCTACAAAATGGGCTTTCTGAGCTATATGAAAACAGCCTTTCCCTTAATGCTGGTTTCAATAGTGATATCAACAATATATCTTTTAATTTTCTATATTTAAGATGGGGGTGAAGTACATGAAGAAATATGTAAATGCAGAGGCTAGCATGCATGAGATGAAGCTGCTGCAAATGGGCGCAAAGGTTGAGCAAATCAACAGTAAGATGTGCTATGTAAGGTTTGCGATAGATGGAATAAAGGTTGAATACGTGTATAATCTTAATTCGAAAAACAAGTACTTCCTTGAACGTATAAAGCCCTACAAGCTTCCGGTCAAGGAATTTGAAACAGAGTCTGATATTGTTAAGGTAATAGAAGTAGATATAAAACAATTTATCAAGGCCTCCAAGAGTAAAAATATACATACCTTTATAGACATAGCAAATGAGCTTAATGTTATATTGAAGAGATTTGAAGACCTATATTTATATTACAATGTACCACAGAATGAAGCTTCGAAAATCTTAGAAAGAATAAAAACCTTACACAATGATATTTCTGAAGTGCAAGACACATCTGAGAGAGTGTTTTTTGAAAAGGATCCAGAAAATTTATAATAAGTGTCTATCAAAATTGTTATCTGTTTGGGGGTAAATAGATGGGTAATGTGTTCAGTATATTAGTGGTTGATGATAGCGATGCCAGCAGGGAAATTGTAAAGTTTTTAATAGAAAAGAGAGGCTATGCAGCTTCAACTGCTGCTAATGGGAAGGAAGCTATACATACAGTAGAGTCCGGAAGCTTTGATATTATACTTATGGATATACAAATGCCAATTATGAATGGATTTGATGCTGCTAGAGAGATTAGGCATATGGAAAAGCTAAATCATGGCAATGCTGTGATAATAGCCTTAACCGCCTATACAAGCCAGGAGGAAATAGAAAAATGCATATCTGCAGGGATGAATGACTATCTTATAAAACCAATACAGCCTCATAGCCTGTATGAAAAGCTTGATAAATGGCTGTCAAATTCTTAGATGCATTAAAAGGTTAATCATTTTAGTCGGGAGGAATTTTGTGAGAATACTATTATATTTAGCAATAATAATAGCCGGTGGTTTTTTGGGTTATTGGGATAAGCTGCCTAAAGGGCTTACATCAAAGCTATCGAGGCTTCAGTTTTTTAGTCTGCTTTTTCTACTCTTTATTATGGGGCTAAATATTGGCCTTAACAAAGAGGTTGTCAATACATTCTTTAAGCTGGGCTATCAAGCCGTAGTTCTTTCTATAATGTCAATAATCTTTAGCATAGCTGGTGTTAGAATCGTGGCAGGAATAATAACAAAGAATAAAGAGGATAGTGAAAATGAGTGTTAGTATACTAATAGCAGTGGTAACAGGAATACTATGCGGTTTGTTCGTTTTTCCAGAGACCTTCTCAGGGCAAATAGGTTACATGATTGATATAGGATTGTGTTTATTGCTTTTTTTCGTAGGAATTGATATAGGAAGGAATAAAGGTGTTATTGATCAGATAAAGTCCTATGGATTGAAAGTGCTGCTAGTACCCTTGATGGTTGCAGCAGGGAGCATTATAGGAAGCGTTGCGGGTGGGGCACTGCTTGGCTTGCCCTTTAATGAGTCAAGTGCTATTGGAGCAGGCTTTGGATGGTACAGCTTATCAGCCATAGAGCTTGCAAAATACAATGCACAGACCTCGGCACTTGCCTTTATAACCAATGTTTGCAGAGAGATATTTGCTTTGCTCACAATTCCTTTTATCGCCAGGTACATTGGAAAGCTTGAGAGTATCGCGCCTGCAGGTGCAACTGCCATGGATACTTCACTTCCGGTAATATCAAGAGCAACCGATAGCAATACAGCTGTCGTGTCCTTTATTACAGGAGTTGTTTTATCCTTATTAGTGCCAATACTTGTACCTGTTTTTATCTCCATAGGCTTCAAGTGAACGCACCTTCTACATATAATATAGCTTGTGTGATAAAATAGGCTTAAGTTTAAAAAAATATCAGGAGGGATTTTATGGATAGATTAAATATACTTTTCGCGGCATCGGAAGCTGTTCCTTTTGCAAAAACTGGAGGCTTGGCTGACGTTGCAGGAACCTTGCCCAAAGAGCTAAACAAGCTTGGACATGATGTAAGGCTGATAATGCCCAAGTATAAGACACTGGCACAAAGCTATAAGGATCAAATGGAATACATAGGGTTCACATATGTTAATGTAGGGTGGAGGCATCAATATTGTGGTATATTTAAGCTTGATTACCATGATATGTTAGTTTATTTTATTGATAACGAATACTATTTCAATAGAGATAGCCTTTATGGACAATTCGACGAGGCAGAGCAGTTTGCATTCTTTAGCAGGGCGATACTCCAGGTTATACCGATCATAGGCTTTAAGCCCGATGTTATACATTGTAATGACTGGCAGACTGGAGCAGTAAGCCTGCTGCTTAATGCAGAGTATAAAAGCACGGAGTTATATAAGGATATTAAAACGGTTTTTACAGTGCATAACCTTAAGTATCAGGGAATATTCCCTAAGTCAACGCTTCATGACTTACTGGGGCTAGGCTGGGAGCACTTTACACCTGATAAGCTGGAGTTCAATGGTTGTGTAAACTATATGAAAGCGGGCTTGGTGTTCTCTGATATCATTACTACTGTCAGCAAAACCTATGCAGAGGAAATAAAATATGACTTTTTTGGTGAAAACCTAAATGGGGTAATAAACAGTAGGGCGGACAGTCTGTACGGAATAGTGAATGGCATTGATTATGTAGAAAACAACCCTGTCACAGATAAAAGGCTCTATGCTAATTTTGATATTGAAAACCTTGAAGGAAAGTTTGTAAATAAAAAAATGCTTCAGCAGCAGCTTGGACTTCCGGAAAGAGAAGATGTGCCGGTTATCGGCATAGTATCAAGGCTGGTTGATCAAAAGGGCTTTGATTTGATAGCTTGTGTATTTGAAGAGCTGCTTCAGCTTGATGTACAGCTGCTTGTACTAGGTACGGGTGAATTCAAATATGAAGAAATGTTCAGGTGGGCAGCGGATAAATATCCAACTAAGGTGTCAGCACACTTAAAGTATGATGGTACGCTTGCACAGAGGATTTATGCAGCAGCTGATATGTTTTTGATGCCTTCTCTATTTGAGCCTTGCGGATTAAGCCAGCTCTTCAGTCTAAGATATGGTACTGTGCCTATAGTACGAGAAACAGGGGGACTTAATGATACAATCAAAGCCTATAATGAATTTACCGGAGAGGGTAATGGATTTACCTTTGTTAATTATAATGCACATGATATGCTTGACTGCATAAAAAGAGCCATATTCTTCTACAATCAGAAGGAAGTATGGCAAGATATTATAAAAAATGGAATGCAGCAGGATTTCTCATGGGAAAAGTCTGCAAAGGAATATATTGAGATTTATTCCATGCTGCTAGGTAACTAGTCCTTCATATTCCTCCTTTAAAAATATTGCCAGCAGGAATTGGCATCATAAAATGCAAATAATCGCAGATAATAATATCAGTTTCTGAAAAGGAGGAAATTAGAGTGGACAAACATTATAATTTGGCTGAGCTTAAGAATAATACACACGCAATTCAGCGGCTTACAGAGCTTGAAAATGAAATGGGAAAAGAAATTGGCGGAGATGTTGTATTAATTGCTTATAAAGGAAATGAAGAAGACGAAGATACACACTAAGAAGGACCCCTTATGGGGTCCTTTATCGCCTTTATTTTATCATATCTGTTATAATGTTCTGACCATAGCCGTTTGTATAGTATACAAATCTTATGTTGGTATTATCCTTAAGATTGTCAAAGGCTCCTATCACTTCAGTAATCATAAATGCCTTAACTGACCCATCCTCCAGCTTGACTTCGATGGAATTTGTATCTATTCTTCCGGTATAAAGTCCTGTAGTGATCTGAGCTGCATCGCTTGAATCAGCACCGGGAGTACCTCCTAAGTACTCAAAGGCATTTCCTTCAGTATCTGCAATCTGGAAATTATCAGTTATTCCTTTTGCTCTTATAACTATATATGGATATGTTATTACGGTTGCAGCAGGGCCGCTTGGGGCACCTTCCTCAACAACTATAACTGTTCTGCCCTCATTATCCTCAACAGATTTTACAGCTATTGTATAGCCTGCAGATGGCTTTTGTCCACTGAAAATTGCAATCACATAGCCTTCGCCATCTTGCCAATATAGATAGCCTCTGTTTTCTTTAGTTTGTTCTATTAAGCTTGCTTTATCTTTTGGCAGCTTCTCCGGATCTAAGACTTCAAAACCAATCTTGTTAACTGTTATTCCCTGATTGCCATTAGGTTGGCCTCCGGGAGTTGGGGTAGTGTTTACAGGTTGGTTTTTTGCTGGAGTGCAGCCAAAAACAACTGCGGCAGTAAATAATATTGTAAAGGTTAAAATCAAAGCTTTTTTCATTTTTTCCACTCTCCTATAAAATAAGTATCAATTATGGTCAGGTTCATATTTGTATTATCTTCATTATTTATGCATGTATACCTTAACTATTGTAAGCTTTATCTTATGTATATATAAGACTTATAAAGCAATACTTTTGTTCCAACAACAAAAAGGCTGCATGCAGCTTGAAATGTTGCATATTACAACATTTCAAGCGTCCAGCCTTTTTATTAAAGGGGCTTTATAAACATCTGTGTCCACAGCGCTCTTCCGGCACTATCTCTTGCAAGACCAACACCTATTTCTTGATAAGCAGGGCTAAGTATATTTGCTCTATGACCCGGTGAATTCATCCAGGCGTTTACAACCTCTTGTGCAGTTCTTTGTCCCTTCGCAATGTTTTCACCGGCAGCAGAATATTTTAGTCCAAAGGCCTTCATCATGTCGAAAGGAGTTCCATAGGTTGGAGAGTTGTGAGCAAAATAATTTTTATTAATCATATCCTGAGATTTGTAACGTGCGCATCTGGCAAGCTGCCAATTTGATTTTAGCGCTTGAAGACCGTTTTTGCTCCTTTCAATATTTACAAGTCTTACAACCTCATCCTCAACAGTTTTTACTGCAGAAATATCTGGGATTGTAACCTTCTGTCCAGGATAGATCATAGCAGGATTTGAAAATTGTGGGTTTAGTGAAATAATTTCACTTAAGCCTATCTCATACTTTACTGCTATCTTCCATAAGCTATCACCTGATTGAACAGTATAGGTTTGGTTTTGTGCTGATACAGGTATTATTGTAAAAATTAACAGTAATGCTATTATAGAGAGCTTCTTAATTCTCATATTTATGCCCATGCCCAGCATTTTGCACAAAATACTATGGCAGAAATGCATGAGCTTGGTACCTCCTTTTTGATTTATTATAATTTATTTCAATCCATCTACTTGTAAAACATAATTTTTATAGTTGGATGTTTCATATTATATTTTTTTACAAAACAAATTTTTTATGACGCGAACATTATGTATTAAATGTAATAGATTTTCAAAAAGTAGAAGTTATTCAAATTCATTTTGCTTTTTATAAAGAGTAGGTATGACTAAACAAAAAAAAAGTGCAAATACTATGCTTATTACCAAATTAATATTAAAAGGAGGATAATATGAACGGTTTTCATGAATTTGTAATATGGCTTAACGATTACTTATGGGGACCGCCAATGCTGGTATTGCTATTTGGCACTCACCTTTATCTAACCATCAGGCTAAGATTTATTCAACGCTATACACCACTTGCAATAAGACTATCCCTTAGCAAGGATAAATCAGGTGAAGGAGATGTAAGTCAGTTTGGTGCTCTTACTACTGCACTCGCTGCCACTATTGGTACAGGGAATATTGTCGGCGTGGCGACAGCAATTGCACTAGGTGGCCCAGGTGCTGTGCTTTGGACCTGGTTAACCGGAGTATTTGGTATTGCTACTAAATATGCTGAAGCACTGCTATCAGTTAAATACAGAGTCAAAACCTCTGATGGCACTATGCTTGGCGGACCTATGTATGCTTTGGAAAACGGGCTAAAAGCAAAGTGGTTAGCAGTACTTTTCTGTATTTTTACAGCAATAGCTGCCTTTGGCATAGGTAATATGGTTCAGGCAAATTCAATCTCTTCAATGGTTCAAGAGAGCTTTAATATTTCGCCATACATAACAGGAATAATAATGGCTATACTGACTGCTATAGTAATAATAGGAGGGGTAAAGTCAATTTCAGGGGTTTGCGAAAAATTAGTTCCATTTATGGCAATTTTTTATGTAATTGGCTGCATAATAATACTTATATTAAATGCAAGCTTTATAATACCGGCTATTGCTCTTATTTTTAGGAGTGCTTTTACAGCCAGGGCTGCAGGTGGTGGCTTTATTGGAGCAACTCTTATGATGGCAGCAAGATACGGTATCGCAAGAGGTCTTTTTTCAAACGAATCAGGACTTGGATCTGCACCTATAGTCGCAGCAGCAGCTCAAACAAAAAACCCGGTGAGGCAGGCATTGGTATCGTCATCAGGAACCTTTTGGGATACTGTAGTTGTCTGCGCAATAACTGGTGTGGTGGTAGTAAGCAGTATCTTGAGAAATCCCGCAGGCCTAGAAGGTCTAAGAGGAGCAGCTCTTACCAGAGCAGCCTTTTCACTTATACCTGTTGTTGGTCCTGTTGTATTGACAGTAGGCTTATTGACCTTCGTGTTCTCTACTATACTTGGCTGGTCATATTATGGAGAGCGTGCTGTGGAATATCTGCTTGGAAAGACTGCAATACTTCCATATAGGCTGCTATGGGTTATAG
>CALJSV010000178.1 GCA_937976095.1 uncultured Clostridia bacterium | reverse complement strand
ATCATCTACCCCGACTTTCACATCAAGCTTTAAATTTCTTACCTTAGAACGGTTAAGCATATATCTTAACACCTTGTTTATTCTGACCTCATCTGCCTTGTATAGCTTATATAGTCTTTTGGCCTCTTCCTTGCTTAAAATTTTCTTTTTCTTCTTGATAAGTTTATCTGCATCCCCAGCTTCCAGCTCAGCATGGTATTTGAGTGCCGGCTTTAGCCCCTGCATAATAAAATCAAGATATGGAATTTCAAACTTTAGCTTAACAAGTCCAAGCAAGGCTCTTACCTTAAGTGCAATAACCTGCTTATCGCCTTTTTGCATCGTTTCAAGCTTAAGCTTTATTGGCAGCAATACTAAGAGAACTATAAGCAACAACACTAGCACTAAATATATCATTCTTTCTCCTCACTATTCCCCAATTATTTATATATGTTATTTTTTCTCAAAAATAAAAAAAAATACATCCAAAGGAGATAATCCCTTAAATGTATTTATATTTAATTATAGCTGCTCTTCTGTAAACTCCTTCAAAGGAGGCAGCTCACTTATAGATTTTAAGCCAAATAGCTTAAGAAAATTGTCTGTTGTACAATAAATCATAGGTCTTCCAGGTCCATCCTGTCTGCCAGCTTCAAAAATGAGCTCTTTTTCAAGTAGTCTTGATATGCTACTGTCTGACTTAACCCCTCTGATGGAGTCGATCTGAACTCTGGTAATAGGCTGCTTATAGGCTACTATAGACAGGGTCTCAAGGGATGCCTGGGATAAACCCTGCCTCGTCTGAGGCTTGACCAGTCTTTCGATATACTCATAATGCTCGGGTCTTGTACAGAACTGATAGCTGTTGTTTACTTCAATTATTTGCATTCCTCGGCCTTCATCGTTATAGTAATCCATCATTTGATTTACTATCCTCTTAACTGTAGGCTCGTCTATTCCAAGCACTCCGGAGAGCTCTTTTATATGAACAGCATCACCGGCAACATACAATAGGCTTTCTATTATTGATTTTATTTCTTTGATATCCATAGTGAAGTCACCCTCTAATCTATCCTTCTCTTAATTAGGATTCTTTCAAAGCTATTTTCTTGTTCAATATGTATGCTTTGTATTTTAATAAGCTCCAACAAAGCCATAAAGGTAACTATAATCTCATATTTACTGATATCATCCTCAAAGAGATCATCAAAATAGAAGAAGGGTCTTGAGGTCAGCATTTGTGAGATAGCAAGCATCTTCTCTTCTATTGTTATGGCATCTCTATAAATCTCTCTAACACTGCTTTTTTTTCTTTTTGAGTTTTTTTGAAGTATAGTCTCCAGACTTTGGGTAAGCATGTCCAAGGTTAAGCCAGTTAAAGAGGTATAATCAGGAATATAGCTTTCTATAGGCTCTGGAAGCTTATAGAACACCTTCTCGTAGATATTCAGCTTATCCTTAAGCAGTGTCGAGAACTCTTTATACTTCTTATATTCAATAAGCTTTTGAATCAGTTCCTCTCTAGGATCAAGCTCTTCTGCATTACTATCCTCTTTTTTGGGCTTTGGAAGCAGCATCCTTGACTTAATCTCAAGCAGGGTAGCGGCCATGACCAAAAACTCGCTTGCAACCTCTAGATCAAACTGTTGCATCATATGCAGGTACTCGATATACTGATCAGCAATTTCTGCTATGGGTATATCATAAATATCTACCTCTGCCTTTTCTATGAGGTGCAGTAAAAGATCCAGAGGTCCTTCAAACACTTGAAGCTTAATATTCAGCGGCATATATATGCTACTCCAATTCCAATAGATTCATTTTTTCTCTTACTTCTCTTATTGTTTCTCTTGCAGCCTCTTTGGCTTGCTTTGTTCCTGATTTTAATATATCTATTATTGTTGACTTATCCGATACAAGCGCCTGTCTCTTTTCATACATAGGCGCCATATATGAGATCACATTGTCAGCAAGCTTCTTTTTACAGCCTACGCAGCCAATGCCGCCTTGTACGCATATGTCGTATATGTCCTTATGTTCGCTTTCGGAGAACACCTTGTGAAAGCCATAAACCGAACATACGTCCGGGTGACCCGGATCATCCTTTTTAATCTTTTGAGGATCGGTTATCATGCTTCTTACCTTCTCACGGATAACGTCTGGTGAATCTGACAATGCTATAGTGTTATTATAGCTCTTGCTCATTTTTCTTCCATCAAGGCCTGGCAGCAGCTTTATCTGATTGAGCTTGGCTGCAGGCTCAGGAAAGGTCACACCAAACATATGGTTGAACCTTCTTGCTATTTCTCTTGATAGCTCCAAATGCGCCAGCTGGTCTTCACCTACTGGTACCACCTCTGCTTTATGTATCAAAATATCAGCAGCCTGTAGGTTTGGATAGCCCAAGAACCCATAGGTTGCAATATTCTTTTCTCTAAGCTGCAGCAGCTGATCCTTGTAGGTTGGACATCTTTCCAGCCAGGATAAAGGTACTGTCATTGATAAAAGCAAGTGAAGCTCTGCTATTTCTTTTATATTTGATTGCACAAATATTGTGCTTTTGTTTGGATCAAGTCCAGCACTTAGCCAGTCGATAGCCATTTCTATAATGTTTTCCTTCAGCTCGGCTGTATCTTCATAGCCAGTAGTAAGTGCATGCCAATCAACTATTGAAAAGAAGCATTGATACTCATCCTGAAGCCTTACCCAGTTTTCAAGAGCTCCGAAGTAGTTGCCAAGATGCAGGCTACCGGTTGGTCTCATGCCGCTCATGATTCTCTTTTTTGCCATATATATTCCTCCTTAGAAAAATAGTCCAACTATGCCGTTGAGCGCCATATCTATTACAGTTCTCATTGGCTCCAGTATCATGCTTGCGATGCCCGTATAGAGCAGTACTATAAGAATCAAATATGAATACTGCTGCATTCTGATCATTTGATATTCATACTTATAGGGCAGAAACCCTGCCAGTATCTTAGAGCCGTCCAGTGGCGGAATAGGCAGCAGGTTAAAAACCCCCAAGCCTATATTAATGCTGTAAATACCATACATTACAAACTGGAATACTGCATTTTTTATATTTAGAACATCAAAGCAAAAGTATATTATGAAAAGTACAATTAAGGCCATTAAAAAGTTCATAAGAGGTCCGGCCAGTGAAACAAGTATCATGCCCTTTTTGCGATCCTTAAACATCATAGGATTTACCGGTACAGGCTTTGCCCATCCGAAGCCTGCAAGCATAAGAGCTATAAAGCCCAGTGGGTCTAAATGTGCTATCGGGTTTAGGGTAAGCCTTCCTTTATGCTTTGCTGTGTCATCTCCTAAGAGATATGCAACATATCCATGGGCAAACTCATGAAAGGTCAAACCAATTAGTATCCCAGGCAGCATATAAAGCTTATATAATATATTCATTCCAAACATCTGTCTTCCTCCCAGTCAATTTCATATCCTATATATTTTAATACATTTACCTGAATTATACAACATTTATATGCCTAAAACTAAAAAGGTAATGCCGCAGCATTACCCTTTAATGAACTTCTAATTTCCAAACCAATACTTTAATGACTTTCTTAAGTTATTCATAAAGGATGCACCCTCAACATCTGTTTCTGCAACCAAAGGATATCTTCCAAGCTCAGCTCCGTTGCTCTTAAGCACCAGTTCACCAAGTACTTGATCCTTTGCAACAGGAGCTTTTATTGACTGTGGAAGGTTAAGCTCTTTTTCAATTGCTTTTTCGGAGCCTTTTTTAAGAAGTAGGGATACATCATCATTACTTAGCACATTTATCTTTTCTTTATTACCCTTTAGTACCTTAATCTCACACATAATATCTCCGGCTTTTGCTATCGGATGAGTTGTATAATTAGCAAAGCCATAATCCAAAAGCTTTCTTGCTTCTCTGTTTCTTACCTTTGTATCCGGTGCTCCCATTATTACACTTATAAGCCTTAGGTTGTTCTTCTTAGCAGTTACAGATATGCAAAACATCGCTTGGTTTGTAAAGCCTGTTTTGATACCGTCTACATCGTTATAGAAGCGCACCATTTTGTTTTTGTTTACCAGCTCGCGTTTAATATCATTGTTTTTTCCTACATTTACAGTAACCATATATTTTGAAATATAATCAAAAATTCCTTTATGCTTTACCAGCGCTTTTGACATTAATGCAATATCATGGGCAGAGGTTACGTGGCCGTCTACATGCAGACCGTTGGCATTTGCAAAGTTTGTATCATTCATTCCAAGCTCTTGAGCTCTTTTGTTCATTAGCTTAACAAATTCATCTTCGCTGCCTGCTATGTATTCGGCTACTGCTATACAAGCATCATTTGCTGATTCAACTGCTATGCCTAATAAAAGCTCATGTACTGTCCTGACTTCTCCTGCATCAAGTAAGAGCATTGTGCCTGTTGTGTTTCTGCTTTCTGCATTTTTACTGATCGTAACCTTATCTTGAAAAGTGATTTTTCCCGAGTCAACAGCCTCCATAACCATCAGCATTGTCATTACCTTTGTAACACTTGCTGGAGGCAGCTTATCATGAGAATTGTTTTCTAGTATTATTTCACCTGTATCTGCATCTACTAATATATATGATTTACATTTTAAGTCCATTGTATCTGCCATTACAGGAGTAGCGTAAATGCAAGACATTAAAGTCAGAGCAAGAATGAAGCTAATTGACTTTTTTAAGCGTCTTCTGATATTCATTTGCAATCCTCCTATTTATAATACTTCTAGACATATTTTGCCCTTCAAAAACTCTAGTTATCCTTATAAACAAGTGGTTCACTTATAAATAAGTGGAACAAACTCAAAAAAAATCCATCAAATAATTTAAAAAATCATTTGATGGATCTTATTGTTTTTATTGTATTATATCATAAATGTAGCTTACAGGAGCTGGCTTGCTTTCACTTATTGCAAAAGCATTGAAGGCAACTACTTCTGCTTCCTTGCATTCAGAAAGATTTGTGTGAAGTATGCATAAGGTATCTCCAATTATTACTTGGTCTCCAACCTTTTTAACCATGGTGATGCCCGCAGCATAATCTATCTTATCTTCCTTTGTCTTTCTACCTGCGCCAAGAAGCATTGCAGATATTCCGATTTCCTCTGCATCTATAGTACTTACATAGCCGTTTGCAGCTGCTTTTACTTCAAGATGGTATTGAGCCTTAGGCAGTAAGTCGATATTATCCACTATAGCAGAGTTGCCTCCTTGGATATCTATTAGCTGCTTTAGCTTTTCTATAGCCTTTCCTGAGCTTATCAGCTCTTCCATTGCCTTATAGGCCTCATCATAGCTTGCAAAAGCACCACCCAGAACTGCCATATATGAAGCAATAGTCAGCGCAACAGCTGTTTCATCCTCTGAGCCTTGACCCCTAAGAACATCTATAGCCTCAATTATTTCATTTGCGTTTCCAACCTCATGTCCTAAAGGCTGGTTCATATCAGTCACTATGGCTACTGTTTTTCTATTTAGAGACTTTCCTATGTCCACCATAGTTCTTGCCAGCTCTTTAGCTTCTTCTATGGACTTCATAAATGCTCCTGAGCCTACCTTTACATCCAGTACTATAGCATCTGCACCGGAAGCTATCTTCTTGCTCATTACTGAGCTTGCAATTAGTGGGATGCTGTCTACAGTAGCAGTTACATCTCTAAGTGCATAGATCTTTTTGTCTGCGGGTGTCAAATTGCCTGACTGGCCTGTAATAGCCATTTTATATGTATTAACGTTATTGATAAACTCTTGCGGGCTAAGCTCTATCCTAAAGCCTGCTATTGATTCAAGCTTGTCGATAGTACCTCCGGTATGACCTAAGCCTCTGCCGCTCATCTTAGCCACAGGTACTCCAAAGGACGCAACCAGAGGAATAACTATAAGGCTTATCTTGTCGCCAACACCGCCGGTGGAATGCTTGTCTACCTTTATTCCCTGAATAGGTGATAAGTCTGCCTTATCACCTGAGTTTACAAAGGACATTGTAAGGTTTGCTGTTTCTTCCTTGCTCATGCCTTGGAAGTACACAGCCATAAGGAAGGCGGATATCTGATAATCTGGTATCTCACCCTTTGTATAGCCTTGTACTACAAAATCAATTTCCTCTGAAGTCAGCTCTGAACCATTTTTCTTTTTATTTATTAAATCAACAACTCTCATTACAGCTGCACCTCTTTAACAAACTCCTTGACAAGTGCCACAAAACGAGGCTTAACTCCTTCTGCAACCTTAACTATCTCTTCATGAGAAGGAGGAATCATGTTAGGATTAGGTATAGCCATATCAGTTATGCAGGAAATTCCAGCCACCTTTAAGCCACAGTGCTTTGCTACAATTGTCTCTGGAACTGTTGACATACCTACTGTATCTGAGCCAATGGCAATAAGCATACCTAGCTCTGCCTTTGATAGGTAATTAGGACCGCTTATAGCACAGTAAACACCCTTTTGTACCTTTATATCAAGCTTATTTGCTGTTGCCTCCATATGTGCAACCATATCCTTGTCATAAACATTTGACATATCAGGGAATCTTGGTCCGAACTCTTCAAGGTTTGGTCCTATTAGAGGGTTGTTTCCAAGCATGTTCAAATGATCTGTAATTATCATTATATCTCCGGCCTTAAAGGATGGGTTAAGTCCGCCACAAGCATTGCTTACTACCAAAAGCTTGATACCAAGAAGCTTCATAACTCTTACAGGAAGCGTTACATCCTGCATTGGATAGCCTTCATAGTAGTGGAAGCGGCCCTGCATAGCTATGACATTTTTCCCTTCAAGTTTACCTACTAAGAGCCTTCCTGCATGGCCTACTACTGTAGAAACAGGAAACTCAGGTATGTCAGAGTATTCTATAATTGTTGGATTTTCTATCTGCTCAGCCAGTGAGCCTAAGCCTGTACCAAGTATTATTCCTATCTCAGGCTTCATATCTATCTTATCGTTTATGTAATCTGCTGCCTTTTGTATTCTTTGCATTAAATTCATCATATACCTCCCGTTTTAACAATATAGTATCTTATACTCTTTCAAGTATAGACTTTAAAAGCTTAATAAAGTTTACTTTAACTGCTTCAGCTGTTTCTACTACTTCATGATGACTTAGAGGCTGATCCAATATACCTGCGGCCATATTTGTTATGCAGGATATTCCCATTACCTCTACTCCACAGTGATTTGCAACAACAACCTCAGGAACAGTGGACATACCTACAGCATCAGATCCAAGTACTCTTAATGCCCTTATTTCCGCAGGAGTTTCGTAGGTTGGCCCAGTCAGGTACATATATGTTCCTTCCTGCATAATCATGCCAATTTCCTTTGCACACTGCAGTGCAATTTCAGACATTCTCTTAGAATATGCATTAGACATATCCGGAAACCTTGGTCCAAATTCTTCAATGTTTGGCCCGATTAATGGGTTTACGCATGCAAAATTGATATGATCTCTTATGAGCATTAAATCTCCTGCGTGGAAGCTTGTGTTAACTCCACCTGCAGCATTAGTAACGATCATCTTTGAGATGCCAAGTGCCTTCATAACCCAAACAGGAAATACTGTCTGCTGGATGTGATAGCCTTCATAGTAGTGAAATCTGCCTTGCATAACAGCAACCTTTTTCCCCCCTAAGGTGCCGAATATGAATCTGCTTTTGTGTCCTTCTACTGTTGAAACAGGAAAATTAGGAATGTCGCTGTATTCGATAATTATCTTATCTTCTACTTCTTCCCCCATAACCCCCAGACCTGAACCAAGTATGAGCCCGATTTCAGGAACAAAATCAATCCTGCCCTTAATGTAGTCTCTAGCTTCATTAATTTTGCTTATGATGTTTTCCCTCATATTATACCCCTTCCTTGTTAGCATGTTTATTATATTATAGCCTATAAGGCTGTATGTCAAGTCTTTAGGCTCTTAGACCAGCTCGTTTTTGAAGGAATTGCCCTTTATATCTATAGGCAGCTTCAAAAAGTCTAGTACTGTTGCACCGATATCGCAGAAGCCTTTTCTTGTTCCCAGGTCTATTCCTTTTTTGAGAGCTTCGCCGTATATAAGCACGGGTATATACTCTCTTGAGTGGTCTGTGCTTGGTGTTGAAGGATCGCAGCCATGGTCTGCAGTTACTATCAGCACATCATTTTCATTCATTTCCTTCATTATCTCAGGCAGTCTGTTATCAAACTCCATCAAGCTGTTTGCGTAGCCCTTAACATCATTTCTGTGACCAAAATGCATGTCAAAGTCTACAAGGTTTGTAAATATAAGACCTTTTTTTCCGCTCTTCAAATAATCAAGAGTCTTATCAACACCGTCCATGTTATTCTTTGTATGAACAGCATCTGTTATGCCTTGACCACTGAATATGTCCTCAATTTTGCCGACTGCCATAACCTCTAGACCGTTTTCTGCAATAACCTCCATCATAGTCTTTGAAGTAGGCATTAATGAGAAGTCTTTTCTGTTTGACGTACGCTTATATGCACCGCTAGGACCTGTAAAAGGTCTAGCAATTACTCTACCAACTGCATGTTCACCCGTAAGCATATTTCTAGCTATCTCACACATTTCATAAAGCCTTTCTAAAGGAACTACTTCTTCATGTGCAGCAATTTGAAAAACACTGTCAGCTGATGTATAAATTATCGGATAGCCTGTTCTGACATGCTCATCTCCAAGCCTTTCAATTATCTCTGTACCCGATGCAACCTCGTTACCTATAGTCTTAGTACCTATTCTTTTCTCAAATTCTTCTAATATATCTGCTGGGAAGCCCTGCGGATATGTTGGAAAAGCTTGAGTTAGTGTTATTCCTGCTATTTCCCAGTGGCCTGTTGTAGTATCCTTTCCGGGAGAAATCTCATCGAACTTCCCATAGCTGCCTAGGCATTCAGTATTTTTAGGCCAGCCTAGCTCTGCAATATTAGCAAGACCGAGCTTTTCAAGATTAGGTAATCTAAAGCCCGGAAGCTCCTTTATAATATTTCCTAAGGTATTGCTTCCCTCATCACCATAAAGGTGCGCATCTGGAAGCTCACCTATTCCAACGCTATCCAATACTACTAAAATTACTCTGTTCATCATATTAATCCTCCTATTTTGTCATTAAAATACAAAAGGGCATTAAGCCCTTGGATGTGTTTTGTTGTATACATCAACAATCCTATTTTTCTTAATTTTGCTATAGATTTGTGTAGTAGAAATATCCGAATGACCAAGCATCTCTTGTATTGCCTGCAGATCTGCACCATTTTCTATTAAGTGCACAGCAAAGGAATGTCTAAGCGTATGTGGAGTTATAACCTTGCTTATCTTAGCCTTCCCTGTATAAAACTTAATTATTTTCCAAAAGCCCTGTCTGGTCATTTTTTTGCCGTGGAAGTTTAGAAACAGTGCTGTTTCAATTTCCTTAGGCTCAAGCTTATCTCTAAACTCATCTATATACAGCTTCAGATATTTTATTGCTATGTTGCCGATTGGTATTACTCTGCCTTTAGAGTCAGACGCTTTACAGGTCATTGTACCATTTGTTAGATTTAAATCTGAGGTTTCCAGAGAAATAAGCTCTGTAACTCTTATACCTGTTGCATACAAAAGCTCAAGCATTGCCTTATCTCTAGCTCCCTTAGGGTCTGTCGGCTTCGGCTGCTCAAGTAAAAGCTCTACTTCCTTCTTGGTCATAACTGAAGGAAGCTTCTTTTCTACCTTTGGTGATTCCAAATTTGCGGACGGATCTGAATCTATGAACCTAGAGTTGTACATATACTGATAAAAGCATCTGGTAGAAGCAAGACTTCTTGATATTGTCGAAGTTGCCTTACCGCTTTTTTGCAGATATATGAGATATGTAATAATCACCGTTTTGTTAACGGCTTCCACAGTCATACTATGCTCTTTTAAGTAGCTTTCAAACTGTTTGATATCCCGTTTATAAGATTCAAGTGTGTTTGAAGACAGGTCCTTTTCATTTTCAAGGTAGTTAAAGAACATATCAATGTAATTCATAGAGTTCTATCCCCTTCTTTTGAATATCCTTATTATTATTCAACACAAAGTATAAAAATCCTCCAACAAATGAAAAATTTACAAAAATAATATCAGTTTTTTGAAAAAAAATATTATTGTCGTCATATTTTTCCCTGCTTCTGTAAGGTTTTTATAAACAAATACTGAATTTTGTCGTGGTATCATGTTCTCTAGAAATATTCTCAGGTAGGTATCTATGAACATTGGAATAAAGAATGCTATTACTAATAGTACCAAAAAAAGCTTTACAAACAATACAGCTATACCGGCAATATCCTTATTATTCATAATAACCCTCCAATGCTTAAGCTAGCTCATCAAACCTCCAATTTTGTACTGTGGTTATAAATATACATATAGGCTATCCTTTTAATATATATGGAATAACCAGCTTAATTATGTAAGGTGTAAGATATGCTTCTATTATACTTCCGGCAAGCATGAATACAAAAAGCACAAGCATTGTCATACTGTATGGCATTATATAAGCAGATATTTCTCCATACTTTCTAAGGTACTTGTTTCTGAGCACGGTTAGAGATAAGCATAAGGAGCAAACACATAATATTATTGTCGCTGGAATATATATGAGGTTTTGCGGCAGCACAGATGCAACTGACAGCAAGTACCCTTCTTTCCCAAAGCTTTGTGTCAAAAACGCAACCGTAAATCCGATGCAATAGCCTCTAAAGCCAGCTATAAGTGGTATGCCTATAATACCTACATATGTCATACCAAAAAGGAAAATGATTACAAAGGTTATCAGATTGAAAAAAAAGGATTGCTTTAAAATATCCGGTGAAAATATTCCCTCAGAATAGGTTATGTTCAAAAACCCCTCCATATAGCTGTGCAGCTCTCCCTTTGTCGTATCGTTGATATTATTTACTGTTAGAGCACCAAGGCATAGTCCAAATATTAAAAAGAACACTACTATACAGTACAGCCAAATATTTTCCGCCAGGTGTCTTCTAATGGTTTCATTAACTTTAAAAAGCAATCAAATTCCCCCTCTCAGCTTTTGTCCATCTTTTATAAGATAATATGCCTTGAGTTGGTATAATATGATTGCTACAAAAATTTGTCCACTGCTTCTATGATTTCAAAAGCTTAACATACAGAATCGCAATTATTGTTTTTGCGTCTCTTATTTCTCCACTTTTAATCATATCTATAGCTTCATTCAGGCTATACTTATGTACATTTAGGAACTCATCCTCATCAACATCAGACTCTCCCTCTGTAAGCCCCTCTGCCATATATAAAAATAGTCTCTCGTTTGTATATCCGGGAGTAGGGTATGCCTCTGTAATAAAAGTAACCTTAGAAGCCGTAAGCCCTGTTTCCTCTCTTAGTTCTCTTACTCCGCAAAGCTCAGGCTCTTCTCCCCTTTCAAGCTTCCCGGCAGGTATCTCCAAAACCTCTGTATCATATGGCTTTCTGTACTGCTTTACAAAGTAAATCTCATCTTTCTCATTAATAGGAATTACAGCTACTCCTCCAGGATGACTGATTATTTCGCGCTCTGCAGTTTTACCGTTTTCAAGTAAAACCTCATGCAGATCCAGCTTTATTACTTTCCCGTCAAATATATTTGTTTTTTTAATTGTTTTTTCGCCAAAGCTCATATTTAAAAACCTCCATTAATACAATAGAAAGGATCATGCTATTATATTAGCATTTTTATCTATTAAATCAAATAAATACATAATCAGGAGGATACTTATGAGATTTAAGAGCTCAAACAGCATGCTTGGCTTTACAGGCAAATTCTCTGACTTGATTTTACTATTATCAAGCATCGAAGATAAAAACGTAAAGCTTTATGATTTTATAAAAGCATATAGAATAAAAACACTTAATTAACAGCAGCTTAGTGATGCTTGCTTCTCTACTAGCTTTACAGCAAGAATAGCTGAAGCGCCGCAGGTAATGAAATATTCCTTGTCCTCTTCAAAACCCTTTCCCATCTTTGTAAGGTGTTCTCGGTTTGCTAACAGCAGGCTTGAAACATCATCGCAGTTGACATAATTAATATTATGTTTCCTATTTATCTCATAAGCATTGATCTGCTGCTCAATGATTTTCATCTTAGGCTCTTCCAGTATGGGAACTGCAATATCAGCTTTAGTATTACAAATCTTCTCAAGAACAGTAATGCTGTGATGACTTATCCCATAGTGTCTGTCTCTAATATCCGAAAAAGAAATCCGTGGTACAGCAATCGCCTTTCCTCCCAGTTTATTTACTGCATCTATTATATATCCCTGCTCAATACCACTAAAGCCATACTTTGTAGCAGTACCCACTATACCAGGTCCCATACAGATGATGGCGGCATCAGCCTTATATATCTCCTTCACAGCAGTAAGGGCGGAGTACACATTAACACACTCCAGATCGCCGCCAAAGGCATTGCCGCAGGTGATAGCTGCGTCTATATATTTTTCATCTTTGAGACCCCTTACTATATCGCTAAACCAGATTGGTAAAGCTCCGCTGTCCGTCATAATATATATCAGTCTTGCATCTGGCTTCAAGCTCTTAAAAGCTATAGCCGCAGGTGCGAGAACACTATGTAATGTCCCGATAATAACAGGCAGACCGTCAAGGGTGGTAAAGCTGTTTATAGTCTCATGGTAGTTGCTTTCCTGTGCTTCTGCAGACATGCAATTAAACTGAGCCGGTGTATACTTAAGCTTCATTATATGCCCCATTGACCTGTCAATGCAATTATCGGGCAGTCTGCATAATACGAAGTGGTATCCTCCTGTGCCTAGGCCAAGCTCTACAGCTGTGGTGTTCAGCACTACCTGATCACCGGCTTGCAATCTTCCCGTAAGATTATTATAGTTTATACATTTGCTGTCTTTTCCGTCGACGACAGCTGTAAACTTAGTTATATCTT
>CALJSV010000177.1 GCA_937976095.1 uncultured Clostridia bacterium | reverse complement strand
AGTATTGGAAGCTTTTCCGGGTTGTCATCAGGAAAGTAATTGTGCGGCAGCTCTATTGGAAGATTCCTTGATAAATCCCTTAAGTATTCCTCCTGCAGGGTTAAGAGGTCATACTCAGAATGCCCTGTAACAAAAACCTGTCTTCCGTTCTTGGAGGCTGCTATATATAGTCCTGCCTCTTCTGATTCAGCCAAAGCCTCAAGCTCCTCTACCCCTTCTATATCTGCACCTCGAACCTCTGTATGCCTTGAATGTGGAGCTAAGAAGCATTCATCAAAGCCTCTCATTAGTCTTGTGGTTTTGTTGCTAATATTATGCTCAAATATTCCAAACATCTTCTTACTTAAAGGATATTTACGAATTCCATAGTGGTAGTATAGTCCTGCCTGTGCCCCCCAGCATATATGGAAGGTAGCGTATACATTGTGCTTGCTCCATTCCATGATTTCCACAAGCTCCTTCCAGTATTCCACTTCTTCAAACTCCATTTGCTCTACTGGTGCACCTGTAATTATAAGCCCGTCAAATCTGCTGTCCCTTATATCCTTAAAGGTGCAATAAAAGTCCAAGAGGTGCTGTGAGGGTGTATTTCTTGAGGTATAGCTCTCTGTCTGCACAAGAGTTATTTCCACCTGCAGTGGTGTGTTCCCAAGCAGTCTTAGCAGCTGTGTTTCCGTTGCTATTTTATTTGGCATGAGATTTAGTATAGCAATTCTTAATGGTCTAATATCTTGATGCAAGGCTCTATCCTCACTCATTATGAAAATGTTCTCTTTATTCAGCACCTCAACTGCCGGAAGCTTATTGGGTATCTTTATAGGCATGTAGACCGTCTCCTCTCAAACTCTATAGCTCTAAAGCTTTGTTCAATGCATTATCAAGATCAAATATCAGATCTTCTACATCCTCTATCCCAATGGATAGCCTTATCATATCAGGAGTAACTCCCGCCTTAAGCTGATCCTCCGCGGACAGCTGAGCATGCGTGGTGCTGGCAGGATGTATTACCAGGGATTTTGCATCAGCAACATTAGCTAGCAAAGAGAATATTTCAAGGTTTTCTATAAACCTTTTCCCTGCCTCAACTCCACCCTTTATACCGAATGTAAATATTGAGCCAACACCCTTGGGAAAATATTTTACTGCTAATTGATTGTATTTGCTATCTGCAAGACCTGGATAGTTAACCCAGCTGACGCCAGGATGACTGCGTAGAAAATCAATTATTCTCTTTGTGTTGGTTACATGCCTTTCTACTCTCAAGGATAGGGTTTCAAGGCCTTGAAGCAAAAGGAAGGAGTTAAAAGGACTTAAGGCTGCTCCAGTATCCCTAAGAAGCTGTACTCTAGCCTTTATGATGTAAGCAAGCCCACCAAAGGCTTCAACATATTTTACCCCATGATAGCTAGGATCCTCTTCTGTAAGCCCTGTAAATCTACCGCTCGCAGCCCAATCGAAGCTGCCAGAGTCGACTATTACTCCACCTATTGTAGTTCCATGACCTCCTATGTATTTAGTAGCTGAGTGTACAACTATATCTGCGCCATGCTCTATAGGTCTTATCAGATAAGGTGTTCCAAAGGTATTGTCAACAATTAGGGGTATACCCTTCTCATGGGCTATGCAGGCTACTGCTTCAATATCAATCAGGTTTATGCCAGGATTGCCTATAGTCTCTATAAAAACTGCTTTAGTACTTTCATTTATTGCACCCCTAAAATTCTCGGGTTCATCTGGATTTACAAACCTGGTTTTTATTCCAAGACGTGGAAGTGTAGTTGAAAACAGGTTATAGGTACCTCCGTACAGTGTGCTGGCTGCAACTATCTCGTCACCTGCTTCAGCAATATTGAGTAATGAATATGTTATTGCAGCAGATCCCGATGCTACAGCAAGAGCACCTATGCCTCCCTCTAGTGCAGCTATCCTTTTTTCAAAAACATCCGTGGTAGGGTTCATTATTCTTGTATATATGTTACCGAATTCCTTAAGAGCAAAAAGGTTAGCGGCATGCTCCGTGTTTTCAAAAACATAGGATGAAGTTTGATATATTGGTACTGCACGCGAGCCTGTAGTTGGATCTGGTTCTTGCCCTGCATGTATTTGAAGTGTGTCAAATCTTACCTTTCTATCATTCATTTTTATATCTCCTTGCTACTAATATTTTACAAATTTCCTGCATCTAATATTTGAGGATTGAACTCTTCTGCTTCAAAGTCTTCTACTCTTAAGACCCTCAAGCCTTTTACTGATTCAAAAGTAGCTTCCAGCTTTGCAAGTGCCTTGCGAAGCTCAAGGGTATCAGCTTCTGAAATTATTAATAGTACATTTGAGGTTTTTGCTGCTTCCTCCACCTTAAGCATTTTAGATACTCGAGAATTGCCACTCTCGAAAACTGATATAAGCTTTTGGATGTCATATGTTTTATTATTCATAGAAAACCTCACAAAGTACTTACTTTTACTCCATTCAGTAGTCTGGCAGCTTATATCGACTGTGCTTTTTCTATCCTTTTGTCCTGTTGATTTGTTTCTCAGTATTCCAACTATATCGCTAACAACGGCACTGCCAGTTGGAAGCTCTCCTGCCCCTTTACCATAAAATATAAGCTCCCCTACTGCAGCTCCCTTGAGAAAAACGGCATTAAAGCAATCTCCAACCCCTGCAAGAAAATGCTTCTCCGGCACCAAGGTGGGAGCTACTCTGAGCACTATCTTATCCATACTTCTTTTAGCGGCTGCAAGCAGCTTTATTTTATAGCCCAGCTCCTTGGCATGGCTTATATCATCCTTAGTTATATTAGTAATCCCTTCTCTAAATATTAAATCCTCATTAGTTTCAACTCCAAATACCAGCTTTGACAAAATCCTGAGCTTATAAAGGGCATCAAAGCCCTCTACATCAGAGGTAGGATCTGCCTCTGCGAAGCCCTTAGCCTGGGCCTCGGCTAATGCTGTCTCGAAGCTGCAGCCTTCATCAGTCATTTTGGAAAGAATATAATTAGTTGTTCCGTTAAGTATGCCTGCAACCTCATTTATCCTCTCAACTGACAGGCTTTCCTTAATGACATTGATAAGAGGTATTCCTCCACATACACTGGCCTCATATCTCAGGTTAACAGAATTCTCTGCTGCCAACCTTAATATTTCACTTCCAAATTTTGAAATCAGCAGCTTATTAGCAGTAACTACATGTCTTCCGCTTTCAAGAGCCATTTTTATGTAGTCCAATGTCGGCTCCATACCTCCAATTACCTCCACAATCACCTTGATGCTTGTATCCTTAAGTATCTCTTCAAAATCAGTAGTTAGAATTCCAGGCGGTACTTCCACCCTTCTCCTTTTCCCTATGTTTTTTACCAGTATCTTGGCAATTTCTATTTCTTCACCTATATTTGCCTCGATTTCTCCTTTTGAGGTGCTTAGAATATTCCATACCCCTGTTCCCACAGTCCCAAATCCTAATAATGCTATCCTGGTCTTTCCCAATTTTTACTCACTCCTATCGATATATTATCGAATAAAAAGCAAAAGCCTCTTTCAAACGAAAGAGGCACAATTATAAATATAACCATTCCTCTCTCATCTTCCAGTAACTTATAGCAATTGTACCATAAGACACAATTGTCAATTACTGCTGGAATTAGCACCTTACGCGATATAATCGCCGGTTGCCGGGCTTCATTGGGCCAGTCCCTCCGCCTCTCTGGATAAGAGTTTATGCGATTATTCAATTTCTTAAAATATTACCATGAGACAATTTATAATGTCAACAACTTTTTATTTTACTTTACCTTTTATCTCTCATTGATGAGCTTTTTCAACTCCTCCATAAAGGTGTTAAGATCCTTAAACTGTCTATATACAGATGCAAACCGAACATAGGCAACGTCATCAACCTCTTTTATTCTATGCATGAGCATCTCACCTATAGAATGGCTGTATATTTCCTTTTCCATTGAGTTATATAATTCTTTTTCGAGACTATCAACTATCTGCTCTATTTTGCTTACTGGTACAGGTCTTTTCTCAAAGGCCTTTAAAAGACCGTTAATAACCTTGTTGCGTTGAAAAACCTCCCTGGTTCCATCCTTTTTAACAATTATCAGCGGCATTTCTTCTACCTTTTCGTAGGTAGTAAACCTTTTCGAGCACTTTTCACACTCTCTTCTGCGCCTTATCGCTGCTTCTTCTTCAGTAGGCCTGGAATCCACAACCTTGCTTTGACTGTATCC